>NZ_DBEXBB010000195.1:0-20124 GCF_048170425.1 Phocaeicola sp.
ACCAGATATTTGCCGCCAGCTTCTTTCAGATTCCACCTCGCGATGGACACCCTTGCTATTGGCTGTATGATTCCCGCTATTAGGGCTCATTGGGGACTTGCACCCATTAGCTAATACTCATGCCGAGCATACACGCAAAAAGCGTGCAACTCATTGAGCTGCACGCTTTTGCTTATTGTTTATTATTTGTTTACTTATCGGAATCATTTTACCTCCTCAAAGTCAGCATCCTGCACATTGTCATTATTCTTGCTTGAACCCTGACCTGCATTGTTGTTTGCCTGACCTGCGTTAGGACCAGCCTGAGCACCGCCTGTCTGAGCGTACATTTCAGCACTTGCAGCCTGGAATGCAGCCTGAAGTTCTGCGCTTGCAGCATCGATACCAGCCAAATCCTGAGCCTTGTGAGCGTCTTTCAGTTTCTGAAGAGCAGCTTCGATAGGAGCTTTCTTGTCAGCCGGAATCTTATCGCCAAGGTCTTTCAACTGATTTTCTGTTGAGAAGATCAAGCTGTCTGCCTGGTTCAACTTGTCGATGCGTTCCTTTTCTTTCTTATCAGCTTCTGCATTAGCTTCAGCTTCAGCCTTCATACGGTCGATTTCTTCCTTGCTCAAACCAGATGAAGCTTCGATACGGATAGCCTGTTCCTTACCAGTAGCCTTATCCTTGGCAGATACCTTCAAGATACCATTGGCATCGATATCGAAGGTTACTTCAATCTGAGGTACACCACGACGAGCCGGAGCGATACCTGTCAGGTTAAACTGACCGATTGACTTGTTCTGAGCGGCCATCGGACGTTCACCCTGCAATACGTGGATGGTAACTTCCGTCTGGTTATCAGCTGCAGTAGAGAACACTTCGCTCTTCTTGCACGGAATGGTTGTGTTGGCATCAATCAGCTTGGTCATTACACCACCCATTGTTTCGATACCCAGTGTCAACGGAGTGACATCCAGCAATACGATGTTACCTACACCCGCTTCCTTGTTCAATACGGCACCCTGGATACAAGCACCTACGGCTACTACTTCGTCCGGATTTACACCCTTAGAAGGAACTTTACCGAAGAAGTCTTCTACCAGTTTCTGCACAGCCGGGATACGTGAAGAACCACCTACCAGGATTACTTCGTCGATATCAGAGTTGCTCAAACCTGCATCGCTCATGGCTTTCTTACAAGGTTCAAGACAAGCCTGAATCAAGTTGTGGGCAAGCTGTTCGAATTTAGCACGGGTCAAAGTCTTCACCAAGTGTTTAGGCACACCAGCTACCGGCATGATGTACGGCAAGTTGATTTCAGTAGAAGTAGAAGAAGACAATTCAATTTTTGCCTTTTCAGCAGCTTCTTTCAAACGTTGCATAGCCATCGGGTCAGCCGTCAGGTCAGCACCTTCGTCGTTCTTGAATTCCTGAACCAGCCAGTCGATGATAACCTGGTCGAAGTCATCACCACCCAGGTGAGTATCACCGTTAGTTGACAATACTTCGAATACACCGCCACCGAATTCCAGGATAGAGATATCGAATGTACCACCACCAAGGTCGAATACGGCTACCTTCATATCTTTGTTAGCCTTGTCTACACCGTAAGCCAATGCAGCTGCAGTCGGTTCGTTCACGATACGTTTTACATCCAGACCTGCAATCTGACCTGCTTCCTTCGTAGCCTGACGCTGAGAGTCAGAGAAATATGCCGGAACGGTGATGACAGCTTCTGTTACTTCCTGTCCCAGATAATCTTCAGCAGTTTTCTTCATCTTCTGCAGAATCATGGCAGAGATTTCCTGCGGAGTGTACAGACGTCCGTCGATGTCTACACGCGGAGTATTGTTTTCACCCTTTACTACTGAATAAGGTACACGAGAAATTTCTTTCTGAACCTGATCGTAAGTTTCACCCATGAAACGCTTGATAGAATATACGGTACGTTTCGGGTTGGTAATAGCCTGACGTTTGGCAGGGTCGCCTACCTTACGTTCGCCGCCGTCTACGAAACCTACTACTGAAGGAGTGGTACGTTTACCTTCGCTGTTGGCAATTACCACCGGTTCGTTACCTTCAAATACTGCAACACATGAGTTTGTTGTTCCTAAGTCAATACCAATAATCTTTCCCATAATTGTATCTATTTTTATTATTTTCTAATTTGGTTAATTCTGTAACGCTGAAACGTTACGCCCTCTAAAAGACAAATGCCATGCCAGAACAAAAAAAAGCCCGTGCCAGCTTTTTTTTCTGACACGGACTGCCATTTTGGCTGTTTCATGTGACATTCTTGCCTCACACATTCAGGCGAGACTGACAAAATCAGAGGAACTCACCCCAGAAAGGAGCTGACAAAAGTGGCTCTGCCAGAAAAGGAATCTGAAAGAACAATACGATTCCTATGGCCAGGGCAATCATCCACAACAACACCAGTACTACTTTCGTGGAAGTAGCCATGGGCTTCCAGCTGCCAAACGACTGCATGACGGCCTGAATCAGTCCGGCCACCGGGATACCGGCTATCAGCAGACCGCATACGGTCAACCCGACAATCACTCCCGGCATGGTATGCACACCGCCCCAATCTACCCAAGGCAATATATTATAGAAGAAAGCAGGCAGACTGACGATGACTCCCGTAGCCGCCATCAGCAGGGCAAACAATACGATGAGTCCTACCAGCAGGAATGGAGCACAGCATATCAGCAACAGCACCAGACACAGTTTCAGCAGGAAACCAAACACGGCTACCACTCCGTTGCCAAACTTATGCAAAGCAGAGCGAGGCTGTTCCGAATGCACATACTCATTCACCTTCTCAAAACCGTCGGTCACCGTCCGGCCGATGTTCTCCACATTGATGGGCTCTCCGCGCATCTGTAACTTTTCCGTTGCCGTATGTGCCAGCGGAATGATAATCCAGGCCAGCAGATAGGCCAGAATCAGCCCGTGAATCAGAAAGCCAGCCAGGATAAAGACGATGCGGGTCCAGGTCACATCCCAGCCGAAATAGGCTGCAATACCCGATACCACTCCACCCAGGATACGGTCGTCCGGATTGCGGAACAGGCGACGGCTGGTTTCCGTCGATTCACTATCGAAAGTCTTGCCGTTCGATGCAAACGGGTTACCGCCTTCTTCACCATTCAGTTCTTCCGGTTTTCCCATGCGGGCAATTACCTCTTCCACCTCTTTGATGGTAATTACCTGCAATCCGCCACGCAATGCCTCATCAAACAGTTCGGCAATGCGGGATTCTATGTCGCGCACAATTTCTTCCGCTCCTTCATCCTTACGGAAATGATAGCGGAGGTTGTTCAAATAATTATCCAGCAGGATATAGGCATCTTCATCTATATGATATACGGTGCCACCTAAATTTACGGTCAGTGTCTTTTTCATGTCATGTGGTTTTTAAATGTTTTGTCTTAAATGATTCACGGTATCGGAAAGTCCGTCCCAGGCACTTTCCAGCTCTTTCAGAAATTCCTCCCCTTCCGGAGTAAGTCCATAATACTTGCGGGGCGGTCCTTGCGTAGACTCCACCCACTCGTACGACAGGAGCCCGTCGTTCTTCAGGCGGGTCAGCAACGGATAAAGCGTGCCTTCCACCACAATCAGCCGGGCTTCTTTCAGCTTCTGGATAATATCGGAAGAATAGGCTGACTCCCGGTGCAACAGCAACAGAATGCAATACTCCAGCATCCCTTTGCGCATCTGCGATTTTACATTGTCTACATTCATTTCTGCTCATTTATCTTGTATGACACAAATATAGGCTTTATATTGATACTATGTATTGCAAGGTATTATAATTTCAAAACTTTTAACAAGTTTATGTTTCGATAAAACCCATACAAACAAAAGATAAACTACTTTTGCAGAAAACACATTATAAATAAGGAAACGCCTATGTTTACGATTAAAAAAGCTACCCTTGCAGACATTGAAGTCATCCGGACGCTGGCAGCACAGACCTTTCCGGCTACCTACCAGCATATTCTGACTCCGGAACAGATTGATTACATGATGGACTGGATGTACTCCAGCGAAAGCCTGAGAAACCAGATGGAGAAAGAGCATCACATTTACTACATCGCTTACGAGGAATGTGAGCCTGCGGGCTATGTGTCCATCCAGCAGGAAGATACGGATTTGTTTCACTTGCAGAAGATTTACGTGCTCCCCTACTTCCAGAAATACAAACTCGGACGGCAACTGTTCCAGCAGGCCATAAAGGGCATCAAGGAACTTCATCCGGAACCTTGCCGCATGGAACTGAACGTGAACCGGCAGAATCCGGCACTTGGATTCTATGAGCACATGGGCATGAAGAAGGTGCGCGAAGGGGACTTCCCCATCGGCAACGGATATTACATGAACGATTACATCATGGGTATGGACATCTAAGGCTCCCCGCCGCCGTTTTCATCTCTTTGCTTTGCAGACGGGGGATTCCTTCTACAGCTTGCAAAACAAAGAAATGAAAAACGGCACGGACATGTCGACCAGCAGCCCGTGGAAGATGGCAAGGGGCACCATTTCCTTTCCAGACACACGGATAATGGAAGGAAGGGCTACATCGACCGAAGTTACTCCGGCCACCGAAATGGGGGCCAGCTTCCCAAAATATTTGCAGAGGAAAGGAGCTCCCACCAGCGCCACCAGTTCCCGGATGACATTCGTCAGAAGTGCAATCGTGGCCAGTTCCGAAGCCAGCTGTGCACCCAGATCGGGGGTTTTGAGTTCCATAATCAGGATGGACGAAAGCGAATAGTATCCCAGTCCGCTGCCCACGGCCAGACAGTCGAACACACTCCAGCGGGTCAGCAGCACACTGACCAATGCCGAAAACAGCAGGGTTCCTCCGATGGTGGCCAGCGGTATCAGCAGCATCTTGGGGCGGAAACCACGAAGCAGTTCCTTGAAATCCTCTCCCCCGCCAATGCTGACGCCTACCTGAAACATCAGGGCATAAAGAATATACATGGACAAGTGGTGCGTATCTCCCAACTCCCATCCGGAAAAGTTCCACACGTAGCCTAACACACAGCCTACAAAGAACGTGGACAATACCAGCAAACTACCCTTCATTTCTCACCTCCTTCCTTAAAGAACCACAGATATACCACGCGCGCCAGCAGCACACTTCCCGTAATGCCTGCCACACTGAGCAGCAAGGCCTGGCCTCCAAAAGAGCACAGGTTGCCCACAATCAACGGGTTGTACCCCACGGAAAGTCCTAACACGAACAGCATCAGACAGATGGTACACGAAATAGTCAGATTCACTTTTTTCAAAAAAGCACACATGCGAAGGCTATATCCTGCCAGAATACCTGCCAGGACAATCAATAAAATAATCCACATAACAAAATCGAGAATAAAAGTTTATAAGAAAGATTCCACGCAAGGCCGGGAAGACGCAACTTCCCGCATCTTACAAACTTTCATGAAGAAATCCGCTGAACCAATGCGCCCGGGCATGACATCTCCGGTAAAGCGTCGTACTGACCTTTATCCGAACTACTCTATGTTGCCTGCACATGTTCATACGCTGTATGCTATATTCTAATCTGTGTAAGTTCCAACCCTAGTCTGTTTTTGTGAAAACGTAGCATATGTTTTTACGTTTCCCTGCCCTGAAACCCATGTTTCTCTTTGCAGAGCTGTATGTTTTCCGATTGTGAACCCTACGTTTCTCAGGTGAGAAACCTGCAAAAGTCCCTGGAAAAGCCGTATCAGTTTCAGGACTCTTTACTTTATTGGCTTCTCTATTGCGCCGCAAATATAGCTTATATTAAATTAATATGCAATTAATATGCATGATTTATTACAAAGGGCCATCGGAAATACTTCCCGACAGCCCTTCACATCAAGAAAAAGTTGTTTTAACGACGCCCCGTGACTTGCAGATATTCTCTTTTTTTCAGTTCATAATCCGTATAGCTCTCCACGTACTTGTCGCAACTCTGCTGATACAAAGTCTGTGCATCAAGCAAATCGCTCATCGTGCAGGTGCCTGCCTTGTAATAATCGGTATTCAGGCGGAGATTCTCGGTGGACTGCTCAATGGACAGACGGGCAATCTTCATCTGCTCGTATGCCTCGTTCACCCCGTTCCAGGCATTCTTCATGCGGATGACCAGCAATTCTCCCTGGTCGGCCAGCTGGTTTTCCGTGTTCTTCACCTGAAGCTTTTCTTTCTTAATGGCATGGCTTCCTCCCCACCATCCGGTCAGGGGAACGGTCACCGTAGCAAATCCCACCCAGAAACGCTGGTCTTCCGGCAAGAAGTTATGGTATACATAGCCTCCGCCAATGGCCACCGTAGGCAGGTTCTTCCCTACCGCCATCTTGTATTGCAAGCGGCTGGCCTTCACATTCTGCTGTAGCAAAGCATATTCGCTGGTGAGTCCCAATGCCGATTCCGGATCGCAGTAAAGGCTGTCGGGGCGTGCAGGCAACTGAGTATCCACCGCAAAGGCCACGTCAAGGGTATCGGATGAAAGTCCGGTGTACTGTGCCAGCATATTCTGGGATACCGACAAGGCATTTTCCACCTGCAAACGAGTACTCTTTGTTTCATTCTGCCGCAACTGTACCTGAAGCAGGTCATTCCGCGTCACGATTCCAGCCTGTACCGAAGCTTCCACATCACTCAGGATGCGTGCCAGTTGGGCTTCGACCTTGGACAAGGTTTTCAGCTTTTCTTTCAGTATCACTACCCGCCAGAAATATTGTTCCGTGGTGAGGCATACTTCATTGTCGGACAAGTTCCGTTGCAGGCGTTTCACTTCCACTCCCACCTTGGCCAGCTGGTTTCCGTTCACAATCTGTCCGCCGGTGAACAACGGCAGGGAGGCACCGACTCCTCCTGCTATTCCGTTCTTCAGCATGGACATGTTCATGTCCGGTTCCAAACTCATCTGCATCAATCCTTTATCAGCCATGAAACCGGTTCCAGCCGCACTCACGCTCGGAAAATAATTGGTAAAAGCCTTTTTCTTGTCCTGCTTGGCCATTTCCAGTTCATTGTTTGCATTCTTCATTCGCACATTGTTTGTCAAGGCAGCCTGAATGCACTCATCCAGCGTGTAGGCTTTCTGTCCGAAAGCCCCATTCATGCACGCCCCACCTATCAATAGAAAAGCTATTATTCTGTTTCGATTCGTTTTCATAATGATTCTTCTTTTGATTGATTCCTAATCACCTCATCAGGCTTTCTCCAATGCTTCCTGCTGGGCACGTTTCTGACTGCTTCCCCTGAAAATCACCAGGTAAGCCACCGGAAGCACCGTCAAGAGGAAGAGCATGGTAATCAGCGTACCGTAACAAATCACTGTACCCATCGGCATCCAGAGTCCGCTCTTGCCCAATATCATCGGGATGACTCCCATGGAGGCAGCAGCCGAAGTCAGGAAGATGGGTCGCATACGTCGGCGGGCAGAATGATAAATGGCATCACGCACACAGAGTTTCTCCGTAGCCCGAAGTTCCTCGGCATAGTCAATCATGATAATGCCGTTACGCACGATAATTCCCATCAGGCTGATGATACCCAGTGTACAAGTCATACCGAAATCCACTCCTTGTATCAGTACGCCCACTGCCGTACCGAACACACACAGCGTCATGCTGGCAAATATCAGTAGAGCAATGCTAATACGCTTGAAATGAGCCAGCAGGATGAAGAAGATGATGAAAGCCGCAATGGCCAGAGCTGCCATGATAGGCGGAAGGTTTTCATTATCCTGCTCGTCGTCACCTCCGTAAGCCAGCGTCACTTTATCCGGCAGAGGGATGACTGCCACTTTTTCTTTTATCACACTCGTCAGGGCGGTCACGTTCACGTCACGGCGCACATCGGCCATGACCGTAATGGTATAGATACCGTTCCGGCGTACCAGCTGTCCGTCTTTGACGGAAGGTACCACTTCTGCCACTTGCCGCAAGGGAACCTGCGTACCGCCCAATACCGGAATCAGTTCGTTTTCCAGATCGGAGAAACCGGCACAATCTGCCCTCTCGCTTTTCAATGTCACGGGGATGTCATAATCGCCTTCCCACACACTGGCCATCTTTATACCGTCGCCATAGCGCATGGCTAGCGTGCTTTCCAGTTGCACATTCTGTATGCCCAGACGAGAAGCCTCATCTTCTTTCAACACCACTTTGGCCGAAGTCTGCGGCTCACTGAAGTTGGTCTGTGCCAACCGTATTTCCGGCATCTGACGCAACATGCTCAGGTATTTCCCTGCCACGGTTTTCAGTGAATCCAGATTCTCTCCACTCAGACGGAGTTCTATCGGATAGACCGCCTGACTGAAACTGATTTGCTTGAACCTTACCCGCACATCCGGAAAAGCATCGGTATAACGCGGAGCATATTCATCCAACAGTTCCACAGTTTCCTTGTTCCCTTTCGTGTTTACAATCAACTGGGCGTAGTTCGTTCCTCCTAATTGCGGAGCGTATGCCGTATGGAAACGAGGGGAAGAACAACCGATAAATGAAGTGACGGAAGTCACTCGCGGGTCTTTACGGAACACATGTTCCATGGTATCGGCAGCCCAGGCCGTCTTTTCTACAGCCGAGCCCGTAGGCAGATAGATTTCTACGGCAAACTGGTTACGGTCGGCCACCGGCATCAGTTTCTGTGGCAGTTTCCCCATCAGGAAGATACCCACCAGCACGGAAGCGATTCCTCCTAACAGAGTAACATACGGATGGGCAAAGCACTTGTCAAGCAACTTATTGTAATAGGTCTGCAGGAGTTCCATGAACGAAAATCCTTTTTTATGCGAAGGTATCGGCTTACGGATGAACCAGAACTGCATGAACGGTACCAGCAACATGGCTACCAGCAAGGAGATGCCCAGAATCAGTGTAATGGACCAGGGGAAACTCAGCAGGAAGTCGTGTATCATGCCGGGAATCACAATCAGGAAGGGGAAGAATGTGATACTGATGGCCAGTGTAGCCGAGAATATGGACTTGAAGAAATGTGTGGCACTGAAGATAGACGCATGCCAGCGCGACATTCCCTCGCCGATTTTCTCCAAGTAACTGTCGATGATGACAATGGAGTTGTCCACAATCATTCCCAGCGTCACAATCAAGGCAGCCAGCGTCACGGTGTTCAACTCAATGCCAAAGGCATAGAAAAGTCCCAGTGAGATAAAGATGGTAATCGGAATGGTGGAAGCAGCTACCAGTGCCACCCGCAACGGCAACAGCAGCATCACCACAATCACTACAGCCACGATGGCAATCACCAGCTCACGCAAGAAAGCATTGACACTGTCGCCCACCACCTGTGCCTGGTCGGTAATACGGAACATATTGACCTCCGACGGAAGCTCTGTCTTAAACTCTTCCAGCACGCGGTCGATGTCATTTCCCATCTGTACGATGTTCTTTCCTTTCTTCATTTCCACACTCAACAGGATACACTTCGTCCCGTTGTTCTTGATGTAGCTGTCGGCATGGGGATATTCCTTGACCACACGAGCTACATCCTGCAGGCGCACCACATTGCCCAATGGGTCACTGTACACAATCTGCTGCTGCACGTCGTACAGCGTGTTGAATGTCTTCTCCACATGCACCGGCAATACATACTGAGGGGTCTGTATGCGTCCGCCCGTGGTCACGAATCCCTTGGCAAACAGCTGTCCGGCAATCAACTGCTCGTTCAGTCCATAATGCGAGAGACGTTCCGGATCCAGGTAGATGGAAATCTGTTCAGCCCTTTCTCCACTCACGGTGAGTCGTCCCACACTGCTGATGCGACGCAAACGGTTCTTCAGTTCATCCATATAGTCGGACAGTTCCCGATACGTCTTGTCCTTGCTTTCCATGGTAATCAGCAGTGCCGATGTATCGCCAAAATCATCCATCACCTGTATGGCAAGCACATTCGGCGGAAGCTGCGACTTGAAGGTGGCTACTCCATGCTTGAACTTGCTCCAGAACTCATCTTTGTTGTTCAGTTCGTCATTCAACTCTACTTGCACAAAAACAATCCCGTCGCGCGTGGTAGAGAAGGTCTTCTCCTTCTTTACTTCCTTGTATGAAAAGATGTAGTCTTCCAGAGGCTTCGTCACCTGTTCCACCATTTCATTGACCGTATTTCCCGGAGCCACGGCAATCACCATTCCCTGACGTATGGTAAAATCAGGAAATTCATTTTTCTGCATCTGCGGCAGACTGTATATTCCGAATGCCACCAGGCAGCACGTCACCAGAATCACAATCTGGCGATAGTGCATGGCCCATTCCACTATGTTCCTTTTCTTTTCCATTGTCTTACTTCGTTTTTACAGTGCCAGAGGAGTTCCTTCGCACACTTTCTGCTGTCCTTCTACTATCACTTCATCCCCTTCATTCAGACCGTTCACCACCGTGACACCCGTCGCCGTGAACTTGCCGCACGCCACCACGCGCTTCGACGCCTTTCCATCCGCACCTTTCAGCCACACGAAATAGTTGTTGTGTTCGTCCAGCTGAAGCACATTAGCCGGAAGTACGCACGCCTGACTTTTATCGGCATCTTGCAACCAGACTTCTGTCACCATGCCGGGAAGCAGTCCCGTATTCTTTGTCTGAATACCGATATTTACTTCATACGACCGTGACAGCGGATTGGCCTGTACACCTTTTTCCGTCACTACGCCTTCTACCTTTGTTCCATTCAGAACCGGTGCCTCTATCACGGCTTTCTGTCCTCTTACCACGCGCGCGATTTCCGTCTCCGGCACGGAAATCCGTACCTTCAGCCGGTCGTCGGATACCAGTTTCAGCACCTGTACACCGGGTACCACGTTCTGCCCGACCTCCAGACTCTTCTCGGCAATGACTCCGGAAAACGGAGCGTACAGCTTACAGTCAGTCAAGTTCTTCCGGGCCACTGCCTCCATAGACTGAGCCTGCTGCAACTTGCTCTGTACTTCCACCCACTTCATCTCGGCCAGACTTCCTTTTTCATGCAATTCCTTCATACGTTGGTAGGCATCTTCCGCCTGCTTCAAAGCAGCCTTTGCTGCCTGATACGTATTCTGCATCGAAACCTCATCCAGTGTAGCCAGTAATTGTCCCTGCCGCACCCGGCTTCCCAAATCGACCTTTACTGACTTTACTCGTCCCATCAGCGGGAAACTTAATGAACTGCCGTTTTCCTCCTGCACCGTACCTGAAAAACGAACGGTTTCGTTACGCACGGATGATACTACGGTCATCACTTTGACCTTTACCGGTTCTGCCTGCTGCGGTGCCTGCTCTTTATTTCCACACCCTGACATCACAGTCAGAAACAAACAAACGGCCATCAGATAATTCTTTTTCATAAATTCTAAAATGTTTAGTATGTCTGCAATTTGTGAGCGCAAAGAAAAAGGCATTACATGAAATATCTGGCATACATACTACCTTGGAAGTGTTCTATTTTTCTATCCGGCCTTACTATCTTCCCTATAGCATACTCATCAGGAAAAATAGGACACTGAGAATTGAAAAACATTCTGTTCATTTGCAACCGAATAGATTAATCAATGTTATGGAGAAAGAAATAGAACTCATCAGAATGTCCAGCACCGAAATCATGGAAAAGGTAGCTGCCTATAAAGACGAACAGATTATCATCTTGAACCAGGTAAATAAAGTAAGTGAAGCCGAACAATATTCCCCCATACGGGCTGACTTTTTTCTGGCTATCTTATGTCTGAGAGGAAAAGCGTCTTTATCTCTCAACAATAATTCTTATGAAATCGGTCGGAATGATTTGATGATTTGTCACCCGCAGACGCTGCTCAAACACGGCATGATAGGAGATGATTTTGAGTGCTGCGGATTCTGCCTTTCACCAGAATATGCCAAACGTATTTTTGTGATGTCCACATCCGCAAACAACTGGTACTCCCGCCTGTACCTGGAGCAGCACCCTATCATTTCTCTGAACGATGAAGAAAGCCAACTTTTCTGCCAATACTATAATCTGCTGAATTCCAAACTGACCGGTACTCCTCACCGCCACCAGAAGGAACTGATCAATGCCCTCCTGCAGGCCTTCATCTACGAGTTTCAGGACTCCATGGAGAAATACATCCAGTTAAAACCGGTCGCATTCAATTCGTCCAATAATCTGTTCAATGCCTTCATGGAACTGCTGATATCTTCCTACCCCAAGGAACGGTCGGTAAGCTACTATGCCAACCGGTTGTTTGTCACTTCCAAATACCTGTCGGCTGTATGTAAGGAAAATTCCGGTGAAACAGCTTCCGACCTCATTACCTGTTATGTCATGAAGGATATAGTGTGCCTGCTGAAATCTCCCGATAAGAGCATCAAGGAAATAGCCAATGAACTCAATTTTGCCACTTTGTCATTTTTTGGCAAATACGTAAAAAGAAATTTAGGACTTTCCCCGAAAGAATACAGAGAGAAATTATCTCAACAAGAAGGAAATGTGCAATAACTTTCTTCATATATATAAAAAAGATGTCCGCCCATCTCACAAAGATGACAGGCGGACATTTCTATTTTTCCACTATCCGGAAATTACTGATGCTGTTCACGCAGCAAATCGTTCACGGTCTTTACCGGATTGAAAGTGCTCAAAGGAACTTCCACGAACACGGTACTCCAGTCGCTCATTGAACCGTTCCACAAACCCGGCAATTCGAGTGCTTTCAGGTCTTTTCCGTTCTTTGACTTGTAAGAGATGAAGCCGGTAGCCTTGTCCACATGTTTCAGCAAGTCGAACTTATTACCCTTGTAGTCGCGAACGGCACATACCAGATCCACCGGATTGAAGTGTGTACCCTTTTCGAACATGGCTTTCTTTTCCGGGTCGTTCATATCAATCTGTGAGCTCTCCAGAATCTGCAAGGAGATGGTTCCATCCGGATTATAAGCCAGGAACGGACCACCGCCCGGTTCGCCCACATTCTTCACCATACCGCAAACGCGCATCGGACGGTTCAGTTTCTTGCGCAGATAGATTACCAGGTCAGCATCTTCCAACTGCTTCAAATCAGTTCTGCGGCAACGCAACTGCTGCTGTACGAAACGGATGATTGTTTCCAGTTGTTCATGACTGTAATGTCCGCCATCCAGCAGTTCCAGGTATTCAAATGCCTGCTTCTGCAATGTAACCAATACACCGGCCAGCAATTTCTTGTAAGTCACCGTATCGGCTTTCAAGCGGTCGGGCACCACATTATCAATGTTTTTAATGAATACGATGTCGGCATCCAAATCGTTCAAGTTCTCAATCAAGGCACCGTGACCACCCGGACGGAACAACAATTTGCCGTCCTTGTCGCGGAACGGTTTGTTTTCCATGTCGGCAGCAACTGTATCCGTACTCGGTTTCTGTTCAGAGAAACTGATGTGATAAGTCGTACCATACTTAGCTTCATATTCGGCAGCCTTGGCAGCTACCAGTTTTTCGAACAAAGCACGATGCTCGGTAGAAACGGTAAAGTGTACATTTACATCTCCGCTCTTTCCGGCAGCATACAATGCACCTTCCACCAAATGTTCTTCCAGCGGCGTACGTACGCCATCTGCATAACGATGGAATTTGAGCAGGCCTTTAGGCAGCGCTCCATAGTTCAATCCGGCAGACTCCAGCAAGTTAGAAACCACAGCCTTGTAATTATGCTCAGACAGCAAAGCATCGATATTCTTGCCCGTATTGTCCAAACAAGCTGCATTCAAGTCATTGTAGAACGCAAAATCATGAATGTGGTCGAAGAATTTCTTTTCAAAATCTGTAGTAGGTTTTTCATACTCGGCACCCAAGAATTCGAACATATTCTTGAACATGCGGCTGGCAGCTCCCGAAGCCGGCACAAACTTAACGATTTTCTTATCGCCGGCCTTGTATGCATCCCATGCGGCAAGATACTGTTCGCATTCCTTCTCATCGGCTTTCATAATTCCCCCGTTTTCTACGGAAGCAGCCGCTGAAAGCTTCAAGAATGGAAACCCCTTTTCAAAACAAGCCAACTGTTCGGCAATCTTTTCTTCCGAAATGCCCTTCTTGGCCAACAATTCTTTGTCCTCGTGTGTTAACATATAGTTATTATTTAGGTAATGAAAAAATTTCCCCATAAATGGAATCACGTCCAAAAATATAAAAAATACGGAAAGAATGCACCATATCGACGGAAAAAAAGTAACTTTACCCACAAACAGCAAAACGAGGAATTATGGAGAACAACGACTTTTTTACACAAGAGGAACACAAACAACTGATTCAACTCTACAAACGACTATTGCGGTTGTCGAAAGATACATTACAAAAGGATGACTGCCACAAGCTGAAAACCCATCTGGTCAAGGCGATGGCAGAAGGTACCATTCCACGAAATGTATTTCAGATGAATCCCATTATCAAAGACATGCAGACGGCAGTCATCGTGGCCGAAGAAATCGGCATGCGCCGCGCCTCGATTCTGGGAATCATGCTCCATGAATCCGTGAAATATAACCTGTGCAGCCTGGAGTCGGTCAAGGAGGAATATGGAGAAGATGTGGCCGGCATCATACGGGGACTCGTAAAAATCAACGAACTGTATTCCAAAAGCCCCATCATCGAATCGGAAAACTTCCGCAACCTGCTCCTCTCCTTTGCCGAAGACATGCGGGTCATCCTGATTATCATTGCCGACCGTGTGAACCTGATGCGGCAAATCAAGGACAGCCCTAACGAAGAAGCACGTCTGGAAGTGGCCAACGAGGCTGCCTATCTGTATGCCCCCTTAGCCCACAAGTTAGGACTGTACAAGCTGAAATCAGAACTAGAAGACTTGTCACTGAAATACACGCAGCACGACGTGTACTATCACATCAAAGAGAAACTGAATGCCACCAAGCAGGCACGCGACCGCTACATCGAGGCTTTCATCGAACCGATACGGAAAAAGCTGGAGGAAGCCGGACTGAAGTTCCACATGAAGGGACGTACCAAGTCCATCCACTCCATCTATCAGAAGATGAAGAAGCAGGGATGTCCTTTCGAAGGTGTGTACGACCTGTTCGCCATCCGCATCATCCTCGATTCTCCGCTTGAAAAAGAAAAGCAGGAGTGCTGGCAGGCTTATTCCATCGTGACGGATATGTATCTGCCCAACCCCAAACGCTTGCGCGACTGGCTGTCCGTGCCGAAAAGCAACGGATACGAGTCACTGCATATCACCGTGATGGGACCACAAGGGAAATGGGTGGAAGTACAGATTCGTACGGAACGCATGGATGAGATTGCCGAAAAAGGACTAGCGGCCCACTGGAGATACAAAGGTATAAAGGGAGAAAGCGGCCTGGATGAGTGGCTGAACTCCATCCGTGAAACGCTGGAAAACTCCGACAGCGACATGGAGGCCATGGACCAGTTCAAACTGGATTTGTACAAGGATGAGGTATTCGTATTTACTCCCAAAGGCGACTTGTACAAACTGCCGCAAGGAGCTACCGTGCTCGACTTTGCCTTTTCCATCCACTCCAACCTGGGATGCCGGTGTACGGGTGCCCGCGTCAACGGGAAAAACGTACAGCTGCGCCAGAAACTGAACAGCGGCGACCAGGTGGAAATCATGACTTCGAACACGCAGACACCGAAACGTGACTGGCTGACATTCGTCACCACGTCGAAGGCACGTAACAAGATACGTCAGGCCCTGAAAGAGATTGCCGCCCGTCAGACCCAGTTTGCCAAGGAAACACTGGAACGGAAATTCAAGAACCGGAAGCTGGAATACGATGAGGCCATCCTGATGCGCCTGATCCGGAAGCTGGGCTTCAAGACCGTGACCGACTTCTACCAGAGCATCGCCGACGAATCGATGGACGTGAACGACATCATCGACAAGTACCTCGACATGCAGAAGCGGGAAACCGAACAGCGGGAAGAAATCAGCTACCGCAGTGCGGAAGGCTTCAACATGCAGCAGCCCACCGATGCGAAGGACTACAAGGATGACGTGCTGGTCATCGACCGGAACCTGAAAGGGCTTGACTTCACGCTGGCCAGATGCTGTAATCCCATTTACGGCGACGAAGTGTTCGGATTCGTCAGCATCAACGGCGGTATCAAGATTCACCGCTGCGACTGCCCGAATGCCAAGGAGATGCGTTCCCGTTTCCCCTACCGCATCGTGAAAGCCCGCTGGGCCGGAAAGAGCCAGGGCAAACAGTATCCGATTACTCTCCGTATTATCGGCCATGACGACATCGGCATCGTAACGAACATCACGTCCATTATTAATAAGGAGAACAACATCCTGTTGCGCTCCATCAGCATCGACTCGCACGACGGATTGTTCTCGGGCATGCTGACGGTGACCGTAGACGACAATGCCAAGCTTGAATCGCTGATAAAGAAGATTAAAACGGTGAAAGGAGTGAAGCAGGTAAACCGATAACAACACTTCAAGTTTGTTAATTAAACTGCACAAAAGTAACAGTTTCACACAAAAGTAGTATCTTTGCGAAGTTGTCAAAAGTAAGGATTAAAATCAAAGAAAATGAAGAAAATTTTATTTACAACCTTATTATGTGTCATGAATGTATTGTTTGTCATTGCTCAGGGAACGGCAGAAATTACATTCGAAAAGACCTCATACAACTTTGGCTCTTTCTCTGAAAGCAGTCCGAAAGTAACTTGCAAATTCAAATTCAAGAATACAGGCGACGGCCCGCTGGTAATTCATCAGGCTATTGCCTCCTGTGGATGCACCGTACCTCAATATCCGAAAGAACCCATCAAACCGGGAGAAAGCGGTGAGGTGACAGTCACTTACAACGGTGCCGGCAAATTTCCGGGACACTTCCGCAAGACCATCACCCTTCGCACCAACTCAAAGAACGAAATCACTCGTCTGGTAGTAGAAGGTGACATGACCCCGGCATCGGCCGACATCAATCAGTAACGATTCATCATTTTTCATACTTGACAGGAGGAACATTTCAGCGATGTTTCTCCTGTTTTTTTATGCCCGAAAAAGTACATGGCAAACGCCTTTGTGTTTCATTTCAAACGTAAATACGTTTTACTTAAAACACAAGTGCGTTTGCCTCCAAACGTAAAAGCGTTTTCTTTCAAACGCAAGTGCGTTTTCCGATGGCACAAAAATGAGCCCACTTTTGAATGAATATAAAGGATTTTTACTACTTTTGGACACCCTTAAGAATATTAATCAAATCAAAATGTAATATTATTCATGAAAGAGACACAAGAAAAACCGACGGGACTGCCCGAAAACGCATTCCGTCCGCTCAAACCGGGAGAGAAATACGAACCCCTCATGTCTCCCGGAAAAACGTATCCTGAAGTTAACTTCTGGTCTGTGACATGGGGACTCGTCATGGCCGTTATTTTCTCGGCTGCCGCTGCCTATCTGGGGTTGAAAGTGGGCCAGGTGTTCGAAGCTGCCATCCCGATTGCTATTATCGCTGTGGGTATTTCCAGTGCCACCAAACGCAAAGGCGCACTGGGTGAGAACGTCATGATTCAGTCCATCGGTGCCTGCTCAGGCGTTATCGTGGCAGGTGCTATCTTTACCCTGCCGGCCCTCTACATCCTGCAGGAAAAATATCCGGAAATGACAGTCAACTTCATGCAGATGTTCATCAGCTCCCTGCTGGGTGGTGTGCTGGGCATCTTGTTCCTGATTCCCTTCCGTAAATATTTCGTAAAAGACAAGCATGGCGAATATCCTTTCCCGGAAGCTACGGCCAGCACCCAGGTGCTCGTGTCGGGTGAAAAGGGAGGCGACCAGGCCAAACCGCTGCTCATGGCCGGACTGGTGGGTGGTCTTTATGACTTCATCGTGGGAACGTTCGGCTGGTGGAACGAGAACTTCACAAGCCGCATCTGCGAATGGGGTGAGACTATTGCCGACAAGTTCAAACTGGTATTCAAGATTAACACGGGAGCTGCCGTACTGGGACTGGGCTACATCGTCGGACTGAAATATGCGGCCATCATCTGTGCCGGTTCACTGGCCGTATGGTGGATTATCGTGCCGGGCATTTCCTTGTTCTGGGGCGACCAGGTGCTGAATGCCTGGAATCCGGACATCACGACAGCCGTAAGAGACATGTCACCCGAACTTATCTTCAAGGAATATGCCAAGAGCATCGGTATCGGAGGTATTGCCATGGCCGGCATCATCGGTATCGTGCGTTCATGGGGCATCATCAAGAGTGCAGTCAGCCTGGCTGCCAGTGAAATGAAGGGCAAAAAGGCCGAAGAAAACGTGGAACGTACTCAGAAGGATTTGTCCATGAAAATCATCGCCTTCGGTTCGCTGTTCACCCTGCTGCTCGTGGTACTCTTCTTCTATTTCGATGTAATGCAAGGCAACATCCTACATACCGTAGTAGCCATTCTGCTGGTAGCAGGAATCTCCTTCCTGTTTACCACCGTAGCAGCCAATGCCATCGCCATTGTAGGAACGAACCCGGTATCGGGCATGACGCTGATGACCTTGATTCTGGCCTCTGTCATCATGGTGGCAGTAGGACTGAAAGGTGCTACGGGCATGGTGGCCTCACTGGTAATGGGTGGCGTGGTCTGCACCGCACTGTCCATGGCCGGCGGTTTCATTACCGACCTGAAAATCGGTTACTGGCTGGGCAGCACACCCAAGAAGCAGGAAAGCTGGAAATTCCTCGGCACACTGGTTTCCGCAGCTACCGTAGGCGGCGTGATTATGGTGCTGAATGATTCTTACGGATTCACCAGCGGACAACTGGCTGCTCCGCAGGCCAACGCCATGGCGGCTGTCATCGACCCGCTGATGAACGGTGTAGGTGCTCCATGGCTGCTCTACGGCATCGGTGCCGCACTGGCATTGGTACTGACTTTCTGCAAGGTGCCTGCCCTGGCTTTTGCGCTGGGCATGTTCATCCCACTGGAACTGAACCTTCCGTTGCTGGTGGGTGGAGCCATCAACTGGTACGTGACTTCACGCAGCAAGGACGAAGCTGTCAACAATGCACGCGGTGAGAAAGGTACGCTGCTGGCATCCGGATTCATTGCCGGAGGTGCCCTGATGGGTGTAGTGAGTGCCATCATGCGCTACTGCGACATCAATCTTATCCACGAAGAATGGCTGGCTAACCCGATGAGCGAACTGGTGTCACTGGTAGCTTATCTGCTGCTGATTACTTACCTGGTAAAAGCCAGCATGAAACTGAAAAAATAATCTCTAATATATCACACACATGAAAACACTGCTACTAATGGGCCTGCTGCTTATGTCGGGCACGCTCTTCGCACAACAGCCGATTGAAATGAAGGTATGGCCCAACGGCACCCCTAATGACAACGGCATCACAGAAGAAAAAAATGGAGATACCGATTCTCCAAGTTATACAAAAGAAGCCATTCTCTACGTCTATCCGGCTAAAAAAGGGAACGGAATGGCCATCGTAGCCTGTCCGGGAGGAGGATACTCACATCTGGCCATGGCCCACGAAGGGAAAAACATGGCCGACTGGTTCAACAGCCAGGGCATCACGTATGCCGTGCTCCGTTACCGCATGCCCAACGGACACCATGAAGTTCCTCTGAGCGACTCACAGCAGGCTCTGCGCATCATGCGCCAGCACGCTCAGGAATGGAATGTAAAAAAACTGGGCATCATGGGTTCTTCCGCCGGAGGACATCTGGCCAGCACCACCGCCACTCATTTCACCGATGCGGAAACCCGCCCGGATTTCCAGATTCTTTTCTACCCGGTCATCACCATGGACCCTACTTACACTCACATGGGTTCTCACGACAACCTGCTGGGAAAGAATCCCTCGAAGGAGCTGGAACAGAAATATTCCAATGAATTGCAGGTCACTCCGCAAACACCCCCTGCCTTCATTCTGCACAGCAGCGATGACACGGTAGTACCGGTGGCCAACAGCGTGAACTACTACACAGCCCTCGTCAAGAACAAAGTCCCTGCCAGCCTGCACACTTATCCGGTGGGAGGACACGGCTGGGGATACCGCGACAGCTTCCCCTACAAACGTCAATGGACAGGCGAACTGGAGAAATGGCTGCGCGAAATCAACAAATAATTTGCGCAACTCTTTGTAGAACAAAAGAAAAGTTGTACCTTTGCACCCGCTAATA
>NZ_DBEXBB010000196.1:0-7801 GCF_048170425.1 Phocaeicola sp.
TTATCAAATGCTATTTACATTGTTTCAGTTTTTCAGCCAATTCAGCCCGTGACACTCCCAGCTCCAATGCTTTTTCGTATGCCTCTCGTGCTTCTGTCTTTCTTTTCTGTTGCAAATAAATATCTCCCTTCATCACATAACAAGAAGCATCCCGCGGGTCAAGTTTCAAGACCTCATTCAGATCAAACAAAGCAGCCTCCACCTGCCCATTTTCCCACTCCATATTGGCACGCATCCGAAGTATGGATACATCACGGGGATAGTCCGACACCAACAGGTTCATAGCGTCCATCGCCGACTGATGCCGTCCTTCTTTCTCATCCAGCATGATAATCCCGATACGTGCTGTCTTGTTCTTTACATCCTGCTCCAGCACCACATTGTAATCCACACGCGCTTCTTTATATTCGCGACGTTGCATGTAAATATAGGCACGAAAAAGACGGGCCTCCAGATTCTTCGGTAGAAGGTCTATCACATTACAATAGTCCAGATAAGCCTTTTGCAGCAAGTCCTTTTCCAGATAAAGAGCAGCCCGATTCAACAACATAGTGGTAGAATAAGGAATAATATTCAATGCCAGGGTGTAGGATTCAATGGCCTCATCCGTCTTTCCCATGCGCTTCTGCACCGTACCCAAATTCGAAAAAAGCAGGGCATTCCGGGCATTATCCGGTTCCATTTTCAGCGCCTGCCGGAAAAGACGTTCCGCCTGCACAAGACTGTCCTTTTTCACACAGTCCATTGCCTGCTCTACCACATCATTATATGACTGGGCCTGCAAAGGAAGACTAAGTATCCATACACAAAAAATCCACACAATGTATTTCATTTCTTCTTTCGTTTGAATTTGCGACGAAGGTAGTATTTCTTCCTCTAACTCAGGAGGAATTACAATATTTTTTTGTAAGTTTGAACAATCATTAAACAGACTATCATCATGAAAATAGAAAAAGCCATTTTTGCCTGCGGATGCTTTTGGGGTGTACAACATCAGATGGAACGAGCCAAAGGAGTTGTTCGCAGCACAGTAGGATATACAGGAGGAAAAGAACAGCACCCGACCTACCAGGAAGTAAAAGCACACTCTACAGGACACGCCGAAGCCGTATTAGTGGAATACGATACAGAACAGACCACCTACGGTAATTTATGCAAACTCTTCTTCGAGATACACGACCCGGCACAAACAGACGGACAAGGCCCTGACATAGGTCCGCAGTACCGAAGTGAGATTTTCTACCTGAACGAAGCTCAGAAAGCGGAAGCAGAAACAATCATCCAGCTGTTAAGAGAAAAAGGATACGAGGTAAATACCCGCCTCACTCCTGCATCCGAATTCTGGCCAGCAGAAGATTATCACCAGCACTATTATGACAAGACAGGAGGAGAACCTTACTGCCACATCCGAATCAAGAAATTCTAAACATAAAAGGGAGGCCTGCCATGAAAGCGACCTCCCTTTCTTTTTGCTGTATGTCCTGCCTTATGCTTTTTTAATATAGTCTACAATCCAGGCACCGACTTCTTTCGTTCCATATTTCGCTCCACCTTCTACTTGAATTTCCGGAGTGCGTACATTGGCGTCCAAAGAAGCATCCACTGCACGACGGATAAGGGCACCTTCTTCCTTACAATCGAAATACTCGAACAACATGGCTACGGAAAGAATCTGTGCCAGCGGATTGGCAATATTCAATCCCTTCGCCTGTGGCCATGAACCATGAATCGGTTCAAACACCGGTGTGCTCTCTCCTGTAGAGGCAGAAGGCAACAAGCCCATTGAACCACTAATCACTGACCCTTCGTCTGTCAAAATATCTCCGAAAGTATTTTCTGTTACCATTACATCAAAGAACTTGGGTTCCTGAATCATCTTCATGGCTGCATTATCCACAAACATGTAGTCAGTTGTCACTTCCGGGTACTGAGGAGCCATTTCCTGTGCAATCTGGCGCCACAAACGAGAAGAAGCCAGTACATTGGCTTTATCTACTACGGTCAGGTGTTTACGGCGTTTCATCGCATATTCAAAGCCAACTTTCAGGATACGTTCAATTTCCGGACGAGTATACATGTTCGTATCGTATGCCTTGTCATTATCCTGGTATTTTTCACCAAAATACATACCGCCAGTCAGTTCACGGATACAAAGAAAATCTGCTCCATCCACCAGTTCGGCTTTCAGCGGAGATTTGTGTACCAGACACTTGAAGGTCTGTACCGGACGAATATTGGCAAAAAGTCCCAATTTCTTACGCATAGCCAACAATCCCTGTTCCGGACGCACCTTTGCAGTCGGGTCATTGTCAAATTTCGGGTCACCAACCGCAGAAAACAACACTGCATCGGCATGCTTGCAAATCTGATAAGTTTCTTCAGGGAACGGATCACCCACTTCATCAATGGCATGTGCTCCACAAAGGGCATATTCATAGTTTACCTTGTGACCAAATTTCTCACAAACGGCTGTCATAACGTCTACTCCTTGAACGGAGATTTCCGGTCCGATTCCGTCACCGGCTAATACTGCTATTTTAAAATCCATAATTGTATGCTTTTAATTTAAATCTTCTATCATGTTCAACATTTTAATTGTAGCCTTGATGGCTGCCTCCGTCTGGTCGGCATCAAATCCCCTTGTACGGAACTCCTTATCTTCATAATTCCACGTAATCACAGTCTGTACAAAGGCATCCGTACGCCCGCCAGGAGGAATCGTCACAGCATAGTTCAGCAACATCGGGAATTTTCTTCCTAAAGTTCCTTTATATATCTTACGCAGCGCACGTACAAAAGCATCATACTGTCCGTCGCCACTGGAACTTTCCTGATACGTTTTCCCATTAATCTCAATGCTAAGCGTAGCCATCGGCTTCAATCCCTTGGCAAGGGTTACAAAGTAACTAAGCAATTTTACCTTATTCTGTATGCCATCGTGCTTCAACACGTCACTGATGATATACGGCAAATCCTCAGGAGTAACCAGTTCTTTACGGTCGCCCAGTTCAATGATTCGCTCGGTTACCTTGCGCATAGACTCTTCATCCAGTTCCAGCCCCAGGCTCTCCAGATTCTTGCGGATATTAGCTTTACCAGAATTTTTTCCTAATGCATATTCACGCACACGGCCGAAACGTTCCGGAAGCAAATCGTTAAAGTAGAGCTTATTCTTGTTGTCTCCATCGGCATGCACTCCGGCCACCTGTGTAAACACACTCTCTCCCACAATAGGTTTGTTGGCAGGAATTGTCACACCGGAATAAGATTCCACTACCCGGCTGACATCATTCAGACGACTTTCATCAATACGCGTAATGGCATGAAAATGGTCCTTCAAGATAGCCTGTACACTGGCCAGAGGAGCATTACCGGCCCGCTCTCCCAACCCGTTGATGGTGGTATGCAGTCCTTTCACCCCACTCAATACAGCTGCCAGCACGTTACTCACAGCTAAATCATAGTCATTGTGCGCGTGAAAATCAAAGTGAAGGTCTGGATAACGCTTCTTCATTTTACGCATGAATTCGATGACCTGCAAGGGGTTGAGAATTCCCAAGGTGTCAGGAAGCATGAAACGACGGATACCGCTGTCGCACAAACCATCTACCAAACCAAACACATAGTCCGGTGAGTCCTTGATGCCATTACTCCAGTCTTCCAAATACAAATTGACCTCAAGTCCTCTTTCGTGTGCATAGTCTATCGTATTCCGTATGTCTTCCAAATGTTCCTCCAAGGTTTTCTTCAACTGATAACGGCAATGCTTTTCTGAACCTTTTGAAAGCAGGTTAATAACTTGTCCTCCTGCATTATGAATCCAGTCTACCGACATCTTTCCGTCAACGAATCCCAGAACTTCCACCCGCTGCAGTAAACCTCTTCGTGCAGCCCAGTCACAAATCATTTTTACAGCATTGAATTCACCATCCGACACGCGGGCTGAAGCAACTTCGATTCGGTCTACCTTCAAATCTTCCAGCAACAAACGGGCTATCATCAACTTTTCGTGAGGCACAAACGATACGCCACTGGTCTGTTCCCCGTCGCGTAACGTAGTGTCCATTATTTCTATTCTCGGATGATTATTCATAATCACTCTTTTTTACAGTCAGTTGCGTGCCTTTTCAAAAGCCTCAATCTTATCTTTGTTCTCTACCAAAAAATCAATGTCATCCAGTCCGTTCATCAGACAATGCTTCTTATATGCATTAATTTCGAATGTTTCAGACTTTCCGGTTGCCTTATTAGTAATGGTCTGCGCTGGTAAATTCACTTCCACTTCCGTTTGAGGATTGGCTTCAATTGAGGCAAACAGTTCTTTCAGAAACTCTTCGCTCACTACTACCGGTAAGACAAAGTTATTCAGTTCATTATTCTTATGAATATCAGCAAAGAAGCTCGAAACTACTACCCGAAAACCATATCCGGCAATAGCCCATGCAGCATGTTCACGGCTGGAACCACTACCAAAGTTCTTTCCAGCCACTAAAATCTGTCCGCTGTATTTAGGATTGTTCAGCACAAAATCCTTGTTCAACGAACCATCCGGATGATAACGCCAATCGCGAAACAAATTGTCTCCGAAGAATTTTTCATCGCGTGTAGTTGCTTTCAGGAAGCGTGCCGGAATAATCTGGTCGGTATCCACATTTTCCAATGGCAAAGGGATACAAGTACTTGTTATGATATTGAATTTCTGTTTCATGACACTCATTTTTTACATTAATGTTCTTGGGTCTGTTATCACACCGGTTACGGCAGCAGCAGCAGCGGTCAACGGACTTGCCAGCAAGGTACGCGAACCCGGTCCCTGGCGTCCCTCAAAGTTTCGGTTACTTGTAGATACTGAACATTTTCCGGCCGGAATCTTATCGTCGTTCATGGCCAGACAAGCGGAACATCCCGGCTGGCGGATTTCAAATCCAGCTTCCTCCAACACCTTGTCAAGACCCTCCTGACGAATTTGTTCGTCTACCATCCAAGAACCCGGAACCAGCCATGCAGTGATATTATCAGCTTTCTTTCTTCCCTTCACGATAGAAGCAAACGCACGGAAATCTTCAATACGTCCGTTAGTACAAGCTCCTAAGAACACATAATCCACTGTTTTGCCCAGCAGACTTTCACCCGGCTGGAATCCCATGTACTGCATGGATTTTTCAAAAGAGCCTTTTTCAACTTCGCTCATGCCTTCCGTGGTAGGAATATTCGATGTAACAGCCATACCCATTCCCGGATTGGTTCCATAAGTAATCATCGGCTGAATATCTGCGGCGTCATAACGCACTTCTTTATCAAACACGGCATCGGCATCACTCTTCAATGTTTTCCAGTAAGCCAGAGCCTTATCCCAATCCTCACCCTTCGGAGCATATTCACGTCCTTTGATGTATTCAAAGGTCACTTCATCCGGAGCAATCATACCTCCACGAGCTCCCATTTCAATCGACAAGTTGCACAATGTGAGACGACCTTCCATTGTCAGACTGCGAATGGCTTCACCTGCATATTCCACAAAATATCCGGTTGCACCGCTTGTGGTCATTTTCGACATCATATACAATGCTACGTCCTTTGCCGTAACACCTTTGCCCAGTTTACCGTCAATCGTAATGCGCATGGTCTTGGGACGTGCCTGAAGGATACACTGTGAAGCCATTACCATTTCCACCTCACTGGTACCGATGCCAAAAGCTACTGCTCCCATCGCTCCATGAGTAGAAGTATGTGAGTCACCACACACAATCGTCATGCCCGGCAGTGTCAGTCCTCGTTCCGGACCTACCACATGGATAATACCGTTTTTCTTGTTCATCATTCCGAAATGCGTCAATCCGAAATCGGCCGCATTCTTAGCCAGCGCATCTACCTGTGCCTTAGATACAGGGTCTTCGATAGGTTTGTCCTGGTCATGAGTCGGTGTATTGTGGTCCGGCATACAATAGATACGTTCCGGACGGAAGCACTTCAATCCACGGGCACGCATTCCGGCAAAAGCCTGCGGACTGGTTACCTCATGACAGTACAGACGGTCGATATACAACTGGGTAGGTCCGTCTTCCACCTTCTGCACGATGTGTGCATCCCATATTTTGTCGAATAATGTATTAGCCATACGTTTCTCGTTTAATTTATTATTTTCTGAATTTATTGATACAATCGATATATGCTTCTACTGATGCGGCAATGATGTCGGTATTTGCGCCAAAGCCATAATACATCTGACCGTCATATTCCACCTGCATGTGTACTTTACCCACATCGTCACTACCCTTGCTGATGGCCTGAATAGTGAACTCTTTCAAAGTCATCTGGCGTTTGATAATCTGTTTCACAGCCTTGATAGCGGCATCCACCGGTCCGTTACCTGTAGCAGCAGCTTCGAAATGCTCTCCGCTGATGTTCAGTCCAAGACTTGCTACCGAACGAACGCCCACACCACTTGTCACTTGTAAGTATTCCAGTTTGATATGATGGTTCACATTACGGTCGGCTCCTGCCAATACCAAGATGTCATCATCTGTAATATCCTTCTTCTTGTCTGCCAGTTTCAAGAAATCTTCATATACTTTATCCAATTTTTCCTGAGTCATTTCCACACCCAATACATGCAAACGATGCTTCAAGGCTGCACGTCCGCTACGGGCTGTCAGCACAATGGCATTGTCATCTATACCCACATCCTTAGGGTCAATGATTTCATAAGTCTGCACATTTTTCAGCACACCATCCTGATGGATACCCGAAGAATGTGCAAAAGCATTACGTCCCACAATGGCCTTGTTAGGTTGCACCGGCATGTTCATCAAGCTGGATACCATGCGGCTGGTAGGATAAATTTTCTGTGTATTGATGTTAGTGTCAATCTGAATGTCATGATGGCAGCGTAAAATCATGGCCACTTCTTCCAACGAGGTATTTCCGGCACGCTCACCAATACCGTTAATGGTTACTTCTACCTGTCGGGCACCGTTCAGCACACCGCTGATAGTATTGGCTGTAGCCATACCCAAGTCGTTATGACAGTGAGTAGAGATAACCGCTTTATCAATCCCGTCTACATGCTCCATCAGGTATTTGATTTTTGCACCATATTCATCAGGCAGACAATAGCCTGTGGTATCCGGAATGTTTACTACCGTAGCTCCGGCCTTAATCACAGCTTCCACTACGCGTGCCAGATATTCATTGTCCGTACGTCCGGCATCTTCAGCATAAAATTCCACGTCGTCTACGTAACGTCTTGCGTATTTCACGGCAGCGACTGCACGTTCAATAATTTCTTCACGGGTAGAATTGAATTTATACTTGATATGCGAATCAGAAGTACCGATTCCCGTATGAATACGTTTATGCTTGGCATATTGTAAGGCTTCCGCAGCCACATCAATATCTTTCTGCACGGCACGGGTCAACGCACAAATGGTAGGCCAGGTCACTGC
Source organism: Phocaeicola sp. (assembly GCF_048170425.1). Lineage (GTDB taxonomy): Bacteria > Bacteroidota > Bacteroidia > Bacteroidales > Bacteroidaceae > Phocaeicola. The sequence continues at coordinate 7,446 of NZ_DBEXBB010000196.1, forward strand.
CTTTGAGATTTCAATAACAGAATTAAAATCTCCCGGACTTGAAATCGGAAAACCGGCTTCAATTACATCTACGCCTAATGCTTCCAACTGTTTTGCCACCTGAATCTTTTCCACTGTGTTTAACTGGCATCCCGGTACCTGCTCCCCGTCGCGAAGAGTCGTATCAAAAATAAATAATCTGTCACTCATAATATTATCTTTTTATTTCTTGTTATCTCAAAAAAAAGCCTTTCACACAAGGAAGTGAGAAAGGCTTGATATAATTTCATTTTTACTATCAGTATGCGCACGACTCACTTCCCACCGGGCTCTCCAGCAGATTAATCAGACCGCATAGCAAAATATGTAAAAACAGG
>NZ_DBEXBB010000197.1:0-8124 GCF_048170425.1 Phocaeicola sp.
TTCTGTGTTTCCTGTGCAAAGGTGCGCAGAATCTCTTTGGCAGCTTCCGGATCATCCTCCGAGAAAGCCGTCAGAGGAGAAAAGTTATAAGGCTGGTCTGTGTGTGGTGAAGTTTCGTGGGTTTCCTTCTGAAGCGGCAAGGTGTCAGGAATATTGTCCGACACGGTGAGGTGGACCAGTGCATTTTTTACCACCTTCTTCAGTTCCGATTGGTTGAAAGGTTTCTGTAACATACCGGTAAATCCTTTCTGCTGAAAATCATTCTCATTCATATCCCCTCGGGCTGTGATGGCAATGACCGGAATGGACTGGGCCTGGGCAAAATCCTGGTTACGAAGGTGATGAAGCAGTTCAAAGCCGTTCATGGCAGGCATCTGAATGTCCGTAAAGACTAAATCGAACGTACGGTTCTTGAGCTGTTCGATAAGTTCTTCCGGCTGTTCGCAACAGACTGTTTCTACTTTGAAGCCTTTCACTTCTTCTGCGGCATTATGCAGCATGGCTTCCGTCAAATGCATTTGTATCCGGTCGTCATCGATGATGGCAATTCGCAGATGAATTTTGGGAAGAGTAATGTCCGCTTCATTTGAAACGAGAGCTGGCTTGGGTGAAATGGAAGGTAAAGGCATGGATACCTTGAACGTGCTGCCTTTCCCAGGAGTACTTTCGATGTCTATTCTTCCTAACAGAAGTTCTACCAGCTTGCGGGTGATGGATAGTCCCAGCCCGAATCCTTCCTGTCCTTGTGCACTGCTCAGGCGGGTGAACTCTTTGAATATGCGTTCCTGTTCACTGGCTGTCATGCCGCATCCTGTATCGGATACGCTGAACACGAACTGATTGCCGTGGTATTCTGCCTGTAGGGTAATACATCCTGTGGCTGTAAATTTCAGGGCATTCGATAACAGGTTTTCCACAATCTGGCGTATGCGGAACGGGTCACCTTCCAGGGTGAGAGTCTCCGGAAGTTCTTCTTTGAAATTTAATTGAAGTTGCTTCTTTTCTGCTAAGGGTAAGAAACTATTGTAAATGTCTGTCAGCAGTTCATGAGGGTTGAAGGCTACCGGATGCAAATCCATTTTACCCGCTTCCAGCCGGTGGTAATCCAGCAAAGAAGTGACAAGTGCCAGTAAGTGCTGGGCCGAACTTTTCATGTTCGATAAATAAAATTGCTGCCTTTTGTCGTTTATCAGGCGGATAAGCAGGTCAATGTAGCCAATGATGGAGCCGGCGGGAGCTTTGATGTCATGGGTGATGGTCAGCATCAACTTTTCACGGGCTATCAGCAGGTTTTCGGCATACGATTTTGCTTTTTCCAGTTCCCGTCGGTAATGGTTGTTGCGGGTAATGTCGCGTGCAATGACAATGGAGAATACCAATACCAGTACAAAAGCGGCAATGGCGATTTTGGCCATGGTTTCGGCGGCCTCTTTCCGTATCTCTTCTTCCTGCATCAATTTGATGCGGGAAGCTTCCTGTTCATCGTGCTCAATGTTCTCCAGCAGCTGGTTGACACGCTGGCTCAGTCCGCTCCCAATCACGCGCAGGCTGCTGATGCGGGTGTTCAGCATCTCGGTTTCCTTCTGACGGGTCTGGAATACTTTGTGCTGAATACCTGTAATCATGCTGCTGATGGTATCTATCGGACTGTACACTTCATCCAGTGTATCCGTGTATTCTTCCTGAATCACGTTGTTCACCTGGGTGGAATCTTCTTTCCCGGGTGCGAATACGTCAGCCAGTCTCTTGAAGAATCCTTTTTTTTTGTGATGGATGGTGTAGGAGTTATGGTGCGTAATGACTTTTCTGCGTATATGCGGCGTACTGAGCAAAGAATCCTGCTGAGCTATCAGGCTGTCGAGCTGTTCCTGATAAATCTGGTCGGTCGGTGTATTCCGCATGGCTTCCAGCACCGCATACATATTCCATTGCTTGTTCTGTAACAAGGTTCTTACGGTGTCCAAACGGGCTTGCTGCAGGGTGTCCGTCAGAATTGTTTCCAGTGTATCAATCGAAGCATTCACTTCTTTCATTGCTTTCAAGTAGTGATAATACTCGTTCAGCTTTCCGGTGCGGAGTGTCTGCCCGATGATTTCCGCGTCATACAGCTGGCTGATGATGCGGTGGGTGATGTGGCGCCGGTGTTCGAGCTGGTCTCTCAGGCTGGTAGGAGTAGTCAGCAGGTTCATTTGCTGCATGGTATAGGTGAAAGCTCCTATCAGAAGCCCCACCAGCAATATGTAGCCGATAACGATTTTGAAAGAAGTGGAGAACATGGTTTAGCGGATAGATTTTGTTTTATATCTGAATCGCAGGTAATACATGATTCCGGCACTGGTAAGTCCGAAAGGAAAAGCCGCCCAGATACCGATGGCTCCCCAGTCACAGACAAATCCGAAGAGATAGCCTGCAGGCAAGGAAATCAGGAAATAGGCAATGAACGAGAACAGCATCATGGGACGTACGTCGGCAATGCCTCGCAGCGCATTGGCAAAATTGATTTGCAATCCGTCGCCAAACTGATACAGCAGGAACGGAATAATCAGTTGTGCTACCATCAGACTGACGGCTTCGTCGTTGGTAAACCAGCCGCCGATGTAGTGGCGGAGCAGGAAGATAGGTATACCTGTGATGACAATCATGGCCAGGATGATATGGAATCCGCTTTTGGCCGTGTGGCGTACATTTTCCAGGTCGTTCTGCCCGAAGAAATAGCTGATACGTACCGATACGGCCGAGCCCATGCCGTAGTACATCATGAAACAGACCTGCGACACCGCCATCATGATTTGATACGAGGCAAGTGCCGTACTTCCCAGCCAGCCCACCATGATGGCACTGAGGCTGAAAGAGGCTGTTTCCATTCCCATTTGTCCGGCGATGGGCCATCCTAATTTGTTCAGCAAGCCGAAATCGGACTTGTTGAGGCTGCCCTGTGCAAATCCTTTTCGGAAGGTGGCATAACGTGAGGTTCCGAAAAAGAGAATCAGGTAGGTGATAACCATCAGGATGCGTGAAGTCAGGGTGGCAATTCCGGCTCCCAACAATCCTAACTCCGGAAATCCGGCCTTTCCGTAAATCAGAAGGTAGTTTCCTATGATGTTCAGCACGTTACCCCCTAACAGAATCCACATGGAGATACGTGTGTCGGTAATTCCGTCGGTAAATTGCTTGAAGCCGTTGAACCACAGTACAAAAGGAAGCGAAGCCAGCAACACGAGGTAATACGGTCGCATGGTGGGAAGCAGTTCTTCCGGCTGCCCTAATTTATCGATGTTCCAATAAAGTACTGCCATGACCAGACACACGATTGCGGCCAGCAGCGTATTGGCTGCCAGACTGTTTTTCAGGGTACGCCCGACTTCTTCACAACGGTTTTGTCCGAACAGGCTGCCCACGATAGGGGTTAGTCCGTAACTGAAACCCGTACTGAAAATAATCGCTAAATTGAACATGTTGTTCACAAAGCTGGCTGCCGCCAGTTCATGCGTACTGTGATGCCCAATCATCAATGTGTCGGCAAAGCCTAAGATGATGACTCCAATCTGCCCGATGACAATGGGAATGCCCAGCCAGAGGAGTGCACGGTAATTTGAATGTCTCATGAAATAGCCTTATAGTAGAGTATGCTGCAATTTTCGGGAACGAAGCAACGGGCCGAAGTCGCCTGAATCTGTTCGGCAGTTACGGCACGGTATTTTCCTACCTCCTCGTTGATGTCTTCTGCTTTTCCCGTCAGTTCAAAGAAAGCCAGATTGGTTGCCACGTTCAGGTAGTTGATGTTGTTGAAAATCTGTTCGCTTTCGTAGCGGTTCTTTACCTTCTCCAGTTCCTGTTCGCTCACCGGTACGGTCTTCATTTTCTCTAATTCCTTCCAGATGGCCTCTTCTGCCTGTTCCAGAGAAACACCTTCTACCGGTTTACCGGTGATATGAAGCAACCCTTCATCCAGACTGCCTGAAATATAGGCATCGATGGAAGTAAACAGTTTCTGTTCCTGCACTAGTGACTGGATGAACCGTGAAGAACGACCGTTCGACAGAATGTCGGTAATCATGTCGTACACGTAATAATCCGGATGCATGCGGTTGGACATGTGGAAAGCCATGTAGATGGCATCCACCGGTACCTTCCGTTCCACCGTCTTGCGGCGTACAGCCGTTTGGGGTTTTTCAGCCGGAAGCTGTCGGGGAGAAATGTTCCGTGCTGGAATCGGCCCGAACCATTTCTCTGCCAGCCGGATGGTTTCTTCGAACGAGATATGTCCCGTCACGGCCAGGATGGCATTGTTCGGTGCATAAAAACGGTAGAAAAAGTCTTTCACTTCCTCCAGTGTAGCCTGAGCGATGTGTGCAATTTCCTTTCCGATAGTCGGCCAGCGGTATGGATGCGATTCGTATGCCAGTTCGCGCAACAGGTGCGATGCATCCCCGTAGGGCTGGTTCAGGTTGCGCTGCTTGAACTCCTCAATCACCACCTGGCGCTGTACTTCCAGACTTTTCGGACTGAAATCCAAGCTGAGCATGCGGTCGCTTTCCAGCCAGAATCCCGTTTCTACGTTCTGGTGCGGCAGAGTGATGTAATAATTGGTGATGTCGTTGTTGGTCCAGGCATTGTTTTCCCCTCCGGCATTCTGCACGGGAGTATCATAATCGGGGATATGAAGGGAGCCTCCGAACATCAGGTGCTCGAACAGATGGGCAAATCCCGTGTGCGACGGGTCTTCATCGCGGGCTCCCACGTCGTACAACAAGTTGAGGGCGACCATTTGTGTGGAGTCGTCCTCATTGTGTACAATCCGCAGCCCGTTAGCCAGTGTATAACGGTTTACTTGAATCATGCGGAAATCAGATTATTCAATCACGGTTGCTTTCAAAATGCGTACGTCTGTTTCCGGACGGTCGGCACGGTTGGTCTTTACAGCCTGAATCTTGTCGATGACGTCCATACCTTCTGTCACCTCTCCAAATACGGTATACGCTCCGTCCAGATGAGGTGCACCTCCTACGGTAGTATAAGCTGCAATCTGTTCACGGCTGAACTTCAGGGCCGGTTCCTTGGCTACGATGCCACGTGCCTGTGCTTCCAGGCTGTCCTGCAATTCCAGCAGACCGTCGTTATCGCCGGCTTTGCGCATCTTGTAAATTTCTTTCATGTGCTTGCGAGCCAGTTCGTTGAACACTGTTTCCAAACGCGCATCGTTCAACTGGTTTTCCATGCTGATCATCTGTGCTTCAGAGAATTTGCGTCCGGTCACAATGTAGAACTGACATCCGGAAGACTCCTTGTTCGGATTCACTTCATCACCCAAGCGGGCAGCAGCCAGCGCACCTTTCTTGTGGAAGAATTTCGGGTTGAACTCAGCTGGCAGTGTGTAACCTACATCTCCGTTACCTAATGTAGTGGTATCGGTAGCAGTCTTGCTCTGCGGGTCGCCTGCCTGAATCATGAAATTCTTGATTACGCGGTGGAAGAGTGTACTGTCATAAGTACCTTCTTTAGCCAGTTTGATAAAATTGTCCCGATGCTTGGGAGTTTCATTATACAGTTTGACCGTGATGTTTCCCATGGTCGTTTCCAGACGTACAAGTGTTTCGTTTCCAGTTTCCATATTGGTTGTCTTTTTCTGACCGCCGCTGCATGCCATCAGGCAGCAGGCCATCAATGTGAATAAAATAGATAATTTTTTCATGTGAAGAAAGTTGGTTTTGCAAAGGTACAAAAAAACTCTTTATCTGCTGCTTTATAAAATGTTGCTCTCAGTCTTTTTCTTTAGCTATGGCGGCTACATAGACTCTGTGTGTGCGTTGCCCCTTGGGGAGTATGCCTGTTTCAGGTGTTGTTCCCCACTTCTGAAGTTCCCTGGCTGCGGTTGTATGGCTCAAGCCGGTGAGGGCCATGTAGTCTGCCACCGTCATGTACGGGTGTGTGGTCAGAAAATCCTGGGCTATTTTCAGCCGTTTTTCGCTGGAGTGGCGTGAAGTTTTCAGCTTGCTGGTACCACTTTCTCTCTCCAGCGTGCAGTGCCCTTCCGTCTTGCGAATCAGTTCTTTGTCGGCACGGAAGTTGATGTTGCGTATTTTGATGCTTCTGGCATTGCGACGGTTTCCTCCTTCCGGCTGTTCGGCCTCTTTCCCTTCCGTTATTCCTAACGAAGGAGTAAATGTGCCGATTTCATCGAGCTTGACCGAATATCCCCGGCTCATTTCGCGGGCCATGGCATCCTTCAGGGCCATAATCATGCCCCGGAGCTCTCCGGTATTGTAGGTGGTGTGATGTGCAATGTCTTCAATCAGCTCTTCAGTAGAACATTGTCCCTTGATAATCATTCTCGGATAGAGGATGGTCTCGTTTTCGTTGTGCAGGTCTTTCATTTCCTGCATGGTGTAAGTAGCTGCCATTGGAATCAATAAATTTAAAGGGTTAGAACAATTCTTTTAAATACACTGAAGCATTCTCTGTTTCACAGTGCGGGATTTGTATTTCACAGTGTGAAATATGTATCCCACACTGTGGTTTTTGTGTTCCACAGTGTGAAACAGAGAATTCTCTTTGGTGAAGGTAATTATATTTAAGGGGAAAAGCAAGAATTTGGTAGGGGAATCGGAAGAAATAATGTTGTTATAATCTCATCACCTCCTGCTCAAAGTTATCCTTATCACCTTTAGCCTTGTTACGGATTTTACTTCTATAGTTATATACCGTAGCTAATGAGTATCCCAAGAAATGAGCAATTCGGTTGGCGTCGGTTACACCCAGGCGAATCAAGGCGAAAATACGTAACTCAGTGTTTAAGATTTCTCCGGGCTTAGGTTCAATTTTTCCATCTTCATTCAACAGGTTGTTGAAATCATGGATGAAGTTGGGGAATAGTTCCAAAAACGATTTATCAAACTCATTATAAAAGTTTTTACGTTCTTCACGCAGAAAGTCTGCCGAACGGATAGCTTTAAACAAATCCTCTATGCGCGAAGCCATCGCTAATTTCTCAAGTGAGCGTCTGTATTGCTCCAGTTTGTCCAGGTAGCTGACACAACGGTCCAGATAACGGGCGATGTACACTTCTTTGATCTTTCCTGTCTGCTGTAACTGCTGGTTGAGAGCTACCAGTTCTTTGTTGCTTTTCGAGAGATTCTTTCGCATGAGAGAAAGTTTTCTCAATCCATGATATAGGTAAAAGGCCAGTAGGATGAAGCATACAGCCAGTCCGGTAATGCTAAGAGTTAGGATTCTTCCTAACCGTTTTTCCTGTGCCTTTTTGTCGGAATAAGCTTTATCGATGATGGGATAGAATTCTGTGACCTCTAAAAAACGCAAGCGTGCATTGCAGGCTACAGCGTCTTTCATGGAGCAGCTTACATAATTATAAGCTCTTTCCGGGTCACCTTGCTGGTACACCAGCCGGGCAAGCTTTTGAAGGGCCGCGTATTCGCGAACCGATGCATTGAGGTCAATGAGGGCTGTCTGAGCAAGGTAATAGATTTCCATGTCTGTGTCTTTCTTGGCTTCGTATGCCAATGAGAGGGTATAGTATGCGTATGCTTTCTCCTGCATGTCTAAAGGAGAAGTAAGCACTTTGTTCAGGATGGGGATGGCTTGGTCAGCTTGCCCGTTTAATGTCATTTTTTCTGCCAGTACAATACTACGGTCGCTTCCCTGAGGAAGTATTTTCAACAGGGAGTCACGATACAGTTCCGTCTTTTTCAGATACGTTTGTTTTACGTGTGGATCTACTGTATTATCTGCCATCCATCCATAGCAGGCTCTTATGGTAAAATAATAATATTCTAAGTTGGGGGAAGACAGCTCGTGAGGGTGAATTGTTTGTAATTCTGTTAAGGCCTCATTGTACATGCCCATGACACCTCTTACTTCTGCCCGATTGATGGAAATTTCAATGTCTCTCTCCGGTTGAGGCTGGAGAGAATTGTAGTATTCCTTACGACGAATATAGTGGTAGGCAGAATCAGCTTGATAATGTAGATCACTAGTGTCCACTAAAAATTAGAGGATGAGTTAAAAATTATAATCACTAAATAAATTTGGTCCATCAAGACCGCTTTGTTCTTTGACATCATTGAATTTAGTTTTGCTGAAGAGATCCCTTAATGAAGTCTTGTCTGT
>NZ_DBEXBB010000198.1:0-5635 GCF_048170425.1 Phocaeicola sp.
CAAAGGAAAAAACAGGCGGAAATCCGTCGGAAAACGTATCTTTACAATCCATATTACAAACAATGCATAAACATTTGTCTCATGCAAATACAACTTGTTTCAACGGGCAAGAAACGTTTCCTCCCGCTCTTGCTTCTGGCTGACGAACAGGAATCCATGATAGACCGCTACCTGGAACGGGGCGACTTATACGTGATGTACGAAAGGCTGCTTACGGAACCGGTTGCCGTGGCCGTCGTGACGGATGAGGGGAAAGGAATTCGTGAGCTGAAAAACCTGGCCGTAGCCCCGCACTGGCAACGGAAAGGATACGGACGGCAGATGGTGGAATACCTTTGCCAGCATTACCAGAATGTATGTCACACGCTGACGGTAGGCACAGGAGACAGCCGTATGACCATTTCTTTTTATCAGAACTGCGGGTTTGTTTACTCGCACACGGTGCCCGACTTTTTTACCCTCCACTATGACCATCCGATTGTAGAGGATGGAAAGGTGCTGAAAGACATGTATTATTTCAGCCGCACTCTTGCCCAGACAAATGAAACTGAGGGATGAACCAGAATAAACCTGGCAAAAGTTTGCTCGTTCCGCAAAAAGTAACGTCCTTTGCAACTGTAAATTCACAAGACTATGGCTGACAATTACATTGAACGACAATACGAAGCATATCAGGCACGGAAGGCGGCCTGGGAGAAAGAACGGAAGTACAAGAAGAAAAAGCCGGCGGCTCCGGCCGAGACTCCCCACCGCTCGGGGGCTTTCCTGCAAAATCAGGTGAAGAAGGTGGTGGCTGTGCACGACCTGTCGGGTGTGGGCCACGTGTCGCTGATGGCGGTCATTCCGGTGCTCTCGTCCATGGGCTTTCAGGTGTGTCCGCTGCCCACGGCGGTACTGTCCGCACATACGCAGTACCCCACGTACTCGTTCCTCGACCTGACCGACGAGATGAAGCGCATCATCGAGAACTGGGAGAAGATGAACGTGCACTTCGATACCTTCTACACCGGTTACCTGGGTTCGGCTCAGCAGGTGCAGATTGTGGAAGAATTCATCCTGAAGTTCCGTGGGGAGAACGACATGGTGGTGGTAGACCCGGTGCTGGGCGACAACGGCCGTCTTTACAAGGGCATCACTGAAGAGATGGTGACGGAGATGAAGAAGCTGATTCACCTGGCGGATGTCATCACGCCCAACCTGACGGAGCTGTATTATCTGCTGGACATGCCGTATCAGGAGCACATCACGGACGCGGAACTGAAGCAGGCGCTGAAGACGCTTTCCGACCGGGGCCCGGCCATCGTCATTGCTACGAGCGTGCCGGTAAGCGGTGACCCGCGTTCTACGTCGGTCTATGCCTACAACCGCTTTGGCGACCGCTACTGGAAGGTGACCTGCCCCTATCTGCCGGCACACTATCCGGGCACGGGCGACACGTTTACGAGTGTCATCACGGGGGCGCTGATGCAGGGCGACAGTCTGCCCATTGCGCTCGACCGCGCCACGCAGTTTATCTTGCAGGGCATACGGGCCACGTTCGGCTATGAGTACAACAACCTGGAGGGTATCATGCTGGAGAAGGTGCTCCACAACCTCGACATGCCGATTCAAATCAGCAGTTACGAGCTGGTGGAATAAGCCGCCACGCGAATCAGTACATACGTATCTGCCCGACGGGGAGTTCCACTTCGCCGAAGGGTATCAGGGCATTGAACAGACGGATATGCCGGAAGTTTCCGAGGGAGGCGACCGGGATGTCCGTTTCTTTTATCTGTCCGCTGTCGAGCAGGTGGCGGCGCTGGGTACCGGCCAGCAGAGGCTGTGCGGGGGTATGCCATTCGCATCCGTCCCAGAGGGCGATGTTGGCGATGGAGGTATCGGTGAGGAGTCCGTGGCGCACGATGAGCACGTCGTCGGCCGTATCGCGCAGGGCGAAGGCTTCGTCGAGCACACGGCGGTCGGCCTGCTTGTAACGGTAGTCGATGTCGTCCTGCACCACCAGTTGCAGACTGTGTACGGGGCGGACGTGGTAGGGAAAGTATTCCACGCGAATCACGTCGCGGGCATAGGTCAGGCGGCAGCGGGTGCGTGCGGTGTAAGCTTCCGGACGGAGGTAGTCACACACGTGGAGGTCGGGCACAGAACCGAAAAAGGCACGGCGCGTGTCGTTCATGCGGCGGTCGTGCAGCGAGGTATGCCACACTTTCCCGTCTTCGATGCGGAGGGTTTCAATAAAGAGGCACATAGACTTTCTGTTTCATTTCTTCGTATTCGTTTCGGGCTTCGCTGCGGAAGGTGATGCCTCCCCCGCTCTTGAACAGCATCATACCGTCTTCCTGCTGTTCCAGGAAACGGATGAGCACGGCACTGTCCAGGTTACGGCCGTCAAAGTAGCCGGTCACACCGGTGTAGAAACCGCGGTCGTACGCCTCGGCCTCACGGATAATCTGCACGGTGCGGGGCTTGGGCGCACCGGTGATGGAACCTGCCGGCAGGAGACTGAAAAACAGGTCGCCCAGTTGCGAAGGATAGTCCTCGGGCAGGCGGCCACGGATTTCGGAGCTCATCTGGAGCAGCGGACCACGGTGGGTATGCAGCTCGTCGAGGTAGCGGTAGCGGGTCACGGTAACTTCGGTGGCGAAGCGGCTCAGGTCGTTGCGGATGAGGTCGGTGATGGTGGCGTGCTCGGCAGCTTCCTTCGGGTCGGCCAGCAGGCGTTCGCGGGCATCGGGCAATGTGGCGTCTATCGTACCTTTCATGGGATGGGAATAGATGAAACCGTCTTCTATCCGGACAAAGATTTCGGGCGAGAACACCACGAAGCGACCGTTTACCCACAGCTTGTAGGGGGCACGGGCGTACTCAAATATTTGCAGCAGCGAGAGGTCGGTACCGACGGGAGTGGCACAGGTGTAGTTCACCAGAAAGGAGTTGCCGCCGTGCAGGTGACGGTGTACGAGGTCGAATCCGCGGCGGTAGTCTTCAAAGCTCATCGGATGAGGCTCCCAGCGGAAGGAGTCGGGACGCGGAGTACCGGATATTCCTTGCGGCACGTTTGTGGCTCCCGGAAAGGCAAACAGCAGTTCCGAAGAAGGCAGACGGTGGGGTTCTTCCACCAGGCATTCCTCGCCGGTATAGTCTATCAGGAAAAAGAACGGACGGCCTTCGCTTCCGAAACGGTTCATGCGGGCTATGGCTTCCTCACGGCCACAGAATGAGAGGGTATCAGTCATTTCGTTTGGTTTTGAAGGAACAGAGATAAAGGGTCACTCCCACGGCCACGGCAAGCATCATCGCTTTCAGCCAGAGGGCATCGAATATCAGGAAGATGCAGTGCAGGGAGGTGAGCCACAACAGGCTCAGGGCGAGAATCTTGGCGCGCAGGGGAATGGCGCGTGACTCGCGGAAATCGCGGATATAAGGTCCCAGCAACTTGTGGTTCAGCAACCACTGGTAGGCTCTCGGTGAACTGCGGAAAAAGAGGGTGGCCGAAAGCAGCAAGAAAGGTGTGGTAGGCAGCACGGGCAGGAAAATGCCGGCCACACCCAGTGCCAGCGACAGGAATCCGATGGGGAGGTAAATGTATTTCATGGCGCAAAAATACAAGGTAAACGGCACACCGCAGGCAGGAGTTTAGTTAATAACCTCAAAATCGGAAGGGCTACACGTGGATAAGCTTGCAGAAAAAGAAAGTTTTCATCATATTTGTAATTGTTACAATCTTGTTAAACTATTCAACTATCAAAGAATCATGAGAAAACTAATCTGGACTTTATGTGTGATGGTGTGGAGCCTGGCGGGCTTTGCACAGGAAAAGAGTTACCAACTTTCCAGCCACATCCTGGACATTCAGCAGGGGCAGCCTGCGGCGGGAGTGAAAATCAGTCTGTCGCAACTTCAGCCCGACGGAAAGGCCTGGGCGCTGCTGGAGGAAAGACTGACCGACGAGAACGGCCGTGTGAAGGATTTCCTGGAAGAAGGCACGACCGACCACAAGGGCATCTACCGCCTGACGTATCACGTGGCGCCCTACTTCGAGCGGTTGCAGCAGGATTCGTTCTACCCGTTCATCGAAGTGGTGTTCGAAATCAAGGACGGCAAGCACTACCACGTGCCAATCACGCTTTCGCCTTACGGATATTCTACGTATAGAGGAAACTGAAAAAAGAATGGGAGCCTTTTCAAGCTCCCATTTTTCGTGCCTTGCGGGTGCAATATCGCTTGCACTGGGCACAGATGTCATAACCCAGCATGGCTCCCAATATGAAATCTTCTTCCGGAGTGAGCAGGTTCAGGGGGCGTGTCACCATCATGCGGATGGCTTCAATGCATTCCGCCTTGCCGAAGAAGAGATTGATGCGCTCGTCGTCCACCGGCTGAATCACAAACTTGATGCGCTGGCTTCGCAGACGTTTCACGGCAAAGTCTTCATATCGCTTGTTCGTGGTGTACAACACCATCTGACGCACGCCTTTCTTCAACTCATAGATGTGGTTGAGAAAGACTTTCAGTTCTACGGGATTGATATCGGGAGTCATCATGGGCTACGGATTTAGAAGATAGAGAAATGAGGTCGGAAGGAATCAGGCCAGATCGGCTTTGAGCATCTCTGTCCAGGCCGACACGCGGGCATCGGTCCGGTCGCTTTCGTTCACGTCGTCGAGGGCCAGTCCCACGAATTTTCCGTCGGCTGCGGCCACGGAAGAAGCGTAGGTGTAATCGCTGTCGGGCACGGCTCCCACGAAGGTGCATCCGCTGTCTTTCAAATCTTCAAAGAGAAGGCCCATGCCATCGCAGAAGGTGTCGGAATAGGATTCGGAATCGCCGCAGCCGAAGAGGGCGACAATCTTGCCGGAGAGGTTCGCATTTTTCAGCACCTTGATGCCGTCGTACCAGTCATCCTGCAACTCTCCGTCACCCCAAGTAGAGGTACCCAGAATCAGGGCCTCGTAACTCTCTGCCAAGGCAGCATCCAGCTTGCTCACATCGTGTACGTCTGCCGGAGATACTCCCAGCTTTTCCGCTATCAGGCGGGCCACAGACTCGGTGGTGCCTGTGGTAGAACCATAAAAAATACCAGTTTTCTTCATTTTCTACATGTTTGATTTGACATCGCAAAGAAACGGCATCCGGCGCAGATTTGAAATACCTAAAAATTGGGATTTTGAAGGCGGCATCTGCGGGTTATTTACTAACTTTGGGCAGAAAAACAAAAGGCCGGCCTTCTGCCGGATATAAAGTATGAGAAGAAAGGAAGATAAAAATACCATTATCGAGATATGTCCGGTGCGGAACGTGATTGCCCGTTTCGGCAACAAATGGGCTTTGCTGGTCATTCTGATTTTAAGTGAAAACAAGGTACTGCGTTTCAGCGAACTCAAGAAAATGATTCCCGACGTATCGTCGCGAATGCTGTCGAGCACGCTCCGTACACTGGAGGCCGACGGACTGGTAAGCCGGAAGGTGTATCCCGAGGTACCGCCCAAAGTAGAATACAGTCTGACGGAAACCGGACTTTCGCTGGTTCCCTTCATCGTCCAGCTGACTGAATGGGCGCAAAAGCACATGAAATCCATCGTGAAACACCGGGAGGAGTTTGAAGCTGCCGAAGAAGAGTAGCAGCTTCTTTTTCTTT
>NZ_DBEXBB010000199.1:0-8637 GCF_048170425.1 Phocaeicola sp.
CAAGGGAACTTCTACTGAAGCTTCTGCTCCGGCAGTAGCAGGTACAAATATGAAGATTGCCTACGTAGAAGTTGATTCGCTGCTCACTAAATATCGCTACTGGAATGACCTGAACGAACTGATGATTCAGAAGGAAGAAAACATCCGTACGACATTGAATGAAAAAGCAAAAGAACTGGACGGCGAAATGAGAGAATTCCAGCGTAAGTTGGAAAACAACGGTTTTGCCAGCCGCGAACGTGCAGAACAGGAAAACGCACGTCTGTTGCAGAAACAGCGCGACTTGCAGCAGTTGCAGGAAAAGCTTTATGCTGACCTCCAGGCTGAAAACCAGAAGAACAGCTTGCAGCTTCGCGATTCTATCAACTCATTCTTGAAAGTATACAACCAGAAAAAAGGCTACAGCCTGATCATCAGCAACACACAGTTGGACAACCTGTTGTTTGCAGACAAGTCACTGGATATCACACAGGAAATCGTTGACGGCTTGAACGCACGTTACACTCCTAGCACAAAGAAATAAATACTCATTTGATTTTATCATACTAAAAAGTCCGGTCATTGCGACCGGACTTTTTTATTTCCTGCAAATGCATCTTTTACATCTCATTGAGCAATGCATTCAGTTCACTCACCATCAGGGCAGGCGACTTCTTATTCGTCTTTATCCACCCTTCCGGTGTAAATTCCGACAGTTTGGCATTCAGCTTCTTCAACTTTCCGTTTGCTCCCTTGGCTGCCAGTTCTTCCCGAAGGATATGGATTTTCTCACAATCCTGCAAACCTTCCACCAGGCGCTCGAAACGAATACTGCTACGTGGACCAGGATAAATGCTGTATGTATCACCGGCTGCCCACGTGCGGAAACGTGAATCACGCAGCGGATCTATCGGCCAGCTGTTCACTGCCCAACGAAGATAACCGTCATATCCTCCAGCCACCGCATGAATCACCGTCCAAGCCGCTTCGGCAGGTTCAGAGAAAGTAAACGTATTGGGGAAAGCCTCCGTACAGCAAGTATACACCGTACTGATTTGTCCTTTCCGTTCACGTTCTGCCTTTACCTCTTCCGGGAACTGGTTGCCATAAGGGATACTCAGATAATACAAATCTCCCTGAATCTCCTCATGGTAATTTCCGGCCAGCGTAATCTTGAATTCCGGATCGGCCGCCTTAATCACCTTAATGGCTTCACGCATGGCCTCCATCGGACGCTCGTCCATAGAAATGGCCGTCTTTTCAAACCACCCCTTCTCACGCAAGTGACGGGAAAAATCTTTCAGGAACGTACCCCAGTATTCAGCGTAGGCTTCCTCGCCCGGAGCAGCCTTGATAAACTGTACGCGGTTGGTGGCCTGATCAAAATAATCAAAGCTCAACGCCCATGGAATCATCGTGTAGCAGCTAATCAAATCCTTGATACCCACTTCATTCATCATAAATTCCACCCACTTGTCGAACACCGTATAGTCGTACACCCACGTACCGTCCAACTTCTTCATCCGGAAAATCATGCTGTCGTAATGGTCTTCCGTCTGTCCGGCCCAAGGCTTGTGCATGATGCTGGCAGTAATGGCCCGCTGTCCCGCATTAGCCAACATTTTCATGATAGGACGCATGGCATCAAAGTGCTCCTTGCTCCACAACGGCACCTGATAGTAGCGCGCCACGGCATACGGATTCTGCCACAAGTCCAGGTGAAACGCCCATTTCTGAGGCTCCGGCAAGGTCCGGTTCACCACCTCAATTTCAAACGGCAGTTTCATGGCTTCAAAATTCTTTCCAGATACCGTCAGCGTTCCTTTATACTTCCCAGGGCGTGCATCAGCAGGTACCCATACATTCAGCCACACCGGTTGTGTGCTGCGCGCCTGAACTTCGCGTACCCGCACAATATCGAGCACATCGGCCACCATGGAGGAATCCCACTCCTCCTTGTTCTCACGAGGGCCACAGCCTCCGCTCCCATCCTTGTTCAGTTCATCCGTCATTACATAACGTACAAAATACGTATTTACAGCCGAAGAAGGAATTACCGAAGCTCCGTTCTTTAATTCACTGACTGCAATTTCCGTTCCTTCCAGTTCCTTTTGTGTCCACAGCACTGCCTGCGCATTCACACGCTCTCCCTTCCAAGCCTTCAGCCGGAGTGTGCCGGTAGCTTTCACGTCGGGCACATTCAGTTTCTTGTAACGCACATCCGTCGTTCCCCAACAAAACCGAACCGGAGCAGTCATCTTGCTCCACACCTCTTCCCCGTCGTGCGGTTTCGTGTCGGTCAGTTCTTCATAATCTCCCAATGGAAACTTTTCTGCCTGCTGAGAAAAACAGGCCGGCCCGCATGCAAGCAGCGCCGATAGAATCAACATTTTTTTCATTACTTATTATTTAGGTTTAGTGTTAACTTGAAAATACCTGACATAAACAGCAGTAAACTTCAGGAATTCAAATTTACGGAAAATTGATAAAACATTTATGTTAATAATTCTTTTTCGTTTTTTTAATCCCCCGAATCCTGTCTCGTTGAGTTCAATCTGCCCTACTCATACCTCTGTACGAATCACTTGCCGGCATCTGCAAGCCAATAAATAACCAGAGACAATCCGCTCTCTTCATGCCTCCGGTTATTCATCAATAGCCCTTACCTTCTTCAGAAATAATTTTCATGATAAATACTGAAGAAAACTACATTTCCGCTGGTATGCACGTTTATCTTGTTCTCCCGTGCAAGCCATCCGATAGCACTTGCCAGTTCCAGAGGAGTAAGCTCTGTCCTGTTCAACAGTTCTTCCCACGGCATCTCATTGCAATTCAGCACTCGCCATACAATGCCTGCCTTCTCTCCAATCATTCTCTTGTCCCAATTCATAATTATAATCTTAAATTATTATCCCCATCTGTCGGCCATTTTTCAGGCAACGATATGTGAGAGAATCATATTGATATTCAATTTATTTCTCCAGTAGTTTTCTGATACTCCAGCCATTTCAGGTAACAGTTGACACGAGCATCCACCTGAGTTTTACGTGCTTGTTGCCACAAAGTCTGCGCTTCCAGATAATCAGAAAGCAACTCCATTCCTTTTTCATATTGCAGACGACTCGTCCGCAAATTTTCTTCCGCTGAAACCACCGACGATTCCGCCAATTCTTTTTCAAGAAAAGCCTCATCCAAATTGTTGAATGCCTGAGTCATCTCAAGCGTCAGCTTCTCATTGAGATTCTCCCGTTCAGCCTGCATCTGAGCATATTGAGACTTCGCCGAGTTTATTTTGTTCATGCGGCGTCCAAAGTCAAAAATCGGAATAGAGACCTGTATGCCGGCCATAAAGTTCCACTCGTCAAACAACTTACATCCGTTCAGTTTCACCCCGTTTGTATATCCGTAACGCCCCATCAAACCAATTTGCGGCAGATACTCACTCCTGGCCATGGCAATCTGCTGCTTTGCCAGTCCCTGTTTCTGCTCCAATATCTGGTATTCAGGACGATTATAAATACCTGAGACCTGCTCATAGGCATCACTGACATCAGGCAAAGCCGTATCTACCTCCATCTGCAGCGTCAGAGGAAGTCCCGTATAATGGCACAAGTTCATCATAGCCAGTCGGCAGCCATTTTCTGCACGGCGCAAATTCAATTCACTCTCATTTAACTTGACTTTCACCTTCAGCACCTCATTCTGCGGTTTCATTCCATACTTCCGTGCGCTTTCCACTGAACGCATCAGCTCAGACAGCAAACTATGATACGACACCGCCACCTGCATCAGTTGCCTGGTACGCACCACTTCTGCATACGCCCGCGACGTTTCCACAATGACCTCCGTTTCCGTCAGCCGCTTGTTTAAGAAAGCTATTTCATTTCCTATTTTTGCCATCCGATAACCAGCCCGGATTTTTCCACCCGTGTAAAGCGGCTGCTCCACCTTGACTCCTCCACTATATATCCACCCCAGTTCATACGAAAGGTCCAGCCCAGGGAAAAATGCAGTCTGCCCTGAAGGGGCACCGTCCACCCCCAGGACAGGCAGCATGCCCCCAGCGCTCGCATACGAACCATCGGAAGTGGAATACAACACACTTCCAGTCAGTGAAAACGATGGAAAGAAAAAAGCCCTGGCGCTACGCTGGTCATATCGAGATGCCCGATACTGATATTCAGAAGCCTTCATTTCCCTGTTATTCTCCTTGGCCAATCGGACACACTCTTCCAATGTCATCACCTTCTGTGCCTGCCCGGTAAACGGTATCACAATCAATAAATATATAAGAATTCGTTTCATTTTATCTTTATTTTAAAAAACATCGCATAAAAGATTGGTACGAAAAGCAGGGTTGCCAGCGTAGAGAAAAGCAAACCTCCCATGATGGTAACTGCCATAGAACCAAACAACGGATCACTCAACAACGGTATCATCCCCAGAATCGTGGTCAGTGAGGCCATCATGACAGGACGCAAGCGACTCTCCGAACTAGATATAAGAGCCTTTACCGGAGGAATACCCGAATGAATCTGTTCTCCGATTTCGTCCAGAAGCACAATACAGTTTTTCGTCATCATACCCACCAGTCCCAAGGATCCGACAATGGCACAAAACGTAAACGACTGTCCGGTCAGCAGCATAGCCCCCACTATACCTATGGCAAGCAAAGGAATACAACAAAGAATGATGGCCGGCTTACGGTAATCCTTGAACAGAAAAATCAGAATGGCTATCATCAACACGATACCCAGCGGCACATTCTTAAACAAGTAGTGCATAGTTTCCGTACTGGCATCCTTTTCGCCCATCCATTGCAACTGATAGCCTTCCGGAAAATCCAGTTTCTCAATTTTCTCTGCAATGGCCATCCGGGCCTTTTCAGTTTCGATGCCAGGCGATGGCGAGCACATGACACTCTGCGCACGCTGACCGTTGTAACGCGGTACCACAGGATCCTCCCAGCTGACATTGATTCCTTGGCTTACCTGCTTCAACGGAGTGGTGTGCATCACCGACTCAATGAGGTCGGTCTGTTCTACCGTCCCTGTCTTCATTTTCAGCAGCATCTCCTCATTCAGCAGTCCGCCGATGTTCGGAAGAGCAGAAAACAAAGGCACATTCTCCAGGTTGTCCATTTCCTTTCCATCAGCCTCCATGCATTTCAAATAAATGGTATTCTTGTGTATGCCATCATAAAACACCCCCACCGGAATCCCACCAGTTGCAGTCAGCACGGATGCCGAAATATCCTGGCGGCTCAGTCCGGAACGACGGGCTGCCATCTGGTCATAATTTATTTCCAGCACCGGCATATTCGGTTCCCAATCAGTTGTCGCAAGACAAACTTCAGGAGTCTGTTCCATGATGCGACGAGCTGAATCGGCCAGCGCATGAAGCACGGCCGGGTCAGGTCCCGTAAACAACGCCTCAATCGGATATTTCTTATACATAATATTATACTTCTTCAGCTTGACATAAGCATCCGGATACTGCTCCAAAAGATGCAGCTGAATTTCATCTATGTTTTTCTCCAGTGCTTCAGGCGACTCAAAATCGATAATCAGCTCACCGTATGACAATGAAGGAGTGGCTACGCTCCGCACAAGATTGTAGCGTGCAGGCGTACCGCCTATAGAAGTAGTGATATTAAGTATTTCGGGACGAGTCTTCAAATAGGCACGTATTTCCTCCAGGTCTTTTTTCACTTGTGTAGAGTTCGTACCTTCCGGCAGTTTATATTCCAGATAAAGCTGGTCGTATTCCATATCCGGGAAAAAACCCTGGCGCATGAACTGATAACCAAAGATACTCAACCCCACCAGTACGACGGCCACAAGAATAGAGGATATCCTGTGACTCAACCCAAAATTCAAGACCGCACGCAGACAATCATACACACGCCCGGTGTACAAGCCTTCCCCTTGCCCATTGGCAAGAGACGGTTTCAGCCAGCTGTTTGCCATCAGAGGCACATGCACCAGGGCCAGTATCCAGCTCAGCAAAAGAGAAACGGCAAGTACGATAAACAAATCTCTCACATAAACTCCTGCCGTATCAGGCGAAAGATAGATAGGCAGGAAAGCCAAAATGGCAATAAGCGTAGCTCCGAGCAAAGGTATGGCTGTCTTCTTCCCAATGTCGGTCATCGCCTCCATGCGCGGTTTCCCACGCTTGAGGTCAACTAAAATACCATCGATAATTACAATGGCATTATCCACCAGCATCCCCATTGCCAAAATAAAGGTAGCCAGTGATACCCTTTGCATGGAACCATCCGCCATGCCCAGCAAAAGCACCGATCCGATTACCGTAATAATCAGACTTATACCTATGATTACACCACTCTTGAATCCCATGGTCAGCATCAGGATGGCAACGACAATGATGACAGACTCCACCAGATTGATAAAAAACGTTGTCAATGCATTCTCCACGCGCTCCGGCTGATAGAATACCTTGTGATAATCGACTCCGGCCGGAAAGTGGTCTTCTTTCAGTTCTTCCAGCCTCTTTTCCACGGCGGCTCCCACTTTCAGAATGTCCGTTCCGGAAGCAGCAGCCACAGCAATGCCCAGTGCCGACTCCCCATTATAAGCCATTTCATTACGTACGGGAGTAGCGCATCCTTCCTCCACCTTTGCAATGTCCTTCAGACGCAGCTGGTCGTTCTCATGCCCTTGTATAATCATCTGGCGAATCTGTTCCACTTCGCGAAACTTGTCGCTGACCGTTACCCGCACACGCTTGCTGCCGTTATCATAATATCCTGAATAATAAATGCCATTCTGCCCTTTCAAGGTAGCCAATACCTCAGCCGGCGAAACGCCCAACGTAGCCATGCGTTCAGGGAGCATTTCAATGTTGATGCATTCCTCCTGTTCCCCATAAACGACGACACGCCCCACACCTTCAATATTCTTCAGCTCACGCTGTATCAGCCGGGCATAGTCGGACAACTGCCGATAGTCCGTTCCACCTCCAGTCAATGTATACATCATGCCATACACCAAGCCGAAATCATCCTGTACCATAACCGACGAACCCTCCGGCAAAGTTTTTTCCGTATCCGAGACCTTGCGCCGAAGCATATCCCAGCATTGTTCGATGTCCTTATCTGGAATAATACTTTTCACTTCCACCTGAAGAATAGCCAAGTCATTGTACGACCAGCTGGTGACACAATCCACCTCACCGATTGTCCGTATATTTTTTTCCAGCGGTTCCGTAACCTCCATCTCCATTTCATGTGCCGAAGCTCCAGGACGGGTGGCTATGACCATCGCCATTTTCACTTTTATTTCAGGGTCTTCCAGCTTGCTCATGTCGTATGCGGAATAAAGCCCGCCAGCCAATAAAACAGCTACAAGAAAATAAACCAGTTTCTTGTTGTCGAACGCCCATTTTCCTAAGTCAATCATAGCAGTCCTCCTATATTTGTTTTACTTTCAGACGAGACGGGTTTTACCACCTGCCCGTCATTCAGCTTATGCACCCCTACGACCACAATACGCTCTCCGGCAGAAACTCCCTGTGTAACAATAGCACGGCCTTTTATGTCTATGTGCTCCACCGAAACCATACGCTGCCCTATTGTCCCACTTTTCTCGTCATATACCCATACACAACTCTTCCCTTCTTTTTCGAACAAAGCGGAAGAAGGAATTGACGTGTTTTCATCTGCCGTACCGCGAAAGGCTACATTCACCATGGCATTCATTCCAGGCGAAGGCTGTACAGGTAACCCTTCCGGCACTGCCAGCCGCACTGTATACAACTGGTTGGCATTTGCTTTTGGAGCAATGCTGAGCAAACGAAGCGATACTGTACGTCCCGGAATAAAATCAAACGAAGTACTGAAAGCGGCAATTTCATTACGCCGTACATAGGTAGAAGCCGGAATGTTTATTTCAATCTCAGGTCTTTCTCCCGACACGAACGTCACCACAGGCATACCTGCCGCAACCACTGTCGGAGGGTCAAACAATCTTTTTTGCACATACCCGTCGAAAGGAGCATAAATTTTCGTATCTGCTAACTGATTTCGGGCATTCTCATACTTGGCTGTAATCTGTTTCAAGCCATAACGTGCTTTATCATAAGCATCAGCCGTACTGACACTATCGGCATAAAGTGCCATTACACGTTCTGCTTCCGACTTAATCCGCATGTATTCTGCCTCCGTGGCATCCAGTTGAACCTGGTAATCGCGAGTATCCATTTCTGCCACAAGCTGTCCTTTGACCACCCTGCTTCCTTCTTCCACATACATACGCATCAATGTGCCGCCGACCTTAAACGCCAGATTCACTTCTTCAGCAGCTACTACCCGACCGGGAAAATCCTGCACAGACACCGCATCCGAACTCTCAACCGTAAAAAGCCGGACATTAGTTACCTTTTTTTCTGCTGTTTCCCTGCCGCCACATGAGCAGATTAACAATAAACTCATGAGCATACATGCTATCACTTTGTCCTTTCTCATATATAATGTTCTTAAGATGAGGTACAAAGTTAGACGGTTCAAAGAAAAGATAAGAGAACGATAAGACGTTACAATTGTACGATATGTTCGATTTTTAAGAATTTATACAGATAAGAACTATGCATTTTGTCTCTTTTTATTTACTTTGCAAAGAAAAAGCACATGCCATG
>NZ_DBEXBB010000200.1:0-9845 GCF_048170425.1 Phocaeicola sp.
CAAGGGAACTTCTACTGAAGCTTCTGCTCCGGCAGTAGCAGGTACAAATATGAAGATTGCCTACGTAGAAGTTGATTCGCTGCTCACTAAATATCGCTACTGGAATGACCTGAACGAACTGATGATTCAGAAGGAAGAAAAAATCAGAAAGTATCTGGTGGACTTTGCAAAATCCCATGCGCTGGAATATAAAGTGGATGAGGCTGGAAATGTCTTGATTTGCAAACCGGCTACCGCTGGTATGGAAAATCTGAAAAAAGTGGTGTTGCAGTCGCACATGGACATGGTATGCGAGAAAAATAACCAGACAGTACATAATTTTGAGACAGACCCGATTGAAACTTACATTGACGGGGAATGGCTGAAGGCGAAAGGTACC
Organism: Phocaeicola sp.; assembly: GCF_048170425.1. Taxonomy (GTDB): domain Bacteria; phylum Bacteroidota; class Bacteroidia; order Bacteroidales; family Bacteroidaceae; genus Phocaeicola. The sequence continues at coordinate 380 of NZ_DBEXBB010000200.1, forward strand.
ACACTGGGTGCTGACAACGGTATTGGTATGGCGACTGAACTGGCTGTGCTGGCTGCAGATGATATTCAGCACGGACCGCTGGAATGCTTGTTCACCGTGGATGAGGAAACGGGACTGACCGGAGCGTTTGCCTTGAAAGAAGGTTTCATGAGCGGGGATATTCTGATAAACCTGGATTCGGAAGATGAAGGAGAATTGTTTATCGGCTGTGCCGGAGGTGCTGGTACTACAGCTGAATTCCCTTGTCCGATGACAGCGGCTCCTGAAGGTTATTTCTTCTTCCGTGTGGCAGTTAAAGGATTGACTGGCGGACACTCTGGTGACGACATCAATAAGAACCGTGCCAATGCCAACAAGTTGCTCGACCGTTTCTTGGTAATCTTGATGAAGCAGTATGATTTGCGTCTGAGTCACATTGACGGAGGTAACTTGCATAATGCCATTCCGAGAGAAGCCCATGCCGTTTGTGCCGTGCCGATGGCTGATAAAGAAAATGTACGGGTGGCATTGAATATATTCCTGGCTGAGGTGGAGAATGAGTTTGCGGTGACAGAACCGAACCTGACCATGGAACTGGAGTCGGAAACTCCTTGTGCGGAAGTGATGGAGAAAGAAGCCATGGCACGCTTCCTGCATTCACTGTATGCCGTACATCACGGAGTGTATGCCATGAGTCAGGATATGGAAGGCTTGGTGGAGACTTCTTCTAACTTGGCTTCGGTGAAGATGCGCGACGGCAAGATTGTGGTAGTGACCAGTCAGCGTAGTTCTATCCTTTCTTCTCGTAAGGATATGTCGCAGATGGTACGTTCAGCATTTGAGTTGGGTGGAGCTACCTGTGTGACCGGGGACGGTTATCCGGGATGGAAACCGAATCCGTCGTCTGCTATTCTGAAGGTGGCTGTAGAAAGCTACAAACGTCTGTTTGGAGTGGAACCGAAAGTGAAAGCGATTCATGCCGGACTGGAATGTGGATTGTTTCTGGAGAAATATCCGTCATTGGATATGGTTTCTTTCGGACCGACGCTGCGTGGCGTGCACTCACCGGATGAACGCATGCTGATTCCTACGGTGGACAAGTTCTGGCGTCATCTGCTGGATGTGCTGGTAAATATTCCGGCTCGTTCATGAGAAAATTAATTTATAGCTTGCTATGGGCTGTGTGCGGCATGAGTGCCGCACCGGCTCAGGCACAGCATGCGTTCCGGGTGATGGAGTACAACGTGGAAAACTTGTTTGACTGCCGTCACGATTCCTTAAAGCAGGATACAGAGTTTTTGCCGGGGAGTGTACGGAACTGGACGTATAGTCGCTTTCAGGATAAGGTGAACAAGATTGGAAAGGTCATACTGGCAGCAGGAAAGGAGCAGGTGCCCGATTTGGTGGGCTTGTGTGAAGTGGAAAATGACTATTGCCTGAAAAGTTTGACTCGTTATTCTCCGCTTCGTGAAGTGGGTTATAAATATGTCATGACCAGCTCACCCGATGAGCGTGGCATCGATGTGGCTCTGTTGTATCAGCCAGTCTCGTTCCGCTTGCTCGCTTCACAGAAAATTCGTATTCCGTCAGATTCATTGGGTATGCGTCCTACACGGGATGTGCTGTATGTATCAGGGCGTGTGGTAAGCGGAGATACGTTGGATGTCTTTGTCTGTCATCTTCCCTCGCGTGTGGGAGGTGCAAAGAAAACAGATCCCTATCGTTTGTGGGTGGCCCGCAGAATCCGTCAGGCCGCTGGTTCGGTCATGGCTGAACGGCAGAATCCCCGTCTTATCATTATGGGGGACTTTAATGACTATCCTGATGGAAAGTCGTTGCAGGAAGGGCTTCGGGTGTCTGCCTTGTCTGAAAAGCCGCAGTTACGTGCCTTGTATAATCTGATGGAAAACCAGCAGGGAGGTACCTATCGTTATAAAGGAGAGTGGGGTGTACTGGATCAGATGGTGGTGAACGGTGGTCTGTTGCAGCCGGATGCTCATACAAGGACTTCAAAAGAAAAAACTTCTATCTTGCGTTTTCCTTTTTTGTTGGAAGAAGATAATGTGTATGGAGGGGATACGCCTTTCCGCACCTATAAAGGAATGCGGTATCACGGAGGATATAGCGATCATCTTCCGGTGCTGCTGGAACTGATAGTGGAAGAATAGAGTTGTTTCTCGCGCGCATTGAAAGTTGATATTATTGGCCAAATGAATATATGTTTTTTTGTCCTGGAGTTGCTTTTCTGAAAAAAACGTATATTTATTGCGAAATCAATCATTTGACTTTTACGTCACGTTATATATTAGTGGTAACTGTTGAAATGAAAGTGGAAAATGATGGTAGGGAAAATACGATTGTGTCAAACCATACTTTTGTCCCTAGGTTCCGATGGGATTATTATAATTCTGATGACTGGTATTACAATATATATCCATTTGTTCCCATTGAGAACTGATTTTGTTAACTTTTAATTGAAAGAATATGAGAACGGTTTTGAAATGTTTGTCCGTTGGGATACTATTGCTTTTCTTTTCCTGTAAAAATGAAGAGGCATTGCCGCTACTGAACCCGGAGAGTGAAATGTGTGAGATTCGTTTTTCTGGCTCGGCTTTTGATTTCCAATGGAACGGGAAAGCATTGGAAGTGAAAGATGCATGGGCATATCCCGTAGTGGAATTTGATGCGATAGAATCGGATACGACCAAACTACAGCTGACGATTTCATCCTTACTTCCGGATGACATTAAACTGGCGGTGGATGTAGTTCCTGGAGTGTCTGAAATTGTTTTTTCCGGAAAGTCTTCCGGAAAGCCTTATGATCTGGAGGTGGAAGGGTATTTCATGCCACAGGAAGAGGAGAAAAAATTGTCCATCACCTGCCGGTATCAGATGAACGAATCCTGTATCGAACTGGACACGCCTTATGATTTTCATTTTGGAGAGGACTGTCTGTCGTTAATCGTTGGTGGTCCGGGAGAAGTGGAATGGAACGGACAGGTATGGGAAAAAACGGATTTGGTGAAAGATGTGCTGCGCAAAATGGGGCAGAGGGTGGCTCAACGTACGGAGATGATGCGGGTGATATTTCATGCGGACGCTACGCTGGATGTCTGCAATATGATATTTCCAGTATGATACCGAACCGTATGAATTGGATTTTTACGCAGGAACAGTCTCGTTATGTGGAAACGGAACTGATTGGGGAGCCGCTGCCATGTTCAATTTTTTTCACCGATTTCTTTAATGACGGAAGAGACTTCCTGCCTATGTATTTTGCAAGGGGGGATAACTCCGGCTCATTGTATCTGAATATTGCCAGTCCGTATCGTCAAAGAGCTGTCTCGCGCTATATCAGATCTAAGGGAGCAGAAGGGATTCCGGAGGAAGAGGTAGAAGAAATGGAACTATTTTTCCAGATTATTCAGGAAGACGGTGCGTGGGAAGATAACACGTGGCTTTATTTGCTGCGTACCGAAAAGAGATAAGCATCGAAAGCATTAAGAATGAAAGCACTGTACAAGGAGTGAGTGTATTTGTTTCTCCTTGTGCAGTGCCCTTTAGGAATGTGCTTTGTGCAGTGTTATTTATATTGCTGGTGGAATTCCACTACTGCTTCTATTCCTTTTCTGAAAATGTCAAGTGAGAAATTCTCATTCGGGGAGTGGATGGCATCGCTTTCCAGTCCGAATCCCATCAGAATGGTTTTGATGCCCAGAATCTGTTCAAAATCGCTGATGATAGGAATACTTCCTCCACGACGTACGGCCAGTGGTTTCTTACCGAAAGCTTTTTCAAATCCTTTTTCTGCAGCTTGATAAGCCGGATGGTCAATCGGGCATACATAGCCTTCACCTCCATGCTGAGGAGTGACTTTCACTTGTACATAGTCGGGTGCCTGCTGAGTGAGGTAGTCTACAAACAACTGGGAGATTTTTTCATGCTGTTGGTGAGGGACCAGACGGCTGGAAACCTTGGCATAGGCTTTAGAAGGCAATACAGTCTTGGAACCTTCGCCGGTATATCCTCCCCAGATACCGCAGACATCGAATGACGGGCGGCAACTGTTGCGCTCCAGTGTGGAATAGCCTTTTTCGCCTTTCAGGGCTTTCACCCCGATGGCTTCCATGTATTTTTTCTCGTCGAACGGAATTTGGGCAATCATTTCGCGCTCGGCAGTTGGTACTTCTTCTACATCATCATAGAAATGAGGAATGGTAATACGTCCGTCCGTATCGATGACCTTTGAAAGTAAATCGCAAAGTACGTTGATAGGGTTGGCCACTGCACCACCAAAATGCCCGGAATGAAGGTCACGGTTCGGGCCAGTTACTTCAACTTCCCAGTAAGCCAGTCCTCTTAGTCCGGTAGTGAGGGACGGCAGGTCGGCTCCTAACATGCTGGTGTCGGATACTAAGATCACATCGGCTTTCAACAATTCCTTGTGTGCTTTCAGGAAAGCATTCAGGCTGGGCGAACCGATTTCTTCTTCTCCTTCAAAAATGAATTTTACATTGTGACGGAGCAGTCCTTCATGTACGAGGTATTCAAATGCCTTGACTTGAATCATGGACTGTCCTTTATCATCGTCGGCACCGCGTGCCCAGATACGACCGTCACGAACTTCCGGTTCAAAAGGCTGGCTTTTCCATAATTCCAACGGCTCGGCCGGCATCACGTCATAATGCGCATAGACCAGTACGGTAGGAGCGTCGGGGCTGACGCGCTTTTCGGCATAGACTAACGGATGTCCTTCTGAGGGCATGACCATTGCTTCATCGGCTCCTGCTTCGAGCAGTAGCTGACGCCAGCGTTCCGCACAGGCCAGCATGTCATCCTTATGTGCAGGAAGCGCACTGATGCTGGGAATACGGATAAGGCTGAACAGTTCGTTCAGGAATCGTTCTTCATTTTCTTGGATGTATTGTTTGATTTCCATGGTATTTTTATTTATAAGTGCGTAGTTTTATTGAGCAGATAATAATCGAGTATTGTCATGGCTGCCATAGCTTCCACAATGGGGACTGCACGGGGTAATACGCAAGGGTCGTGACGTCCGCGGGCTTTCAGAATGGTTTCGTTGGCATGGATGTCAACTGTTGGCTGTTCCATCAATACCGTAGCTACCGGCTTGAAGGCTACGCGGAAATAAATGTCCTGGCCGTTGCTGATACCTCCCTGAATACCTCCTGAGCGGTTGGTGTGGAAGGCTATTTTATCTCCGTCACGATAGAATATATCGTTTTGCTGGCTGCCTTTCATCTCCATGTGACTGAAACCTTGTCCGTATTCAAAGCCTTTGACAGCATTGATGCTGAGCATGGCATTACCCAAAGCGGCATGAAGCTTGCCGAAAACCGGCTGTCCTAATCCGATGGAGCAACCTTGTATGACACAGCTGATAACACCACCGATGGTGTCGCCTTCTCCTTTTGTCTGGTAAATGTAGTCAGCCATCTGCTTGGCAAGTTCCTGATCCGGACAGCGTACCGGATTGTTTTCGATGGTGCTCAAATCGTATGCAGTATAGTCTTTATCCAACTTGAATTCTCCTACCTGCGAAGTGAAAGCTGTGATGCGAACGCCGAGTTGTCGCAATGCCAGTTTGGCAAGAGCACCGGCCACTACACGGGCGATGGTTTCACGCGCTGAAGAGCGCCCGCCTCCCCGGTGGTCGCGTATACCGTATTTTTGAGTATAGGTAAAATCGGCATGAGAAGGACGGAATACGTCTTTCATGTTGTCATAATCGTTGGAGTGCTGGTTGGTATTCCATACCACAAATCCGATGGAACATCCGGTAGATACTCCTTCATATATTCCGGAAAGAAATTCTACCTGGTCGGCTTCTTTTCGTGCTGTGGTAATGGCCGATTGTCCGGGACGGCGTCGGTCCAGTTCCTGTTGAATAAAATCCATGTCGATGGCGATACCTGCCGGAAATCCGTCGATAACTCCGCCTATAGCTTTTCCGTGTGATTCACCGAAACTGGTGAGACGGAAGATATTTCCAAAAGTGTTGTTGTACATCGTTGTGTAGTATAATTGATTGTGATTAGAATCTGCTTCCAGCGCCACCGCCTCCGAAGCTTCCTCCTCCAAAACTGCCGCCGCTGAAGCCTCCTCCTCCTCTTCCGAAGCCACCTCCAAAGAACGGACCTCCAAGGAAGGGACCTCCGTTACCTCCCCGGTGATGAAAATCGTCGTCATCGACTTTTCGGTGAGTGTGACGTACGTGTCCGCAGTTGCTGCACAGATAGGTGATTTCTTCGGTACGTACGCTGCCTACGCGTGAAATGGTACGGACCGAAACCTGTTGCAGGGTATGCTTATGGCAATTCGGACATTTATTTCGTTGGCGTGCAGAATACCATAATAAGGCAGGTACAAGGATAAAGCAGCATCCCAGGATGATGAAAATCAGCAGTCCGTCTGATTCACTTTCGGGAGGAGTGGGAGCCCCGGAACTTTTATCCAGTATTTGTCGTACGGCCTGAATACCGGCTACCATACCGGAATCCCAGTCACCTTTACTTAAATAGGGATTCATGTAACGGGTTTGGATGCGTTTGCAGATGGCATCGGGCAATATGCCTTCCAGCCCATATCCGGTAGCAAACTGGATACATCTTTCTTCTGTGACCAGCAGAATGACCAGTCCGTTGTCTTTTCCTTTCTGACCTACTCCGTTTTTTTCTCCCAGTTGGTAGGCAAAGTTGAAACAATCACCTCCTTCTATCTGTCGTACGGCTACGACCACGGTCTGGATACCGGTTTTTTGTTCCAAGGCAAAAAGGGTGGTATCCATTGCAGCTACGGCAGCATCGCTTAGAATACCGTCAGGATTGCTGACATACCGTGTCCGGTTTTGCAGGTGTACCATGGGAATATCTTCTACCTTGTATCCTTCAGCCCGTAAATTGCTGAAGACAATTGTCAGTAAAAAGAGTATTCCGAATAAAGAAATACGTTTCATTGTGAAGAGGGTCGGTTAGAACTTCACTTCAGGTGCCTTTTCACTACCTTCTTCAGCTTCGAAATAAGGACGCTTTTCAAAACCGAACATGCTTGCGACGATGTTTTTCGGGAAACGGCGAATACTGGTGTTATATTCACGTGCGGTTTCGTTGAATTTACGACGTTCTACGCTGATACGGTTCTCAGTTCCCTCCAACTGTGCCTGCAATTCCTTAAAGTTTTCATTGGCTTTCAGTTCCGGATAGTTTTCCGTCACAGCCAACAGTCGGCTCAATGCACTGCCCACAGCTCCTTGTGCTTTCTGATAGGCTTCAATTTTTTCAGGGGTCAAATCTTCTATGTCGATGGTCATTTGGGTAGCTTTTGCTCTGGCAGATACCACTGCATCGAATGTCTCTTTTTCATGTGCAGCATATCCTTTAACAGTATTGACCAGGTTTGGAATCAGGTCTGAGCGTCTCTGATATTGGTTTTCTACATTGCTCCATGCAGTGCCTACGGTCTCTTCCTGAGTGACTAAAGAATTATACGAACTGACGCAGTAAATCACAAGAACAGCTACTACTGCGATAACAATAATCCATGTTTTTTTCATACGTGTTATTTATGTTTTATGATTAGTTTCAGTGGCAAACATACATAAAAATCTCATTTTTTGCGTATCTTTGCCCAATAATTTTGATAAGTTGTAATATTATATATGAAGAATATCCGAAATTTTTGCATCATTGCGCACATAGACCACGGTAAGTCTACACTGGCTGACCGTTTGCTGGAATATACGCAGACAATTAAGGTTACAGAAGGACAGATGTTGGACGATATGGACCTGGAACGTGAACGTGGAATCACGATTAAGAGTCATGCCATTCAGATGGAGTATAATTATAAAGGTGAAAAATACATTCTGAACCTGATTGATACTCCGGGACACGTGGACTTTTCATACGAAGTGTCTCGTTCCATTGCAGCCTGCGAAGGAGCTTTATTGGTTGTCGATGCTTCTCAAGGTGTGCAGGCGCAGACTATTTCGAACTTGTATATGGCATTGGAGCATGACTTGGAGATTATTCCGGTGATGAACAAGTGTGACATGGCCAGTGCGATGCCGGAAGAGGTGGAAGATGAAATCATCGATTTGTTAGGCTGCAAGCGTGAAGATATTATTCGTGCATCGGGAAAGACCGGTATGGGTGTAGAGGATATTCTTCAGGCAGTGGTAGAACGTATCCCGGCTCCAGTAGGTGATGAGAATGCACCGCTGCAGGCTTTGATTTTCGATTCTGTCTTCAATTCATTCCGTGGTATCATTGCATATTTTAAGGTGGTAAACGGCGTTATTCGTACAGGCGACAAGGTGAAATTCTTCAATACAGGAAAAGAATACGATGCCGACGAAGTGGGTGTATTGAAAATGGATATGGTTCCTCGGAAAGAGTTGCGTACGGGAGATGTAGGATACATTATTTCCGGTATCAAGACTTCTAAAGAGGTGAAGGTGGGAGATACCATTACGCATATCAGTCGTCCGTGTGATAAGGCAATCGATGGATTTGAGGAGGTAAAGCCGATGGTATTTGCCGGAGTTTACCCGATTGAGGCAGAAGATTATGAGAATCTGCGTGCTTCTTTGGAGAAACTTCAGTTGAACGATGCATCTCTGACTTTCCAGCCGGAATCTTCTTTGGCATTAGGCTTCGGATTCCGTTGCGGTTTCTTAGGATTGCTTCACATGGAAATTGTGCAGGAGCGATTGGATCGTGAGTTTGATATGAATGTGATTACCACTGTTCCTAACGTATCGTATATGATTTACGATAAGCAGGGAGGAGTGCAGGAAGTACATAATCCGGGAGGAATGCCCGATCCTACGTTGATAGACCACATTGAAGAACCTTATATTGATGCTTCCATTATTACGACAACAGATTATATTGGTCCGATTATGACGTTGTGTCTGGGTAAGCGCGGAGAACTGGTGAAACAGGATTATATCTCAGGTAATCGTGTGGAATTGCATTACAAGATGCCTTTAGGTGAGATTGTGATAGATTTCTATGATAAGTTGAAGAGTATTTCTAAGGGATATGCTTCTTTTGACTATCATCAGTCAGGTTTCCGTCCTTCTAAATTGGTGAAGCTGGATATTCTGTTGAATGGAGAATCGGTTGATGCCTTGTCTACGTTGACTCATTTTGATAATGCGTATGATTTGGGACGCCGGATGTGTGAGAAACTGAAGGAGCTGATACCTCGTCAGCAGTTTGAAATTGCGATTCAGGCGGCTATCGGTGCAAAGATTATTGCGCGTGAAACCATTAAGGCAGTTCGTAAGGATGTGACGGCTAAATGTTATGGAGGTGACGTAAGCCGTAAGCGTAAGCTCTTGGAGAAGCAGAAAAAAGGGAAAAAACGTATGAAGCAAATTGGTACGGTAGAAGTTCCTCAAAAGGCATTTTTAGCGGTTCTTAAGCTTGATTAAGCTTTTGATTTCCCGTAAAAAGCGTCA
>NZ_DBEXBB010000201.1:0-27543 GCF_048170425.1 Phocaeicola sp.
TTTAATACTAACTGAATCACTAACGAAAAAACTATTATAACCTAACCTTGTAACCTAAAAACAATAAAAACTAAACCCTAAACTATAGACCTCCATCTTTGGATTTTTACTTTATGTCCCTTCATAGGGATTACTATCTACATTAATAACCTTAATTCCTATTCAACATGCAAAAAGGAAAAACAAGCAAGTTTGGCTCCAAATTTGGGCTGGTATTGTGGATGTTTCCACTTTCCTCCTGGGCTATTTCAGGTACGATTCCTGAAGCAAATCTCGCCCTGACATCGTATGCCCATGAAGCCAGAGAGATTAATGCAATTACGCAAAGTACCAAAAAACGAACCGTCACAGGTACAATTACCGATGCTTCAGACGGAACTCCTATCATTGGAGCCAACATTGTAGTAAAAGGAAGCCAAGCGGGAGTCATCTCAGACCTTGACGGTAATTATTCAATAGAAGTTTCCAGCAAAGATGTGCTGGTGATAAGTTTTATTGGATACAAGACCCGTGAAGTACCGGTGGTAGACCTGGGAGTCATCAATGTAAAGCTGAAATCAGACAATGAAATGCTGGACGAGGTAGTGGTAGTAGGTGCCGGAACCCAGAAAAAAGTCAGCGTAACCGGATCTATCACCAGTGTTAAAGGCTCTTCTCTTGTTACCCCTACTTCTTCTCTGACTAATGCACTGGCCGGTAAACTGGCAGGTGTTATCGCCAAAACTTCCAGCGGAGCTCCAGGGCAGGCTGCCGAATTTTATATACGCGGTATCGGCACCTTCGGCGGAAGAGCTACTCCGCTCATCATGCTGGACGACGTGGAAATCTCGGCTGCCGACCTGAACAACATTCCGGCAGAAACCATTGAAAGTTTTTCTATTCTGAAAGATGCTTCGGCTACAGCAATTTATGGTGCCCGTGGTGCCAATGGTGTAATGTTGATTACCACCAAGTCCGGACGTGAAAACGAACGTACACAAATAAATGTGACTGTAGAAAACGCCTTCAATGTCATGACCAATTTCCCCGACTTCGTGGACGGTGCTACCTGGATGACAATGTACAACGAAGCACAGGTAACCCGTAACCCAGGCATCACTCCGAAATACACTCAGGAACAAATAGAAAATACCCGTCTGGGAACAAACCCTTACATGTATCCCAGTGTAAAATGGAATGATGTAATATTCAAGAACATGGCCATGAGCCAGCGTGCCAACATCAACGTGCAAGGTGGCGGTTCCAGAGCAACTTATTATATGAGCATCCAGGCCAATCACGATTCCGGATTGCTGAACACCCGAAAGGTATACTCCTATAACAACAACATCAACAACTGGAGTTACAACTTCCAGAACAACATCAAATATAAGTTAACCTCCACTACGACCATAGACCTGAGAATGAATGCTCAGATACGAAACAATCAGGGTCCCAACTACAATACATCCGACTTGTTCAAGATGGCACTGACCACCAATCCTATCAACTTCCCTGTCACATTCCCGGCTCAGGAAGGCGATACGCACATACGGTTCGGTAACGCCATTCTGAGTGGTGACAATTTGCGCACCAACCCGTACGCCTACATGCTCTCTTCTTACAAACAAACTCAGGAAAATACCTTGAACACTTCATTGAAAGTAAGCCAGCAGCTTGATTTCATCACCAAGGGACTGAGTGCCACGGCATTGGTAAACTTCAAGAACTGGTCATCCAACTGGTATAACCGTACCATTGAGCCCTACTACTACCGAATTAAAGACGGAAGTTTCAATCCTTCTACAGGAGAATATACACTGGAAAGATTAGGCACAAGCGGAACGGACTATATCGCACAGTCGGACATTACGAAAGACGGTGACAACACATTCTTCCTGCAGTTTACCCTCGACTATCAGCGCCGTTTCGGAAAACACAGCGTAGGAGGTATGTTACTCTATATGCAGCGTGAATACCGGAATGCCGTATTACCCAACCGTAACCAGGGATTCTCCGGACGCTTCACCTATGATTTTGATCAGCGTTACCTTGCCGAAATCAACTTCGGTTACAACGGAACCGAACGTCTGGCCAAAGGTGACCGCTTTGAATTCTTCCCAGCTATCTCTTTAGGATGGGTGGTATCCAATGAAAAATTCTTCGCTCCACTCAGCAAAGTCATCTCTTCTTTGAAACTGAGAGGTTCTTACGGTCTGGTAGGTAGTGACGAAACCGGGCCTGAAGGCTCACCTCATTTCTTGTATATCGACCAGGTACAGGTAACGGGCGACAAGCGTCCGGGAGCGACTTTCGGTGAAGACCTGAATGTCAGCAAATACGGTCCGATTGTCACTCAGTACGCCGTGCAGAATGCCGGATGGGAACGCGTGAAAAAACTCGACCTCGGTTTCGACATGGAATTGTTCCGCTGCCTGAGCCTGACATTCGACTTCTTCTACGACAAGCGTTACAACATCCTGCTGCACCGTGAAGCATGGCCGCAATCGTTAGGATACGACTCTGCCAAACCCTGGAGCAACAAAGGAAAGGTAGACAACTGGGGATATGAACTGAGCATGAACTACCGCAAGCAGTTCAACAAAGACCTGGCTGTAGATTTCCAAGGAAACTTTACCTATACCCAGAACAAATACGTAGACTACGATGAACCGCTCTATCCATATACATGGCAGACCGTGACCGGCAAGCCATTGAGCCACCAGACCGGTTACATTGCGGAAGGACTCTTCCAAAGCCAGGAAGAAATAGACAACAGCCCGACACAAAACTTAGGAAGTACCGCAATGGTGGGCGACGTGAAATACCGCGACGTGAACGGTGACGGAATCATCAACACGGAAGATAAGGTAATGATTTCAGAATACGGTAACATGCCGCGCATTCAGTACGGACTTGGCATGAACATCGACTACAAAGGTTTCAACTTTGGCGTGTTCTTCAACGGTTCAGCCATGCGTACCCTCATGATCAGTGGAATTACTCCGTTTGGACAAGACGACTTCAACGTCATGCAGTTCATTGCCAATGATTACTGGACAGAAGCCAACCCGAACCCCAATGCGGCTTATCCACGCCTGGGACTGACCGATGCACAGATAGCCAACAACACCCAGCCCAGTACCTACTGGATGAGAAACGGTAACTTCATCCGCTTCAAGACACTGGAAATAGGCTACCGTTTCAAACATGCCCGCGTGTACTTCAGTGGAAACAACCTGTTCGTATTCAGCCCGTTCAAGTTATGGGATCCGGAACTGGCATGGAACAGCTATCCTTTACAGAGAACCTTTAATATCGGATTACAGTTAACATTCTAAAAATCTAATTACGATGAAGACTTTAAAAAATATAGGGAAAATAGCCTTGCTTTCACTGGCTTTATGTGGAGGAACCACCTCATGTAACTACCTGGATGTGGTACCGCCCGAACAAGCTTCTTTGCCGGATGCGACCAAGGATCCGGAGTCAACCCTCGGATTCCTGTTCTCCTGCTACGGAGGTATAAGAAATCCTTTCGACTATCAGACGGTAGAAGCTGGTGCCGACGAATATGTGCTTCCTCCACTGTGGAACACCGGTTCACAGAAAATTACCTGGGACCTGAACCTTCCGACTAACATTGCTGACGGATGGAGCTGGGGCAGCAACTACCGGTTTATCGGACAGTGCCTGCTTTTCCTCCAGCAATTGCCTCATGCAAGAGGAGTGACTGATGAGCAGAAAAGAGCCTGGGCTGCTGAAGCGAACTTCCTGCTGGCTTACTACCACATGGTTACACTGGTTGCCTACGGTCCATGCCCCATTACCGATACATACATTGATCAGGCCACTCCTGAATCAGAGTACAACGGACGTATGCACTTCGACTATGTAAAAGACTGGATTTGCCAGAAATTTGATGAAGTATGCGAAGACGGGCAGCTACCGGCTACCCGCACCGGAGACGAATGGGGAAGAGCCACTTCTGTCATGGCCAAGGCCCTGAAAGCACGCCTGCTCGTCTATGCAGCCTCTCCATTGTTCAATGGAAGCTTCCCCTACAAAGACTGGGAGAACACGAATTTTGAGACTCCGGGATATGGAAAAGAGCTCATCAGCCTAAAATATGACCGCAAGAAATGGGAAGTTGCCAAGGCTGCCTGCCAGGAAGCCATTACTGCCGCAGAAGCTGCCGGTCACAAACTGTTCGGTCTGGAAGATGCACAGTCACTATACCAGCAGGCCGGACTCCCCCTCCCGTTTGTTCCTTTCAAAAGCGCAGAAGGCGGAACGGCCGACAAGGACAAAGAGTTCATGGAACGCGTACAGCTGATGCGCTACGTGGTGACCACACGCTATAAAGAAGGTAACCGCGAAACCATCTGGGGACTAGCTAATCAGGGAACCATGATTATCGGTTCTCTTCCACACCGTGTCATCAAGAACAATCAGGGAACCTGGAAAGCCGGTTATTCGGGTGTATCGCCCACGCTAAATACAGTGGAACGTTTCTACACTGAGAACGGAGTACCTATTGAAAAAGACAAGCAGTTCTATACACAATCGGAATGGTACCAAAGCGCAGGGGTAACCAACCGCAGTGACATTATCAAGCTGAACACCCGCCGTGAGCCTCGCTTCTATGCCTGGATTGCTTTTGACGGCGGCGACATGGGAAGCCGTATTTATGGCGGACAACCTTTGAAACTGGAAATGCGCAATTCGGAACTTCACGGCTACAACCCGTCCTTGTTCAACCGTGACAACTGCGTGACTGGATATCTGTCGCAGAAGTTCATTGAACCTACCTTTGCATGGACTGCCAGCGCAGAAGAAAAGCAGAACAAGCCGAGACCCCTTATCCGTATGGCAGAGTTGTACCTGAATCTGGCAGAATGCTGCGCCGCCCTGGATGAGGTTCCCCAAGCATTAGCGCAGTTGAACATCGTTCGCAAACGTGCCGGTATCAGAGAACTTACTACCAGTGACGTGACAGACGACATGCCGATTATGAAATGGGTACAGAACGAACGTTTCGTTGAGCTGTGGGGAGAAGGACACCGCTACTATGACATACGCCGCTGGATGATTGCTCCAGAATATATGTCGGCAGGCATACGTCGGGGCCTCAACGCCATGAGCAAGCTTGACCCTTCTTTCGAAGAATTCAACACCCCGGTAGTAATCAGTCAGGACTTCAAATGGACTAACCGTATGTATTTCCTTCCTGTTTTTGAAAATGAAGTTTACAAGAATCCACAACTCATTCAAGCACCAGGTTATTAAATAAGTATCTAATATGAAATTACACAATATATTTGGGGCTATATGTGTCTTAGGAGGCACACTGGCCCTATCCAGCTGCGAAAAATATGATGAACTGTTTCCTGAAAAATATCACTGTGTACTGAATATCAAGGACGCAGGCATCCGGAACATTGAACTATACACAACCGACGCCGAAGGAAATGTGTCTGTTTCTGTCATGAAAACAGGAAGTGAAGGAAACGTACCCGCCAATGGAGTTATAACCCCGATGGCGGAAGAGGTCTTTCAGGCATATTGCAATACCAACGGACTGAAATATGCATATCTGCCTGCGGAGTACTACTCATTACAGAGCAATGACCTGCAATTTTCAGCACAAGAACGCTACAAACTGGTAAACGCTTTACTGAAAACCAAAGAAATCCTGCAATTACAAGAAAGCCAAAACGGACAAAAATATGCTCTTCCCCTGTTACTTCGCAGTTCGGAAGTTTCAGTAAACGACAGCTTGCTTATCATCGTTCCTGACATTCAGGCACCCACTATCGGACTTGCAAACGCTGGATTTACAAATGCCGTTTCATTCTCATCCAAAGGAGAAGCAACGCTTACTTACACGCTGGGGCTGACTCTTCCTATTCCTAATACGTGGGGACTAAAATGTAGCCTTACATGCAATGAGGAAGCCGTGGAAGCCTTCAATAAATACAACACACAAAATGGTAACCGCTACAAACAGCTTCCAAGCAATACATATTCGCTTCCGGAAAATGGAGTAGTCACTTTTGGCAATGAAGCTACCACTGCCTCAGTAGACATTACCATCAACCGCACATCTCTGGAAATGGGAGAATACATTCTTCCTCTCTCCCTTACCAGTCCTACTGTAGCAGGAGTAGAAATCAGTGCAACACAGAAAACTGTCCTGCTGGGCATCACTTATTCTCCCGACAAGCTGGAACTGAAAGCCAGCCAGTTCAAGGCAAACTCCATTGCTGAAGGAGACGGAACAGGATATACGGGCTTGATTGACGGACTTGGTTCCGGCCTTCATTTCCACTCTAACTGGAGTGCTCCAGTAAAGGATGCTACGTACGGAAACTACATTGACGTCACATTGTCTGCCCCAATACAATCCGTCAAATTTGATTACTGGACCCGCTTTGAAAATGGCAATGCGGCCCCCACTCATATCAAATTATTTACTAGTGCGGACGGTAAGGCCTGGACCGAACTCGGAAAAATTACTACAGGACTTCCGACAGGAGGAAACCAGCAATATTCCTCTCCAATCTATCATGCGGAGAAATCATTCTCTCATTTCCGCTTTGCCGTACTAGAAAGTACTGCAGGTTCCATGACTAACGGAAATGCATGGTTTAATCTTGGAGAGCTTGTATTATACGGTAACTAATGCTACATTTACAAAGAGAGGAAAACATTTTCCTCTCTTTGCTACTTAAATCTATATTTCCATGAATAAAAAAGTTTTTAGTTTTACACTGATTGTCCTGTTATGTCTTATCTTCTCCTCCTCTGGGTGCAAAGACAAAGAAACACTGAAAAACGGGACCTTTGCTATTGAAGAAACAGATCTCACCAAAGAATTCGGTAGTGCTGCTGAAACCATCTTCATTCCAATAAAAACCACTCTCTCACTTAGCGAATGGAAAGCAGAGACTGATGCCGGCTGGCTTTATGTATCTACACAAGAGGAAAAAGAGAACGGTGCACAAATCAAACTGGCCGTTACTGCCAACACCTCTAGCGAACGCAGAAATGCGGTAGTCAAAGTACTGTCTCCCATTCAGAATTATGTTATCAATGTCACGCAATATGCCTCTTCCGACATTGTCATTAGTGAAGACATCAAAGTCATTCCTTCAGGAGGAAAAGCCAGCGAATTCCAGCCGGGACAAGGTATTGAAAATACCTGGGATGGCAAATTCTCGGCTGATGGGGCCAATCCTTATCATTCAATTTGGGGACAGTCGGCTAATTTCCCAGTCACATTGGAATATTACTTCCAGGGAGGTGCTGATATTGACTACCTGATTTATTACACTCGTGCCGGAAATGGAAATTTTGGGGAACTCGACCTGCTGATTGCTACAGATGAAGGACATTCCAACTGGACAAAATATGGCACATACAACTTCCGTATGCAGAATGCTCCTTCAAAGATTTCTTTCAAGACGACCCAAAAAGTAACCGGTATCAAGTTTGAAGTGAAATCGGGTGCAGGCAACTTCGTAAGCTGCGATGAAATGGAGTTCTACCGCTATAATCAGGAAAACACATTGGAAAATACCTTGCTCACCGTCTTCAGTGACGTTACTTGCAGTGCGCTGAAAGAAGGAGTTACCGACGAACAAATCAATGCGCTTCCCGATTATTTTGTCCGTCTGGCAAAAGCATTACAGAATAACACGTACGACCCACACGAAAAGGAATTCCGTATCCGGGAATATGCTCCTTATAGTATTCCGGAAGAATGGGCTACTAAATTAATGACCAAGAAATACAGTAACCTGGACAACCCGACTGGCATCTCGGTTCAGCAAGGTGATGAAATCATCGTACTGGTAGGCGACACTCACGGACAGCAAATTTCGCTACAAAGTATCTGGGAAAGCGGAGAAAAATATAAACAGACCAACGTGAGCGGTGAAGTGTATTTCTTATCTCCGGGAGTCAACAAACTGACCATGCGCAAAGAAGGGCAGCTGTTTGTAATGTACAACACCGACCTGACCTCTCCTGATGCACAGCCCGTTAAAATCCACATTCCAATCGGAAGCGGAAAAGTAACCGGATTCTTCGACCTGAAAGAACATAAGACCGATGAAAAATATGCGGAATTACTGAAAAAAGCAACTCATAAATATTTCTGCGTACGGGGCGAACGTATCATGTTCTATTTCCACACGGCCAAGATGCAGGAGTTTGTGCCCAACCAGATATTGTCGGCCATCAACTTATGGGATGACATCATCGGATGGGAACAAGAGCTGATGGGTATTGAGAATGTACGTCCTTCACAAGTCAACAACCATATTTTTGCCATCTCACCGGAAGGAAGTTACATGTGGGCTACAGACTATTGTATCGGCTTCGTATACACCTACCTGAACAATATCCTGCTGAAAGAAAATGTAATGGCCAACAAGGACAATGCCTGGGGCCCCGCACATGAAATAGGCCACATCCATCAGGCTGCTATCAACTGGCCGGGCAGTACGGAATCATCGAACAACTTGTTCTCTAACTACATTTTATACAAGCTGGGGAAATATTGCTCCAGAGGAAGTGAGCTGAATGATTTGGCAGATTCCCGTTTCGTATACAAAAAAGCATGGTATAATATGGGAGATGCCACCCATCAGGGAGAAGACACAGAAATACACATGCGCATGAACTGGCAGTTGTGGAATTACTACCATCGTTGTGGACATAATCCTAAGTTCTGGCAGACATTATTCAAATTGTTGCGTGAAGACAGGATTACGGAAAGCGATCCCGGAGGTGCACAGCTCAAATTTGCCATGAAAGCCAGTGAAGCCGCCGGAGAAGATTTGACCGACTTCTTCGATTTGTGGGGTTTCTTTATCCCTGGAGAAGGTACCATTGAACAATACGGTACCTGGAAATATAAAGTAACGGAAGCAATGATACAGGAAACCAAGACTTTCATGAAAAAATTCCCGAAGCCCAAACATGCTTTCCAGTATATTGAAGACCGTAAGGCCGGAGATACCGGACTCGACACGAAACCTTCGGACACCGGATATTACACACAGTTTGAAGGAGAGGTAAAAGCCGTCAGTCCCAACATAGCCTATACAGTTTCCGGACGGAAATATACCGTTGAAAATGGAGAAAATGCCGTAGCATTTGAATTACGCAAAAACAATGCAGAAGGAGAACTGGTCTATTTCTTCAATATGTTCAGCTATGATATCCCGGCAGGAATAGAATTAGGAAATACCAAACTCTACGCAGTGCAGGCAGACGGCAAACGTATCGAGATTCCCATGAAAAAATAACACAGATATACTACAAGAAAAGGGGTACCGGAAAAACCGGTACCCCTTCCTCTTTTATAAGAGTCACTATTCTATTACTTATTTAATTTCCAAGTGAAGCCATCTTTGGTATCTTTTACTTCAAAGCCCAAAGCAGCCAGGTTGTCACGAATCTTATCGCTTGTAGCCCAGTCTTTGTTGGCTTTAGCCTGCATACGCTGTTCCAACAGCATGTCGACTACTTTTCCGTAAGCTTCTTCACGTGCCGCATTGTTTTCCGCTTCCGCTTTCAGGCCTAAGATATCGAATACGAACAGATGGAATACACTCTTCAGCTCTTCCAAATCTTCGGCGCTGATAGTCGCTTTCTTGTCAATCACCGTATTAATCATACGGGTTGCATCAAACAGGTGAGAAATGACAATCGGTGTATTCAAGTCGTCGTTCATGGCCTCGTAGCACTTCTCACGCAAGCCTTTCGGTTCGATGCCTGAAGTAGCTTTCGCCGGAGTGATGCGGTCCAGATTCTTCACACCTTCCAACAGACGTTCCAATCCCTTTTCAGCAGCCTGCAGCGCTTCGTTACTGAAGTCCACTGTACTGCGATAGTGTGCCTGAAGAATGAAGAAACGGATGGTCATCGGCGAATAAGCCTGTGTCAGCAACTTGTTAGAGCCTGTAAAGAACTCATCCAGGGTGATAAAGTTACCCAATGACTTACCCATCTTCTGTCCGTTGATAGTAATCATGTTATTGTGCATCCAGTAACGTACCATCTGATGACCTTCTGAAGCCACAGCCTGTGCAATTTCACATTCATGATGCGGGAACACCAGGTCCATTCCTCCTCCGTGAATATCGAAAGTTTCACCTAAATATTTGCGTCCCATAGCGGTACACTCGCAATGCCAGCCCGGAAAACCGTTACTCCATGGTGACGGCCAGCGCATGATGTGTTCCGGCTGTGCACACTTCCACAAAGCAAAATCGGCCGGATTGTGCTTTTCATCTTGTCCGTCGAGTTCACGGGTCGTATTCAGCACATCATCCAGGTTACGTCCTGACAACACACCATAGTGATGATCTTTGTTGTACTTCGCTACATCAAAATACACAGAGCCCTTGCTTTCGTATGCATATCCGTTTTTCAGAATCTCTTCCACCAGCTTAATCTGCTCGATGATGTGTCCGGATGCATGCGGCTCGATGCTGGGCGGCAACACGTTCAATGCTTCCATTGCCTTGTGGTAACGCAACAGATAATACTGTACCACTTCCATCGGTTCCAGCTGTTCCAGACGTGCTTTCTTGGCAATCTTGTCTTCACCATCGTCTGCATCATGCTCCAGATGGCCCACATCAGTAATGTTACGCACATAACGCACCTTGTAGCCCAAATGAGTCAGGTAACGGAACACAATATCAAACGTAATGGCGGGACGTGCATGCCCTAAATGTCCGTCACCGTATACGGTAGGACCACACACATACATGCCCACATGAGGAGCATGCAAAGGCACGAACAGTTCCTTCTTGCGGGTCAGTGTATTGTAAATGAAAAGATTGTTATTCTCCATAATTCAATGAGTTAGGTTGCAAAGTTATAAATTAAAAAGAGAAAAGCGTGATTTCCGCTAAAAAATCACGCTTTTCTCTTTTGAAAACCTTGCAAGTTATTTCGTCAGAATAATACCTCCATCCGGCTGGATCACCACTTTCACTTCTGCCGGATTCTTGATTTTCAGTTCTTCCAGCTGCGGCTGACGTTTCTTATCGTCCAGATAATAGGAAACCGTTTCGCCTTTCTCCCACATCGGCAGGTTCAAACTCAGCTTCAACGGTTCCTTCTGTGCATTGACACCCACCACATACCAGCGGTCGCCATGACGACGGGCCAGCACGCAATATTTGCCAGGATAACCGTCCAGGAATACTGTCTCATCCCAGGTGGTCGGTACCTCTTTCATGAAGTCGATGGCCAGTGCCGGTGCATCCGTCAGGTTGTTTGGAGCCAGGGCAAAGTTCTGAATCGGGTTCTGATACAACACCGCCGTAGCCAGCTGGAATACGTCCGTCGTCTTGCGGATGGTACCTCCGTCATTCGTACGGTTGTGACGCTTGTTCAGCAGCGTACCGCCAAACTCCATACAGCCGATGGTATTGCGGATAAACGGATGCAGGCAGGCATTGTAAGCCTCCATATCATCAAAATGCTGGTTAAATATCAGGTTTTCAGAAGCCAGTACCGCCTCACTGCCCACATAGTTCGGATACATGCGTTCCCAGCCGCGCGGAATGGTACAGCCATGGAAGATTATCATCAGGCCGTATTCGTTGGCATCGGTCAGGATGTCTTCATACAAGCCCATCATCTGCTGCTTGTCACTGCCGAAAAAGTCTACCTTCAGTCCCTTCACACCGCATTTCTGCAGCCATTTCATCTCTTTCTTGCGGGCAACTGAGTTGCTCATGCACTGCTTGGCATCCTGCGGGGCATCGTTCCAGTAACCGTTAGAGTTGTACCACACGAATACATCCACATTCTTCTGGTGTGCGTACTTGAACAGCTCCTCCATACGGTCGCGACCGATGTTCTTTTCCCAGCCGCCGTCAATCAGCGTATATTCATAGCCCATTTCACTGGCCAAGTCAATGAAAGGAATCTGGTCATCGTAGTTGATACTCGGGTCCTGCCACATAATCCAGCTCCAGGTAGAACGACCGAACTTGTATTCCTGTGAAGGCTCATACAGTGGTTCCACCACATCAAACGGAACGGTTGTCTCCACAATCGGCTTCAACCCGTTGCCCACCGTAATCGTACGCCAGGGAGTAGCACCCGGCAGAGCCAGTCCCGGAGTAGAAGAACCCAGACCGTTCATCTCGCCCGGGTTCGGAAAAGCAATACTGTAAAGGCCATCTTTGGTCGCATCGCTCAGGTGAGAGGCACAATACAGGCTGCGTACACCGGTCTCCGATACCAGTGCCCAGTTATCTCCCACATGGAACAGCGCCGGGAAAGTATAGCCTTCACCGTATTTGGAAGGAGTAGCCACCGGTTCATCGGGTACATATTCCTCTTCGTAGCTCGGTTTGGTACGCATCCACCCAATCATCGGGTCACTCTGCGGAGAAAGGAAGGTGGTAGTGGTAGAAGGAAAGTCAAAGCCGGTTGCTTCCTTTTCAATTACCATGCAGGCCGTTTCGCCATACTGAGGCATCTCATAGCGGAAGGCAATGTCGTTGTTGCTCAGCTGGAACACGATGTCCAGTTTCTTCTTCTCCGCATTTTCAAGGGTTACAGTCAGCTTGTTGGCGGAATAATTCACCGTGGAACACTTGATACGGTCTTGCGTGTACGTCTTTTCCACCTTGTCCGCCTGCTGGCCGACAAAGCTCATCTGACGGCTGAAGTCGCCGATATTGGATACAAAGCCGAGGGGAGAATTCTCCAGCACGGTTTTTCCGTCGTATGTCACCGAATAGACAGGCTTGCCGTCCTGCAACTGAAAATCGAGTTTCAAACGAGCATCAGGGCCGGTGACCGCTGCCTGCTGCGCAAATGCCTGAGAAGCTATCAATGCCAATGTGCAAAAAAGTCCTTGTTTTTTCATAGGTGTTTTCCAAATAATTACTAATCAAGGCAAAAATAGGGATTAAGTGTGAAACTAACAATAAAATTTTCCCTAAAAACTATCACAAATCATGCAATACCGGCATAAAAAAGATGCTGTTCGAAAGTACACATACTTCCCTGCGGCATCCCTGCAAGCATCACTTTTAGAAACTCACAACCGGCCACCCGTCAGGTGTCCAGCTAATTTCACGAATAATCAGTTTAGGTGCTCCCTCTTCTGCTACGGAATAGGCATGAGAAATAAAATAATCCTTTCCATCCAGATGATAAGCCGCATTATGACCTACACCGGCATAATCCTTGTTGCCCTGAATCACTAATGAACCGCCTCCCTTGTCCATTGCTTTCCCATCTTTGTCCAGATAGGGTCCTGTCACCGTTTTCGAGCGTCCCACCATGACTTTATAGTTGCTTTTCAATCCCTTGCAACAATAATCAAACGATACGAACAGATAATAATACTCACCGTGTTTCATAATAAAGGGAGCCTCTACTGCTCCATTACCCGCATTTTTTTCCGACAAATCGAAAGCACGCCGCCGACGACACAACGAATACCATTCTTCTGGCTGAGCTACAGCATTCAAATCAGGCGTCAGCCTTACCATCTTGATTCCATCCCAGAATGAGCCGAAATTCATCCAGGGTGTACCGTTTTCATCAATGATAATATTGGGGTCAATGGCATTCCACATATCCCGGTTGGGTACCGACTGAATTACTTTTCCATGGTCTGTCCACTTGAAATCAGGGCTGGAAGGGTCGAGTGTGGGATTCGTGGCATGGCCGATAGCAGAAGTATTCTTTCCAAACGCCGAACATGAATAAAACAAATGATAAACTCCGTTGTGGAAAATAATATCCGGTGCCCACGTATGTCCGTTATAGCCTTTTATGGTTTCCACGGCCCATTGAGGCGCTTTATCGAATACCGGTTTCTCGAACTTCCAATTTTTTAAGTCCTTTGAGGACATGACAGAAATCCCCTGCCCGGTAGCAAAGAGATAGTAAGTATCGCCTTGCTTGGCCATCACCGGATCATGGGTCATGACTTTACTGACGGGAATAACTGATGACTTCTTTTGGGGAGAAGAGGCGTAAGTCACACCTGCTACAGCCAACAAAAAAAGTGATAAGGTGATGTGTCTCATGGTTTTTTATTAATAATCCTAAACTAACAAGAAAACGCCTTGCAAACAAGAATTCCTTATCTACAAGGCGCCCAAACTAACATATTATACTAAGTTACTGCACTTTCTTTCCCCAATCTGTCCGCCAAGTATTACTACTCTGATGATAACCGGCAAACACGATGGTCGGTGTACGAGGAATCATTTCCCAGTCTACCTCACGTTGCAAATACAATTTCACACCATTAGCTGTAAGAACCTGGTTGTCTGAATCATAACTCCAGCTCCCCCCTTTCCATGTTCCTTCTGTAATTTTATGGTCTGCTGAAAGGGTCATAATTGCAGAACCATATTGTTGTCCCGGATTATTAGAAGAGAGTTGAATCATCTCCCAGTCTCCAATCAGCTCCCCTTCTGTAATAGGAACCTGAGGAACAGCTCCATAACGTTCTGGCATAACCAACGGCCAGCCATCTTCCGTCCAGCGTATGCTGCGTACATGTCCCATCATCACTGCATTGGAAGCATTGACTCCTGGCACATTCTCCGGCAAACGTCCCTGTGAAGAATAGAACCAATTTCCCTCGCCATCATCAAACACTGCACAATGGGAAATACCCACCCATCCATAACTGTTACTGAATTTATAAGGATGAGTTACTACTGGCTGTGCTTCTATACCGTTAGCAGCATCATTGCCATTTATGTCCAGCCAGGGTCCATTTATACTTCGAGCACGTACCACCCGAGTATTATATTCTACCGCTAATGAACCATAAGCCAGGAACATGTAATAATAACCTGTTTCCGGATTATACACAACCTCCGGACCTTCTGAACCCTGCCAGCGGGAAGTGCCACGACGTGCAATCAACTTCCCATAAGTATTTGTATTCCAGGAAGAAATCTCCCATGGTTTTTCCAAACTTGTTTTAGGCAATCCAGTCTCAGGGTTTAATTCTATTTCTGCGATACCGCTATGCCAAGAACCATAAATCAGCCAATGAGTGCCATCCTTATCGACCAGATAAGTGGGGTCGATGGCATTAAAATAGAAATACGCATCCCAGTTATTAGCATCAGGCCGTGTCCAGCCATTCATCTCCCTATCCGAAGATGAACAAATCACCAGACCTTTGTCTTCCCATACATTAGCAGCCGGATCGGTTGTTTCCATCAACCCGATAAAGGCACGTTCTGTCCATGAACCGTCAAAATTATCGGCGGTATTCACTTTCCCTGTTTTAATATAATTATCCACTACAATACTATAATACATGCGATACAGACCCGTTTTCACCTTACGTACCACAGGAGCCCAATAGCCATAAGAAGGAGTTTCGATCGGTTCCAATCCCATTTCTGTACGATATGCATTCAGAGTTTCTTTTACCCATGTCGGCGCTTCCTGCATGGTAGCCCCTACATACTCCCAATTTACCAGGTCTTTTGAACGACGACAATGGAAATGTCCATGCCCTTCATGTGCATTACCATACGAAGCATCCGTCTGATACATATAATAATAACCGTCATCAGCCAACATTACGGAAGGATCATGTACATTAGCCAGGTTCCACTCATTACGTTTGTCCCATCCTGCAATAGATGTATAATCATCTTCATAGTCGGGGGCTACATAATCAGCCAGTTTATCATCCAAAGTAGCTGCAAGAGTCGTAACTTGCACTTCCTCTGAATACATTGGTTCATTATCAAGCACAGTCACAAAAGCACGTATATAATAAGTGGTACTTTCTTCCAATCCATCCAAAGAAAGATTAATTTCACTGCCACTCCCTTCCATTTCTGCAATCTGATTTTCAATGGTGGGAGACGACTCCGTTCCGTAACATATTCCGCGTTTTAAAATATAAGCAGAAGGATCTTTTATTTGAGCAGAAACATCTACCGACTTATATGTGACATTTGAAACCGCAGGTTTCTCCAGAGTCATATTGCCGATACTTACTCCATTTTCTTCGTCGCTACATGCACTCCACGCACAAACAAATCCGACGAAAATATATTTCAATACATTCTTTATTTTCATATACCATTCTTTTTATTAAAATCTTTACTCCGATTAATCTGCTGAAATTTCCCAGCCAGGGTTCTGCTTTAAGTTAGGAGCCATTTTTACATCAGAATCAGGAATCGGAAACAAGTAATTCTTCGGGATATTAAATACACGAGTTTCTATTACACCTCCATTCTGTGCAGAACGTGCCGGACCATACTGATATACCGGAGCAGCTTCCGTTCCTGAAATTTCGACACCATACAAATTCAACAATTGCTCATAATAGGGTTTGGATTGTTCTCCTGAAGCCGTTACATCGTCATACGCACGCCAACGACGCAAATCCCACATGCGATGGTCCTCAAAACTCAATTCAATACGACGTTCGTTGCGAATTCGTTTCAACAACTCGGCTTGATCTGCATATTCATAGTGAGGCATACCCGCACGGTCACGAATCTCATTGATATACTGCTTCGCCTTATCCAGATTTCCAGCCTCACAATATGCTTCGGCTGCATTTAAAAGCACCTCTCCATAACGGAAGACAATCCACGAATGAGGATAATTAGTAGGATTCTGACAAGAGATATTGTTGACAAATTTCTTTAAATAATATCCCGTACAGGTTCCTCCCATAGAGGCTGAATAATCTTTTCCTCCTTCAGTGCGCATATCCAGTTTACGCTGTTCATTATCCTTTGCACTACCCCATGTCATGCCCTGATAGAAAACAATCTGTGACAGACGAGGGTCACGGTTGGCATACGGATTCTGTGCGTCGTAAGTATAATCACCTCCCCCTTCATCAATTCGTTTTCCATCTAACATTTCAAAGCAATCTACAAAATTCTGGGTCGGACTTGTACGTCCTGCAGCAGAGAATTTTCCAGTAAAACCCACCGGCAAGAATACCTGTTCCACTTTATTCGTATTCCATACCGAACGAGACAATATAATTTCATTGTTATACACCGGATTGGTAGTAAAGCATTCATAATAATCATTCTCAGGATTTCCGGTAGCATACAACTGATAAGGATTAGACTGCTGAGCATTCTTATCGATAAAATCTTGTGCTGCTTGGGCTGCAGCCTGCCACCAAGATTGTTCTCCGGTTGGATTATTTAAAGCCGAAGCCTTATAAAGTAAAGCACGAGCTTTCAAAGCATAAGCCGTTGCCCCATTCACACGTCCCCAGTTTGTGGCTTCATTAGAATAACGGAATGGTAACGCATCTTTTACTTTATCACATTCATCAGCAACCCATTGCAGTACATCTGCCGCAGGAGTACGAGCCTGATTCATCAGCCCAGGTTCTTCCATGTTGAAAACAATATTCGTGCCGTCTTCATTTTCTCCCACAATCAACATATCGCCAAACCAGCACACTAAATCAAAATGAAACAGCGCACGCAGCAATCTTGCCTCATTGCAATACCGGTCATATAGCTTATTATCATCGCCCGACTTCTCGGCATTACCAACTACCGAGGCCTGTGCATTATTCAAAAAGATATTACATTTACGGATACCTGAAAAATCAACATTCCATTGTCCCAACAAAGGATGATCCTTTGCGGTATATGAATCAGTAGCAATCTTCGTATAATAATGTAAGCCCCAATAAGAAGTCGCGTTATCCGTCATACAGTCACGGGAAGCTCCAGTAAACTGATCGTCATTTAAAGGAGCCAGTCCATCGGGCAGATTCGTGTAAATATCTGTCAGAAATTCACGCGTCATGGTCTGATTGGTAAATACCTTTTCGTCCGAAAGAGTTGCATCATACTCTTTATCCAAGAAGTCATTGCAAGCCGTACCTGAGAATAACAGTACGGCCAGCATTATATAAGTATATTTCTTCATTTTCATGATATTGCTTTATTTAGAATCCTACATTAATACCAAATGTAAATGATTTTGTTTTAGGATAATTCCATATATAGTTCAATGGATTTTCAGGGTCAAAACCTTTTGGCAAATGACTCCAGTTACACAAGTTGTAACCACTGAAATAAATACGTACCTTAGTCATATTAGCCTTTGCTATCCATTTCTTAGGTAAAGAATAACCCACCTCTACGTTACGCAAAGAAAGGAAATCTCCATTTACTACCCAGATAGTAGATTCATTATATGGATAATTACGGTCAATATTACTGAATGAGTTAGACAAACGTGGATATTTTGCATTTATATTACGCGGGTCAGTCGGATCATCTGTATAATAACCCCATGTATTGACCACTTCATGAGTAGAAGTTCCTCCCCATCCAAAACCATAGTCCATATTCTCACGACAGCCTACCGTACGGTTCAAGTAAGCAGTCAAAACCACGCGGGCATCCAGTCCTTTCCATTCAAACCCCACATTCACAGTCGGAATCAATTCCGGAATTTTTGTATACCCCATCGGTTCTTTATCGTAAGCATCAATAATGCGGTCTCCATTGGTATCTTTAAAAATGGCATTACCCAACTGATACTTTCCAGCAGAATGCCAGGGGTATTTCTCCGGATGATCAATGGCATCTTGATGAGACTCTGGAATCAAATCCGGATCACTCGCCCATTGTACCCATGTCAGCAACTGGCTTTGATTTATACGGTTACCAGTCTTTGACTGATACGCATAATCAGGTGCCACTTCATCCATTTCCGTAATCTTGTTGGTATTGTACGTCAACATTCCCTGAATATGATAGGTAAAGTCACCTATTTTATTGATGTGTCCCAATGTTACTTCAAAGCCTTTTGTTTCTGCTTTTCCATAAGAGTCCAAAGGTACGGCAGCTCCAAACATACCTGTCGGTACAGTAGAACGTGTCACAAGAATATTTGAACGCCATTCTTTGAATAAATCAATTTGTCCATACAGTTTTTTATTCCAGAAATCAAAATCCAACCCAACATTAACCATGTCGGAAACCTCCCATTTGATGTTGCTGTTTCCTACTGTAGATTCATAAATACCCGTATAAGCCGACTGTGAAGTACCAAAGTTATAACGGCCACCGGCTTCAGTATAAGCTCCCTGATAAGGATAACGAACCGAAGGAACCCCGTCCGAAGTAGTATAAATATCCGACATGCCGGCACGACCATAAGAAGCACGAATCTTCAACAACTGAGTGGCCTTATTCTTGAACCATGGTTCTTCAGACAAAACCCATCCTACCGAACCGCCAGGGAACAATCCATAGCGTTCTCCCGGAGCAAAATTATCATTCCCCATATAAGACACATTACCCGATACAATATAGCGGTTATCGTATACATAAGTAGCCTGTGCATTATAAGAAAGATAACGATTAGAAGAGTATTGTCCACGTACTACGTTCTGATAGGAACGCATAAAGGCTTTGGCATCCAGCCAGTGTTTTTTATTAAAAGTATGATTATATGACAGCCCTCCATTAATATTGATATTATAATAATAATCACGTGGAGAAGTACTAGGGTTGGGCAGAGAAGCTGCTGTACGCATACGCTTATAGGTATATTGCGACACGTCACTCACATCATCACGGAAATTATAGTAATATCCGTCAATGTCTGCAACTTGAGTCTGGCGGAAAGTCTCATAAGAGTCAAAGCTGAAAGTCAAGTTTGCTTTCAAGCCCGGCAACAATGAACCTAAATCTCCGTTTGCAGTCAATGTGGTATATAAGTTACGCCGACGGTTCTTTTCAATTCCTCTACCTGCAATCTGAGCTGCTCCATTCTTACTATCACTGTCCGAAGGAAAGAACCAGTTTCCATTAGGGGTAACAACCGGATTAATAGGAAGGTTTTCACCTGCCCCCCATGTAAAAATGTTCCACGTATCAATACCAGGCTGACTGATATTATCAATACGTCCACCTAAATCTAAAGACACATTCAAAAATTTATTGACATCGATATCAATATTCGAACGTAAATTATAACGGTTCAATGTATGCTGAGTACTATAACCATCATTGTATTCAGTCCACTCTGTATCATATAAGCCTTCCTGACGTAAATAAGAGAAAGATACATAATAACGTGCACGGGCATTACCTCCGCTAATCTGCAAATTAGTACGATATTGAGGAGCTAAGTCTCTTAACATCGTATCATGCCAGTTCGTATTAAAATACTTGTACCGATCCATGCCTGTCAGCTGTTCGCCATTACATACACGACGATACATTTCGATGTCATAATCACTAAATTCAGGTTCTTTTCCATCCAGATAATTTGCCTGATTTTTTGTCAAAGCATAATTATATGAATTTTGACTCTCAGGAATACCTGATACAGTCTGAAAACCGACTTCTTGTGTAAAGTCAATTTTTGTCCTGCCAGCCTGACCACGTTTTGTAGTTACAATAATGGCTCCATTCGCCCCACGCATACCATAAATAGCACAAGCGGCAGCATCCTTTAAAATTGTAATGCTTTCTATTGGATAGGCATCCAAGAAGGACAAATCTCGTTCTACATTATCAACAATAACCAAAGGTTTCTCCGCAATCTGTCCATCATTTGCCAAATTATTATTCATAGTACGTAAACCACGAATATAGAATAAAGTCTCACTCCATCCTGGCTCTGAATTCTTTTCATATGTTTCTACACCTGTTACTGTTGAGGTAAACGCATTCTGCAACACGGTTACCGGGTGTTTTTCCAATTCCTCACCAGTTACCACAGATGTAGCTTCTGTCATATATTTCATGGGTTTCCGGCCGAAAGGTACAGGTGCTGTGTGCATATATATGTCTGTATCTTCTTTCAAAACAATAGTAAAACCACCGTCAAGTTTGGAAGCTACTTCAGTCGCAGGAAGATACCCCACGCAAGTAGCATAAATTTCGTCATTAGGTACCACTTTCTTCAACTGGAAATATCCGTTTTCGTCACTTAAAGCAATTCGGCTACCTTCAAGCACATTTACAACAGCACCCGGAATTGGATTTCCCTCCACATCTACCACACGACCTTTTAATATGCCTTCTTGTGCCCATACAGAAAGAGATGCAGAGCCTAATACAGTAGCCAGTAGAACTTTACCCAGCCCTGTACGTATTTTGTTTTTCTTACTTATCTTACACATAACCATTGAATCTTTTATTAGTTCCATCCTGGATTATTCTCAATATTGGTCTTCCAAACCTCACCTTCTGGTATAGGGTAAAGATACATTTTGTCTTCAAACACACGAGGCTGAGCAACCTTGCGCACATACTTCGTCTGTCCGTTTTCACGTATCACATCTACCCCATAAATATCACGGGCCAATGCCTCTTTGGCTACTCCCCAACGACGCACATCCCATGCACGATGATCTTCGAATGCCAGTTCTACCGTACGTTCACGACGGATGAATTTACGAGCAGCCTCTTGTGACTGAAGGTCTGCGCGATTTTCCAGTTGCAACGTCATCCCCACACGGTCACGAATCGGCTGAATAGTAGCCAAAGCTTCCTTATAATTACTTGGACCAACTTCATTAATTGCTTCTGCATAGTCAAGCAAAATTTCCGCATAACGGATAAAAATCCAGTTTCTAAATGCCGTTCCACCATGATTGTTTGCCAAGATTTCCTCTGGCATATATTTACGAAGATAATATCCCGTAGGAGTTACATTCGCATTACCAATAGGGTTATCACGCTGTCCTTGAATTACGTTTATTGTGCCATCATTCCAAGTGACCCCATGATATAAGATAGAAGCCGCCAAACGGGGATCACGATTATAGCATGGATTAGCATCATTATAACGTACTCCCGGCTTTATAGTCGGAACCGGAATCCCATTAGATGTGGTTGAGTTATACACGGGAGCTCCCGTCTCATCATATTCTGTAAATGGAGACGTTCCATCCGCCAAATCGTACATATCCACCAAATTCTGCGAAGGACACATGCCTCCTTTTCCTCCTTCTCCCACAGGAGTATCATTTTCTACTGCGCTCCAACCAAACGCACCGTCATTACGCCAGAAAATTATTTCTGGATTTTTACCGTTGTCTGTCGCAGGTTTCAGGATTGCATTCGTATAATTTGTTTCCGCAGTAGCATTCTCTTCCTGCCAAAGCTTAAATTTACCTGTATCCCCAAAATCTGTAATAAAACTTTTTGCCGCATCGGCTGCATCTTGCCAGGTAATATCAGTCTGTCCGGCAAAATGCGGACTGGCCATATACAATTTTATACGACAGGCCAAAGCACGTGCAGCAGGCTGCCATACACGGCCGGAAAGTTTATCCAACTCAGCTTGTACCTCATCTACTGTCAGCAAATCACTCTCACATTCAGCTAATTCCTTTAGTATAAACTCTTGTACATAAGCTTTTGTCGTGGGGCGTTCCTTGTAATCAGAAATCAAATCACCGTCCGGATCAAGAACCTTTGTCACCAAAGGTACCGGGCCATATCGCAAAAACAGTTCCCAATAGAAATAGGCTCTAAAAAAACGGGCTTCCGCCTTATACACAGCTTTATCACGAAGATATACATCATAGGTATCTTCTTCTGCCTGAGGAACCTCATCTATTTTTTCCAGCAGCATATTACATTTACGAATGGCACGATAATAGTTTTCCCACACATCGGTCAGTTCATTTGCAGCTTCTGCACTATAATAATTTCCAATATTGAAGCTCACACGAGTTCCTGCATTAGAATAACTGGTCTCACCTAAATCGGTGGCAGAATCCATCCAGGAATTGTTAATACGTCCTATACCATGGCGTAGAAAATTATAAGTATCATAATGAAACTCTTCCATGTTCGTCCATAAACTGAAGGTTTCCTCCTCTGTCAGTTCATTACTTGGCTGCTTATCCAGAAAGTCTCCGAACATTTCTTCACAAGAAGTCAAGGACATTCCTGAAAGTGTTGCAGTCAACAAGGTATATATTAATGTTCTATTTATTTTCATACTGATATTTTTTAGAATTGAATATTCACACCAAAGTTTACGGTTTTCATAATCGGATAACGATTCGAGCCATTACTTTCCGGGTCAGTCAAGCCTCCCAAATGATCCCAAGTAACCAGGTTGCTAGCATTCACATAAATTCTGCATTCTTTCATAGCCGCTTTCTTAATCCAGCTCTGCGGCAAAGAATAGCTAAGTTCAATATTCTTTAAGCGCAAGAACGCACCATTCTTCAGGAAGAATGAGTTCTGTCGCTGATTATGGTTTCCATAAGAATCATAATGCAATAAAGGATAAGTAGCATTTGCCAGGTTATATTCTTCGCTCATAGCCGGATTCCAACGTCCCAAATGATGTTCCTTTACCTTACCACCATTTACAAAGGCAAACATAGCTTCTGCATCATAAAAGCGAGAAACATGATCTACTCCTTGGAACATGACACTGAAGCCGATTCCTTTCCACTGAGCTCCAAGAGTCAATGCATATGTATTTTCTGGAATATCACTATAGCCAATAAATGTTTCATCACGGTCATCAATGAAGCCATCACCATTCATATCCCGATATTTCAAATCACCCACTTGTACATTTCCATAAGTAGATTTCGGAAAATCCGGATTGTCCAAATCTGCCTGAGTAACAAAACCATCACAGATCAATCCAAAATATTGATTAATCGGATGTCCTTCCTGTTTACGATAATCAGTCTTCGCATCTGGTTCATCCATATCAAGAATTTCATTACGTGCATGTGAGAAAGTAAATCCTACATTGTAGTAAAAATCTTTACCAATACGATTATTATGTTTCAACTCAAGTTCAACACCTTGGTTCTTTGTCTTTCCCAAATTACCAGCAGCCATTACAACTCCCACCCATTGCGGACGTGTCAGATACTGAGTAAGAATATCCGTACGGCTCTCATAGAAG
Source organism: Phocaeicola sp. (assembly GCF_048170425.1). Lineage (GTDB taxonomy): Bacteria > Bacteroidota > Bacteroidia > Bacteroidales > Bacteroidaceae > Phocaeicola. The sequence continues at coordinate 23,917 of NZ_DBEXBB010000201.1, forward strand.
TAATCAAAATTTCCAGTCAATAAACCATTCCACAAACCAAACTCCAAACCGACATTGTATTTACGAGCACGCTCCCAAGTTACATCATAGTTAGGATACTGACTTTCATAAATACCTGTTACCGTCTGATTGCTTCCAAAACGATAAGCATTAGCCAACTGTGTCCATACGGGTTCATACAAGAAACGCTGCTGCACACCACTCACCATATATACATCATTACCAACCTCACCATAAGATGCACGCAATTTAAGATTGTTCAACCAACCGGAAACAGGCTGCATAAATTTTTCGTTGGAAATACGCCATCCTAAAGAGAATGAAGGGAAGAAACCAAATCGTTTACCCTTACGGAAGTTTTCAGAACCATTAAAACCAAAGTTCACTTCTGCCAGATAACGATCATCATATCCATAAGTTGCACGACCAACTAATCCCTGATAACGTTTAGCCAAATCAGCCTGATAACGATAATCATTCTGATTATACAGCATCATGGCGGTCACATCATGTTTGCCAAACTTACGGGCATAATTTAACTGCAACTCCATATAAAGTTTATACGTCGTAGTCTGGTCATTACCGGCATAGGCTAGTTCCGTATCATTGTTAAACTGAGTATACCCATCTATAGAATTATAATTATTACGGTCTGCCAATTCATAAGTAGCAAAATCAGCTGTAAACTTTCGGTTATAATATGCATCGTAGTCAAAAGAGGCCATTCCTTTTACAGAAAGTCCCGGAGTTATCTTATGCAAATCATAATTCACAATAAAGTTTGTTTCATTGATTGTATTGGTAGCACGTGTAAATCCAGCCTCAGCCAAACGACCAACAATGTTATTCTGGTTCTGAGAGTTACCACCATACAGAATCTGTTTTGCTTCTCCTTCTTCGCCAATGTTATAACTTACAGGAAAAAGCCATCCCGGAGTATGATTCAACTCATAAAAGACTTCACTGTATGAACCATCCAAACGCTCATCTGAATTCGGACCACGACGTTCCTCAAAACGGGTTCCAAAATTTACAGAAACCGTCAGGTCATCTGTCACCAGAAAGTCCAGATTACCACGGAAAGCATAACGGCGGTAACTTGAATTGGAACTATTTCCATACTGGTCTGTACTGAAATTCTTGAACAAACCCTGCTGATTATAATATTCTGCAGAAGCAAAATAACGAACACGCTTTGTTCCCCCCTGCACATTTACATTATAACGTTGAGCAGGCGCTGTGCTACGAAGCACCGTATCATACCAGTCCACATTCGGATAAAGCATTGCATCCAATCCTGACAACTGACCGTTACGGGCTTTTTTATACATCTCAATATCATAAGCAGAATATTGAGAACTTAATCCATCATTAGCACGAGCTTCTTCCAATAATACGACAGAATCATAAGCATCCAAGTATGTATCTTTACGAGTAGGAGCTTGAACCTGCCAGTTAGCAGTTAAACTAACGGTCGGTTTCTGGTCTTTTCCTCGTTTTGTAGTAATCAACATCACGCCATTTGCACCACGCACACCATATACAGCAGTAGCTGAAGCATCCTTCAATACCGATATAGACTCTATATCATCAGGCGAAATCTGTGAGAATTCACGTTCCACACCATCCACCAAGATAAGAGGTTGATTATCTCCTGCAAAAGAGGCACGACCACGAATATAGATTTGTGCATCATCCGCACCCGGAGCACCAGAAGTCTGAGAAGTAATCACACCTGAAATCTTACCAGCCAAAGCCTGAGACACGTTCCCAGAAGGTGATTTTAATAATTCTTTTGAGGATACCTGAGAGATGGCACCTACTACACTCTCCTTTTTCTGTGCACCATAACCCACAACTACGACTTCTTCCAGAACTTCTGTATCTTCTTTCAAAGTTACAACTAAATTCTTTCTTCCTTTTACACTAATTTCCTGTGTCTGATAGCCAATATAACTGATTTGAAGTACTGCATTTTCTGACACAGTCAACACAAAATTTCCATCAAAATCTGTAATAGTACCATTAGTGGTTCCTTTTTCTAACACACTGGCTCCAATTACAGTTTCTCCTGTCGGATCTTTTACTACTCCTTTTACTTCCTTAGTGGATTGGGCAAAAAGTCCTAAAGTCCACAACATGCAAAAGAAGATCATAAATAACCGAGGGAAATACCCCTCCGTTATTTTTGGATTTGTTTGTATGTCTTTCATATATTATTATTTAATGTTAGCAATAAACGGATAAGTTACCACAGATATAATATCAAGCCAGCAATTATCTACCGTAAAAAATGTAGCCCATTGCTCCTGGTCTTCAGGGAAATTAGAAGCTGTATAAGTATAAGGAGTAATTGTTTCACCATTATAATCAAAAGAAGCACTATAAGCTATATCTGTCCCTTTTCTAGTAAAAGAAACGGTAACTAAAGCTCCATCAGCTTTTTCTACATCCATTCCATCAACAACCGTAATTGCTCCCTCATCATAGATTGCTCCCCAACCATACGGATCGGCACGTAAAATCAATAATTCATCAGTTGTGCCATTATATCCAGATTCTGTAGGATGTGTTCCAGTTGTTAAGATAAAGACATAACTATTCCAGATATTTGCTTTACTTGTATGGTTATAGAGCTGATATACAACCTTACCATCACCTTCCATTAAAACTTTCGAAGAATGAGCGCCCCACCATCCTGTAGAATTATCCTGACTTCCAACTACATTATAACCTGGAGAGTAACTATTTCCTACATAAGCTTCTTCCATATCTATTTCAAGATATGAGCCATCTACACTTAAAAATACGCCTAGTTCACCACCAGGAATTGCACCATATGTCCAGCTATATGTCCAATTCAGCTTAGACTTAGTCACAATATCTGCATTCATCGTTAATGTAGACCCTTTACGTTGAATAGTTAAATCAACAACTGCACCTTCCATTTCTTCACAGAACAGAGCCCACCCATTTGACAAATCATAAGTATTTGACAAAAGATAACCAGACTTTTCTATAGTATTATCACCATTTCCATTCAACCAACCCCAATTATCAGCACGAACAATGGCATATTCTTGATAACCTTCTTCATTAGGAAGTTTACCATTAGAAATTCCCAGAATCCAATTATTCCATGCATTAAGTCCATTCGTATGATTCACGAAACGATGATGGAATATACAATCTCCATCAGCTCTCATAATAGGTGAAAACTCACTCCACCATCCTGAAGAACAATCTGTTGCTCCCAAAATATAAACATTCTCATTCCCGGGATTATCATCATCACCACTATCGCCTCCCTCGCCAATTTCCGGCAATTCTGGTTTTGCTATTTCTTTATCCGTTATCAGGTTTTTATAAACAGACACTTCATCAATCCACATTTTTACAGGCTTTTCTTTTGAGCCATAACCAAAATATAGTCTTGAAGCCTCTGTCATAAAATTCATGACTTCTCCAGATGCTACAGTACGAGATACGGCTGCTACAGACTCATCATCTGTAACAGTTCCATCAATAGCAACTCCATCTATATAAACAGCATAACTATCTGGCTTTACTGCAACAGAAAACCAATGCCATTCCCCAGCGGTAAGTAATAAAGAATTGACATTTAAT
>NZ_DBEXBB010000202.1:0-4497 GCF_048170425.1 Phocaeicola sp.
AGAAAAGGAAGAAGAAGCTAAACGCAAAGAAGCTGAACGTATTCAGATGGAAGAAGACAGACGAAAAGCGGAAGAAGAAGCCGAACGTATCCGTAAAATCAATGAAGAAAAGAAACGTCAGGAAGAAGAACGTAACCGAAAACGTCTGGAGGAATACACAGCATACGTAGAGGAAGCACAACTACAGCTCAACAAGAAAAAATACAAAGCAGCATTGAAGGAAGTAGAAAATGCACGGCGCATGCACCTCGCTGAAAAGGAAGAAGAACTGAATGAACTGGAGAAGAAAATCAACAAGGAGAAAAAAGAAAACAGTTGGTTTGACCTCTTTGCCAAGAAAGTTACAAACCTTTCTGATGAAATATTAAAAGATAACTGATTATTCATTTACATAAACATATTAGGATTATGTCAGACGAAACAATGGTACCTTTCGATTTTCCGAAAGACTCTCCACATATAATAAAAGTAATTGGTGTGGGTGGCGGCGGTGGTAATGCCGTTAACCACATGTACAAAGAAGGTATCCATGATGTGACATTTGTGGTCTGCAACACGGATAACCAGGCGCTGGAAGAATCACCCGTACTCCGGAAACTACAATTGGGTAGCGAAGGACTAGGTGCCGGAAACCGTCCGGCCAAGGCACGTGCTGCTGCTGAAGAAAGCATTGAAGACATCAAGAATATGCTGAACGACGGATGCCGCATGGCATTCATCACAGCTGGTATGGGTGGTGGAACCGGAACCGGTGCGGCTCCTATCATTGCCAAAACGGCTAAGGACATGGAAATCCTGACCGTAGGTATCGTGACCATTCCTTTCCTGTTCGAAGGTAACAAGAAAATCGACCAGGCTCTTGACGGAGTGGAAGAAATGAGCAAGCATGTGGATGCCCTGCTGGTTATCAACAACGAACGCCTGCGCGATGTATATTCTGACATCAGTGTAATGAATGCCTTTGGAAAGGCAGACGACACACTGTCTATCGCCGCAAAGAGTATTGCAGAAATCATTACCTTGAGAGGTATCATCAACTTGGACTTCAACGATGTGAAAACCGTGTTGAAGGACGGCGGGGTAGCTATCATGAGTACCGGATACGGAGAAGGCGAAGGAAGAGTCACACAGGCTATTACCGATGCCCTTCATTCCCCATTGCTGAACAACAACGATATTTTCAACTCCAAGAAAGTGTTGTTCGTAATTACCTATAGCCCGAACAGCGAACTGATGATGGGTGAAATGGATGAAATCCATGAATTCATGAGCAAGTTTGGCAAGGACGTAGAAACCAAATGGGGTCTTTACACTGATGAAACCCTGGAAAACAAAGTGAAATTCACCATTCTGGCTACGGGATTCGGTATCAAAGACGTTCCCGGAATGGACAATGTGCTCAAACAGCGTTCACTTGAAGAGCAGAAACGCCTGGACGATCTGGAAGAAGAAGAGCAAAAGAAAGACGAACGTCGAAGCGACTACTACGGAAAGAGCATCTTGAAAAGTAGCATTCGCAAAAAACGTCCGAATATCTACATCTTCAGTCAGGAAGACTTGGCCAACGATGACATCATCAGCATGGTAGAAACAACCCCTACCTACAAGCGCACCAAGATGGAACTGGAGAATATCCGTTCAAAAGCGACTACAGAAGAAAAGATTGCACCGGAACCGGAAGCTACAAACAACACCGGCTCCATGACGATTACTTTCTAAACATCACAAAGAAAACAACATTTAAACTTTATAATGAATATGGATTTATTTGAACAGATTAGCAACGATATCAAAGAGGCAATGAAAGCCAAAGACAAAGTCAGACTGGAGACTTTGCGCAACGTAAAGAAATGTTTTCTGGAAGCAAAGACCGCTCCGGGTGCCAACGATACCCTGACCGATGATGCAGCCCTGAAAATCATGCAGAAACTGGTGAAACAAGGAAAAGATTCAGCTTCTGTATACGAAGGACAAGGTCGCGCTGACCTGGCAGAAGAAGAAATGGCTCAGGTACGCGTGATTGAAGCATACCTTCCGAAACAGCTTTCTCCGGAAGAACTGGAAGCTAAACTGAAAGAAATTATTGCCCGCGTAGGCGCTACCAGCGGAAAAGACATGGGTAAAGTGATGGGAGTAGCTTCCAAAGAGCTGGCAGGTCTGGCTGAAGGCAGAGCAATTTCTGCCAAAGTAAAAGAATTGCTGGGATAATCTCATTCATATCCCTATGAAAAAACGGGATTCTCTTTTCTCAAATGAAAGGAGAGTCCCGTTTTTCGTTCTATCGTCACTCAGGTATCAAGCAAAAAGTTCTTTCAGTACATCAAGCGATTTCAGTTCAGGAAATTCCGGAAGATGCAGACGATAATATTCCATCATCACGGTCAGACAACGCTGCCGCTCCATACGGTTCATGGCGAAAAGAAACATCGTTTCATAGTTCATACGTGCCAACTGACAAATGTGCGACGACTCTTCGGGAGACAGACAGATGCCGTGCAAAGGCTTGTTTCCCACAAAACATGCATTCAGCATATCAAACCAGCTACCCTCCCGATAATCTTCCAAATTGGGATAGAACCCCAAAAATCTAGACAACCTGATCAAAAACACCAGGTGAAAATTAGCATAGTCACTCCGACATGCATCTAACCAACAAATAGACGAGACCAGATAGGCAAAAAGTGGTTCGTTCTTCCCTTCCTCCCGTAAGGCATGCGACAAGAACTCGGCCAAAAACATTGCGATACTTAATTTATAAGGGTCATAAGGCACAGACTCCAACGGATACGACAACCTTGCTTCCTTCACCGCGGGCAAAGAAGTACGGGTACGCACATCGGCTTCCACCTCGACCAGGGAAAGCGGACGAAACAACGCCCCGTTTACCAGCGACTTACGCGAACGCGTGGCAGGTATTACAAACGACATACTTCCATGCTGACAAGTATAGATATGCACAATGTTCGATTTGTCATTGTATCTGACTACATGCAGCACTACTCCATCCAACTTCTGCAACATATCAACAAGTAAAAAACAAGCCCAACACTCTGTCACGATCTTTCCTCCGCACCGTCAGCGAAACGCTACCCGTCCCCTCTTCAGAAGACACCATCAGCAGAGGAATATCCTTCAGCAAGGTTACCAGGCCCTTTTCCGACCTCTCACCCTTGGTTCCAGCCGCCTCTTGTACGCATATCACCTCGACTTCTTTCTCCACCGTCACCTCCGCAAACACGGAAAGTTCCTTACAGACCTTCTGCAAGACAGAAGCATCAACTCCTGTCACTACAGAAAGACTTCCTGCTGAAGAAGCCATCGCAAAAACAGGCATGTCAACATGCGCCATCACGGCAAGAACCCGTTCCAAGAAACGAAAGGAGGCCACTGCCTCCAACGTACGCAAACGCACATATACTAAATCCGTACACTCAGCCAACACATGAAAGGAAGAAGGCTCCCCTTCTTTATCCCCCCATTCGACCAGACAAACCTTTCCATTGTACAAGCCGACAGACCTTAATTTACAGCATTCCATTTTTCAAATTATCCTAAAATATAAAATCCATTTTATGAACGAAAGATAGAAAAAGTCCTCATACAAAACAAACAAACCCCATAAACTTTTTCTTCACGCCACGATGTCTTCTCTATGTTTCTCTTTCGTAAAACCTACGTCTTACAAAGCAGAACTACAGGTTTTACGAAAGGGAAACATAAGGGTTAGCCACGGGAAACCTAAAAAACGACAAAAGGAATCTCTCTTAACAAAAGAGAATCCAGAAAAACGCAGCAATTTTCATAAAAAAAGAAGCGAATATTTTGGAGATTTCAAAATTCTTCCTACCTTTGCATCCGCAAACGAGAGATATGTATCCTCGTGAGACTTCAGGAGTTCTTCCTGAAACAAAGGATGGCCCGTTCGTCTATCGGTTAGGACGCAAGATTTTCATTCTTGAAAGGGGGGTTCGATTCCCCCACGGGCTACATAATAAACAGAAATCAAGAACAATATTAAAGATTAGTCGAGATGGCAAATCACAAATCATCTATCAAAAGAATCAGACAAGAAGAAAAGAGAAGACTTCACAACAGATATTATGCTAAGACTATGCGTAACGCAGTGAAGAAACTTCGTGCAACTACTGACAAAGCAGAAGCTGTAGCTCTGTTCCCTAACGTACAGAAAATGTTGGATAAATTGGCTAAACGTAACATTATCCACAAGAACAAAGCTGCTAACTTGAAGTCAAAAATGGCTGCTCACATCAGCAAATTGGCTTAAGTAATTGCTCACTTTAAGGATATTAAGGCAGAATCGAAATGATTCGGCCTTTTGTCGTTTATACCTCACAATACCCCTTTTCTTCTGCCCGGAGATATTCGCAAGTTCATTTCACCTCCGATTCCTATATCAGACCTACACTTCAGAGCATCCTAAACTCCTCTCAACTCATACAGAAGGACAGTCTATAAAAACATATAATCACTTTTTTC
>NZ_DBEXBB010000203.1:0-13090 GCF_048170425.1 Phocaeicola sp.
TTATCAAAAATTTCCAGCGTGCAAAATTACAAAAAAATCAGTATGCTCAAATCTTTTTATTCTGCCATTTTGCTTTTTTCAGATAAATGAGACTCGAACCCAGCATCAATACATAATAAATCACTTCCGTAGTGAAGCATACGTCCACCGAAGCCTGGATAACCATACCGACTACGACAATATAAAGCGCATAAAATACTTGTACAAACACCTCCAATACCAATGCAGCCTGTGTATTACCTGTTCCTGATATGCCATTAAAATAGACATTGGCCAACGAAGCTATCAGCATAGCCCCACATACCACGTACAAAGCTGATACAGATTCTACCAATAAGGCTTCTTCATTTGTATAGATTGACAAGATACCTTCCGGAAACGCCACACACAGACCTACACACACCAGCATAATCAAAAAGGACATCCGAGAAATCTTATGTAGCAACGTAATCACCCCCGATGAGCCACTGGCACCAATCAAATTACTCACCAGTGTATTGGCTGTAGTGGAAAGCGCCTGCACAGGTATCAACAGCACCACATATACACTCCGCACAATATTGGCTACAGCCAGTTGTCGCTGACCAAGTCGTTCAAGAGCCATAAAAAATACAAACCAGATAGCCATGGCCAAAAAATACTGTACCATCGTAAAACAAGATATACGAAGGATGCGCAACACCATACTTAAATCGAACTGCCCCAAACGATTCAAGCCATATTTTTTCAAATCTATTTTATAATAGGTATAAAACAAAAAGAACAGCAATGAAGAAGCTTCGGCTACAACAGAAGCTAAAGCCGCACCACGTATTCCCATTTCCGGTAGACCTAATTCCCCAAATACCAAAGCATAATCAAGGAGCACATTCACTAAAGCCATGACAACCGCATTCAGGGTCAGCACTCTGGTACGCGTAATACCGATATAAAACCCACGAAACATCACATTCACAAAAGCAAAAAGAAATCCCCAAATACGCCAAGTGAAAAATTCGTAGGTAGCCTCGTAAATAGAATCAGAAGTAATCAGTAACCGAATTAGTGGAGCAGCAGAAAAATACATCAGTATCAGCAAACAAACCGCCATACCCAAACTAAAAGCCGTTCCCTGCCACATAACAGGTCCTACTGCCCGATAGTTCCCTTCCCCATTACGGCGGGCTATCAGAATCTGCGAACCGATACTAAAACCAAAGGCAATGGTGTAAACACAAATGTAAAGCAACCCACCCATAGCTGCTGCTCCCAAAGCAACTTCACCCACACGGCCCAAAAAAGCCGTATCAGTCACATTAATTACATTCTGTGCCAACAAGCCCAGAAAAATAGGATAAGTAACACGCCAGATTTCCTTATTGGTGTACATACATCAAAACAATACAAATGATTGGAAATTGCATACTTTTGCAAAGATACATTTTTAAAACCAGAATTACACATAAAGCTAATACAATCCCCCGCTATTTAGTTTCATATAAAACAATTTCAAATAAAATAAATTTCATTCATTTCGTTGGATTGTGTTCAATTTCACACTATTTTTGCACTCGATTTTTAATAAACAACCCACAAACGAATGAAAAAAATTCTTTTTATCAGTGCAGCGACACTGTGCATTTCCCTCCCGACTTTCGCGGGAGATTATCTGACCAATACAAATCAAAATGCTGCTTTCCTCCGAATGGTGGCACGAGGGGCTTCTATCGACGTGGACGGTGTGTATAGTAACCCCGCAGGACTTTCTTTCCTTTCGCACGAAGGATTTTATCTGTCACTGACTGGACAAAGTGCTTACCAGACCCGTGAAATTGATGCTACTTTTCCGTTTTTCCAGCAAGCCGACGGAAACAATAGCAGCCGACTGTATAAAGGAACAGCCTCTGCCCCCCTTATTCCAAGTTTTCAAGGATTATATAAAAAAGATAATTGGGTAATCTCAGCCAGTTTTGCCATTACGGGTGGCGGAGGAAAAGCTTCATTCAGCAACGGACTTCCGATGTTTGATGCACTGGCCATGGGGATGATTCACCAACAAACTGGCGGAAATGTAACCCCTCAAATGTACGACATCAACACTTCCATGGACGGAAAACAATACATTTATGGAGTACAATTAGGACTAAGCTACAAAATCAATGACTGGCTGAGTGTTTTTGCCGGAGGACGAATGAATTACGTAAAAAGTGGATATGAAGGTTACCTAAAAGCCTACATGAAAGAAAATTTAGGCGGAACTCAATTAGCAAACCTTGAATTGAACTGTGACCAGAGCGGATGGGGGCTGACTCCTATCATTGGCGTAGATGTGAAACTGGGACGCTGGAACCTAGCTGCCAAATATGAATTCAAGACAAACTTGAATATTGAGAACCAGACTCACACACTGGAAGTTCCTACAGGTACTCCCGAAGCAGTCATAAAGCCTTATGCAGACGGAGAACAAACTCCTAGCGATATTCCTGCTTATCTGAGCGTAGCTGCCGGATACGAAATTCTGCCAAATCTTCGCGCTTCTGTAGAATATCACTTCTACGATGACAAACATGCAGGTATGCTGAACGACCGACAGAAAACTCTAAAACACGGTACTCACGAATACCTTGCCGGTATGGAATGGGATATTACAAAGCGACTGACAATCAGTGGTGGATTCCAAAAAACGAACTATGGGTTAAGTGACGACTTCCAGACAGATACCAGCTTCTCGTGCGACTCTTATTCATTAGGCTTTGGAGCCAGAGTCAACCTTACACAAGCATGGAGCATTGACGTAGCCTACTTCTGGACACATTACAACAAATATACCAAAGAAACAAGTAATTACAACGGTACAGGCCTGAAAGGCACCGATATTTACAACCGTACAAACAAAGTATTTGGATTAAGTCTGAACTATAAATTCTAATTAAACACCTTTTCTGGCTTCTCATTTTTTGTATGGATGGGAAGCCAGAAAGTTTTCTTAAAAATTTTTCTACTTTCTCATTCTTTTTAGTAAAGAAAACAGATAGTTTTTGTTACTTTTGTCTATTAACACCTCGTAATAATTCTCAAAAATTAAACTATGAACAAAAAACTATCGTGGCTATTGCTCCCCGCCTTGTTGGGAGGAGCCGTACTGACTGGATGCTCGAAGGAAAGTCCGAACATGACAAGGGAGGAAGGTAATCAACCCCCTACATCAAAAAACCCCACAGAATTGTACTATGCCAACATGTTTGGCAAAGAAGCTATGAGCACCTACTACTACTGGAACAAGGAAATCAGTAATGACTTGAACAACTGGAACATCGAAACCAATAACGATCCTATCGGCACCGTCGACCGGATAAGATACCACCAAGGAGAGAAATACATCGACAAATGGTCCATGCTCACCGACGACATGGCTTCTTTCAACAGCAGTGTAGAAGGTGTTTCTACTACATTTGGCTGGAACCTGACTTTTTACCTGGTAGAACAAAAAACGAATCAGTATGCAGCAGTAGTAAACTTTGTCCATGAAGGAACTCCTGCTGCGAAAGCGGGATTAAAACGAGGAGATATTATCCTTTCTATAAATAATGAAAAAATCACCCCCGATAACTATGCGGATTTATACTACAAACCTACCTTAAAGGTTTCCCTCGGAGAACTGCAAGAAGATATCATTGCCAGCCAGAACAAGTCAATAGAGCTGACAGCCGTCAACATGTACGAGAATCCCATCATCTGCGACTCTGTATATGAATTCAACGGGAAAAAAGTGGGCTATCTGGCCTATACCGGATTTGACCTGAAATCCATCAATCCACTGATTGAAATCGGGAAAAAGTTTAAAGCAGAAGGTATTGAAGAACTGGTTTTAGACCTCCGGTACAACGGAGGAGGTTATGTTATCACTGAAAATGTGTTAGCCTCCATATTTGCCCCACAAGAAGCTGTCAGCAGTAAGAAAGTATTCGAAAAAGAAATCTACAACAACTATTTGAGCGAAATCTACCAGAAACAGGGAGAAAGTCTGGAGACTCGCTTCACGACAGAATTTAACTACCCGGAGGTGGAAGTCCATGCAAGCACTAAAGATGCCAATATCGGATTGAAAAAAATCTACGGATTAATCGGTTCCGGATCAGCGTCGGCATCAGAAGCACTGCTTGGCGGATTAATGCCTTATACAAACGTTCGACTCATCGGCACGCAGACACACGGCAAGTACTGCACCGGATGGATGCTCAGCGCAGAAGATATGTACGAGAAATGCCCGCAAGAGCTGAAGAACTGGGGAATCTACGTAATGGTCAGCATTTACCAGAATGCCGATGGAAAAACTCCCTGCATGCCCGATGGACTTATTCCTGACATCATTGTTAAAGATGACCCGATACAGGCCTATCAATTAGGAGATGTCAATGAGCCTCTTTTGAAACAAGCACTCACAGAGGCGGGATACCCATACCGCACAGCAAATACACGCAGCCGTAGCGCGGTTTCACCACACTTCCAGACACTACCGGTCGTAAAAACGCCACTCTTTGGAAAACGTATTCAATTAACCCCTTCTTTCGTTTCTTCACATTCCAAATAATTACTCAATAAAAAAGTTCGCCAGATTCCGCAAAAGAATTTGGCAAACTTTTTTATGGGCTATCTATGACGCATTTTCACTCATCCCATACCAGATAAGCAGACACCAGCCAATGGTTCAATTCATCTTTATTTACAGGCTGAGCTTCGGGTATGCTGACAGTCAAAGTATGCTTTCCGGCTTGTAAATCCGGAAATTCAACCACCTCCGGCAATACATCCGATCCGGGACACCAGTTGGAACGGGACAAATCAGAAGAAGCCAATGGCTCCTCTACTTCCTTTGTCTTATATCCCTCTTCACTGATATAAGCCGCCAGACGTTTGATAAGCCACACACCAGTGGCAGGATTAAAGCGACGGAAAGAAGCACAATCATCTCTCCAAGGAACAAAGCTATAGACCTCTTTTCCATCCACAGAAAGGATATTGCGCTTCTGCACAAACTCGTCACCACCGGAATGACCTCCATGACCCGTTACAATGTATTTCAAACGAACATTTTTCACGTTTTGCGGAAGCACAAAATCAGTAGACACAGATTTACGGGCAAAAATGTCCGGATAAGACTGACCGATATAATATACCGTATTCATCAGCGGTTCTACATGACGACGGACAAGCCTTTCACATGCCACCGGAGTTTCCTTGATTTTCAACTCCATGCTGGCCACATACCCTTCTTTTGTCCATGTGTCAATAAAGATACCGACATACACTTCCCCTTTAAGTGCCGAATATAAATCTGTAATATCCTGTTCCCACTGCACACATTTCTCCCATTTAGGAATATAAACAGGACGGCGTTTGCTGGATAAAGAGTCATCTTCCGCACTGAAATGTCCTACACCAAAAGGTGTCATGAAACGCATCAGCTCTATGGTAGGTAAATAGTCCTTTCCCGGCACAATTCCAATCATATTTTCCAGTTTCAAGCTGTCAATTTCCGGAAATTTTTTCTTTCCCTGTGCGATACTCAACAGATTCACAGCCGAATTTTTGGGAAGCACAAAACAAGAACCAGACTTATCCCAACGGTCTCCATTGGAAGCTACCGTCACCTTCAAGCTGACCGTCACATCCCGCTGGTAATCGGGAACCTGAATCTTCTTCAAGATAATACGGCCATTCACCAGATGAATGACTCCATCTGCACCGGCTGCAGAATAACCCGCATACGTATCCGGTACAAAATGAATAATCTCTTTATCAAACACCGTTAAGTTCAAATCTCCTTTTGCAGGAAGTTCCTTATGTCCTGCCGCACATACGTTCAACGCCACGAACAAGGAAACAAACATACTAACTATCTTCATATACTCAATTTATTATTTTGCGACTTCAAAACCTCTTTTATCCAAATAAGCCTTAAACTTATGCAGATACTCTTCGTCCGGCCCGTCAAAGAAAGAAATCCCTGAAGCTCCATTGTTGAAAGCCTCATCCAATGCCTGCTCAAAGGCATTCTTAATATCAGGGAACATCAATCCGGCATAAATTTTTGCCCGGCCATTAATCGTCTGTACACTTTCCTTCACCGAACGTCCAATCCACTCCGGTCCTTCATAATAAAAACCATTGTAAATCATCGGGAAGTATGCATCGAGCGACCACTGTCCCCAATCCTGACGCACCATCTTGCGAGCCATGGAAGGTCCCGGGAATACCGCTGCAGAGATACGTTTGCCATCTGCCTTGATGGTCTGCGTAATCTTATTGACCACACGCGTAATGGCATCCAGACGGAAATTTATCCATGACTGGTCTTCCATTGGATACTTCAACTCCAGCGGGTCTTTTCCGGTCTGCTCCTTGAACATCTTCCGGCATACCTCACAATAACAATAGTCATATTCCGGCAATTCAGAAGTCTGCTCAATTCCGTAATTCTTCCATAAGATCACCGGTAACACTACATCCGGGAAGCGCACATAATCCAGATGCACTCCATCCACATAAGGCAGATTCGCCTCTTTCAGGTAATCAGCAGCCAGGTATTCAGCCACCCCCTCATGACTCGGACACAAGAAGCGGTAATAATCCACATAAGCAGGCTTATCATAGCACGACTCCCCTTTGCGGTTTACGGCAAACCAGTCGGGATGCGTTTCACGCACTTCTCTGCGGTTCATGGTCCACTTCCAATAATGCGCCTCCAGACCAGCTTCCTTACACATCCGGTAAGTAGCCTCATCATACCCTTCAAACATGACTCCACTGATGCCACATTCTTTCATCAGGGCAAAATATTTCTTATAATACGCATCTCCCTTTTCCTTATTAATGCGCATCCATACCCAGTTCTTCACCTGGCGGGGAGCAAGGGCTTCACGAGTAAACCGACCGTTATGGTCTACCACATAACGCACTTTTTCTTCAGGCACGCTCACCGACATACAGAATGTACGCTGAGTAGCCTCTACCAAGATTTCAGCACCAGCAGGTAAGTCCTTCAATTCCGCCTCAGTCAAGAAGAAATTCTCTTTGGAACGAATGTAGTTTTTCTCTTTGGCATAATTATCCAATTGTGCATAAAACATGGCCCAAAGCAACTTGTAGGCAGCCATATTGTAAGGATACTTGAAGGAATCAGTACTCGTTCCTACCACCTTATCCGAAAGATACAAGAATCCCCATCTGTCGGGCATGTGCATATCGATGCGTCCGGTAGGCATCCATACCCAATTCTCTTCACGTTGTCCAGGCTTCAACCACTGCACACGTGAGAAGTTGATACGCCAGCAGTTTCCAGCCTGCGCCGGATTGGAGAAGTTCACCGTCAACGCCTTATGAGGAATGGCCATCTCCACACTCCACTGTTTGTCCTTATCTTTCGACTTGTTCAAAGTTCCTTCACGATGAATGGCCAGCTGAAGTCCCGGACAATCCCATTGAATCATAAAATTACCTCCCGAACGGTAAGGTTTGTCTAGCATCAAGTCAAAAATAACTCCTTTCGCATTGGTTTCTATTTCAAAGTAATTCTGTCCGTCCCCATCCGGATCCAGAAAAACCTCAAAGTCGTTGTCATAATAGATAATCGTATCCCGCTGACTGAGTTTCGCCTTGATATCATCCTCCTGCAAAACAGCCCCTACATAGAGATAATTGTCATCCCATAACATTTTGGCAGAAGTATCATAGCAAGGCTTGGCAAATCCTTCCCCGCTTATATCCACAAAAGAAGAAGTCGGCTGCGCTTTTTGCCAGGCCTCCTCATTCAGTTTGCCATCTATTTTAATTTTTTCATCCACACGATAGCATACATAGCCTTCGGGAAGCGTCAGCATACGTTCATACTTTTCATATAACCCCTGCCCCCAGAGCTGTCCTGCCATTGCAAATGCAAATAAACTACCTATCAATTGTTTTTTCATAATCTGTTCCCTAATTAGTTACTCTCTATAACTTGTCCTGCCCCCCGATACAGTTTAATTGGTCCGTCCAATAATACAGCAACGACAGTAATTTGTGAATCAAGTACATGGTCGGGTACATCAATATAAAGATTACCAGGCACTTCACTCCAGTAGTTCTTATTATATACCTTATAAGACAACATGGAGCCATTGCCTACCACCCATACCCGGTTGACTTTATTCATCAGGCCTTTCACTTCCACTGGACCATTAGGTTTATAAGGTAAATAGAGATATAAAATATCTCCCCCTTTATTCAGCGTTGTATATCCCTGGAAATGTTCTGTCGGAATACCGGCACGCGTATCATAAATCGCCTCCTTATGCTTTTTCGTCCAGCGTCCGAACTCTTTCAAGATAGCAATTTGCTCTTCCGGAATCGTACCGTCTTCTTTCGGGCCGATGTCCAGCAACAGATTTCCGCCCATACTCAGGCAATCCACAAAAGTCCGCAATAAGATATAAGGTGACTTATAATTGGTATCCGTATGCTGATAACCCCACGAATCATTCATCGTCATACACAACTCCCAATATTTATCTTCCGGACGTACAATAGGAACACCCTGCTCCGGCGTAGCATAATCCCCATATCCCTGAATACGCGAGTTGATAATTACATTCTTATTGTCCGAGCGCAACAAATCCACGATTCCTTTAGAGTTCCAAGCCTCCGCAGTCTGTTCCCAGTCGCCATCAAACCAATACAAGTCAGGCTTCCAAGTCTTATTCAACTCCGCTAATTGCGCCATATTAAAATTCACGAAACGTTGCCAGCGTACGGAATCATTCGTATAACGCACTTCCGTACGTGTCATGTTCGGATAATCAGGATGCGACCAGTCCAGCAAGGAATAATAGAATCCCAACTTCAATCCCTGCTTGCGAACTTCTTTTACAAAAGGACTGATTAAATCCCTTTTAGCTGGCGTACATTTGACAGTACTCAACTCGCCTGCTTTTGTATCCCATAAAGCCATTCCGTCATGATGCTTGGTCGTAATCACAGTATAACGGGCTCCACTTTCTTTAATCAAGTCTACCCAAGCCTTAGGATCATAGTTTGAGGCAGTAAAGCCATCTTTCTGGCTCATGTATTCCTCATATGGAAGGTATTTATTGAAGAAAGACCAGCTTTCAGAAACCCCCTTCACCGAATAAATACCCCAATGAATAAAAATACCCAACTTGGCATTTGAGAACCATTCCATCCTTTTTTCTTTCTTAGCATCCTGCTGTGATTTTTCCGGTGTCTGACTCATGACAGACACAACCGCACAACAAAGAGCCGTACATAAAGCTATAATTTGCTTGTTTAGCATATTGATAAAAATAAAAGATTAATACAATTCAATCGATAAAGCACAAGGGACATATGTTATTCAAAAAACAGCTTAAACATAAGGTTAAACAAAGCATCTATCCAAATCATAGAAATATTCTATATATGGCAAATATAGCAAATTTTCAAACATTTCCATTATAATTAGCCCACAAAAGGACACAAAAAAACTCCGCCAATTAGCGGAGTTCTATAACAAAAGCGGAAGCTGGGGGATTCGAACCCCCGGTACGGTTACCCGTACGGCAGTTTAGCAAACTGCTGGTTTCAGCCACTCACCCAAACTTCCAGTCTTCTTTGGAAACGCATTTTCTCTCAAATGCGGTGCAAAGATAGAGCGAGTTTTTGAGTTGTGCAAACTTTTGCCGAGATTTTTTCACAAACACATTTTACTTCCAGCCTTATTCTAAATCTCATACCACTTTGTAATTAATGCAAAATAATAATATACCACAAACTAGGTATTGTACAAAACAAGGTTTTTCACTACCTTTGCACTCGGTTTAGAAAACCACATTTACATAACTTTTTAATATTTCAAATTTATGGCAATGAATTTTAAAGAAGGTCGTTGGAACCATGAAATCAACGTCACCGATTTCGTAAAGACAAACATTACGCCTTACGAGGGCGACGCTTCATTCCTGGTCGGTCCTACTGAACGTACAAAAGCTGTTTGGAACAAATGTTTGGAAGCGCTAGCTGAAGAACGTGCAAACAATGGTGTACGCTCACTCGATCCGTCCACAGTATCAACCATCACTTCTTTCGCACCGGGATATATTGATAAGGAAAACGAAGTTATTGTCGGCTTGCAGACTGACGAAGTATTGCGCCGCGCAATCAAACCTTTTGGAGGTATCAAGGTAGTAGAAAAAGCTTGCCGTGAAAACGGAGTAGAAGTTGACCCGAAGGTTAAAGATATTTTCACTCATTATCGCAAAACTCATAACGACGGGGTCTTCGATGCATACACAGAAGAAATCCGTTCTTTCCGCTCACTTGGTTTCTTGACCGGACTTCCTGACAACTATGCACGCGGACGAATCATCGGTGACTACCGCCGTCTGGCACTGTATGGTCTGGACAGACTGATTGAAGCTAAACAAAATGATTTGCGTCACCTGACTGGTCCGATGACCGACGCCCGTATCCGTCTTCGTGAAGAAGTGGCTGAACAGATTAAGGCGCTGAAAGAAATCAAGGTCATGGGAGAACAATACGGTCTTGAACTGGGACGTCCGGCTCACAATGCACAAGAAGCTGTTCAGTGGGTATACATGGCTTACCTGGCTGCCGTAAAAGAACAGGATGGTGCTGCCATGTCATTGGGTAACGTATCGTCTTTCCTGGATATCTATATTGAATATGATATGGCTCATGGCCTGCTCGACGAAGCACACGCACAGGAGTTGATTGACCAGTTTGTTATCAAACTGCGTATGGTACGCCACTTGCGTATGCAGGCTTATACCGACATCTTTGCAGGCGACCCGACATGGGTGACTGAGTCTATTGGCGGACGCTTCAACGACGGACGTACAAAAGTAACCAAGACTTCATTCCGTTTCTTGCAGACATTGTACAACCTCGGTCCTTCACCAGAACCGAACTTGACCGTTCTGTGGAGCCCGGAACTGCCGGAAGGTTTCAAGAACTTCTGTGCACAGGTTTCTATCGATACATCTTCTATCCAGTACGAAAACGACGACCTGATGCGTGAAGTACGTAACTCTGACGACTACGGTATCGCTTGCTGTGTATCTTATCAGGACATCGGCCGTCACATCCAGTTCTTCGGTGCACGCTGTAACCTGGCTAAGGCATTGCTGCTGGCTATCAACGGCGGACGCTGTGAAAACACTGGTACACTGATGGTGAAGGATATTCCGGCATTGAGCGGTGATGTATTGAACTTTGAAGAAGTGCTTGCCAACTATAAGAAAGTGTTGAAAGAAATGGCACGCGTATACAACGAAGCCATGAACATCATCCACTACATGCACGACAAGTATTATTACGAAAAAGCTCAGATGGCTTTCGTAGATACTGACCCGGTTATCAACCTGGCTTACGGTGTGGCAGGTATGTCTATCGCTGTTGACTCATTGTCTGCCATCAAGTATGCAAAGGTAACAGCTCGTCGTAACGACATCGGACTGACGGAAGGATTCGACATCGAAGGCGAATTCCCTTGCTTCGGAAATGACGATGACCGTGTAGACCACCTGGCAGTAGACTTGATTTACTACTTCGACGAAGAGCTGAAGAAATTGCCGGTTTACAAGAATGCCAAACCGACCTTGTCTATCCTGACCATTACTTCAAATGTAATGTATGGTAAGAAAACAGGTGCCACTCCCGATGGCCGTGCCAAAGGTGTAGCATTCGCTCCTGGAGCCAACCCGATGCACGGACGCGACAAGAACGGTGCCATTGCTTCTCTGAGTTCTGTAGCTAAATTGCGCTACCGCGACTCACAAGACGGTATCAGTAACACTTTCTCTATCGTACCGAAATCTTTGGGAGTAGATATGGAAAACCGTATCGAGAACCTGGTAACGATGATGGACGGTTACTTCGTGAAAGGTGCGCACCACCTGAACGTAAACGTATTGAACCGGGAAATGCTGGAAGATGCCATGGAGCATCCGGAAAAATATCCTCAGCTGACAATTCGTGTATCTGGTTATGCAGTGAACTTCATCAAACTGAGCCGTGAACATCAGTTGGAAGTAATTTCACGCAGCTTCCACGAACGCATGTAATTCTTGCACAAAGAGTATATAATTTTAACTGGACACAAACTACCCGGATTTTCAGTCCGGTAGTTTGTGTCTATTATTTTTTATCCTATCATGATTAGAGTACATTCATACGAATCATTAGGCACATACGACGGTCCGGGAATACGTCTCGTTGTTTTCCTGCAAGGTTGTAATTTCCGATGCCTTTATTGTGCCAATCCCGATACCATTGATGCCAAAGGTGAAAGTAAAGAAACTGCTCCCGAAGAGATTCTCAAGATGGCTGTGAGCCAGAAGCCTTTTTTCGGGAAGAAAGGAGGTATTACTTTCAGTGGAGGAGAACCGACCTTTCAGGCAAAAGCCTTGATTCCCTTATTCCGCATGCTGAAAGAAGCAGGCATTCATATCTGTGTAGATACAAATGGAGGAATCTGGAACGAAGATGTAAAAGAACTGCTTTCGCTGGCAGACCTCGTTCTGCTCGATGTAAAAGAGTTCAATGACGAACGTCATAAAGCGCTCACTTCCAGAAGTAATGCACAAACCCTGAAAACTGCTGCCTGGCTTGAAGAAAACCAGAAACCATTCTGGCTGCGTTATGTACTGGTGCAGAAGTACAGCTATTTCAAAGAAGACATAGAAGCACTCGGTGAGCATTTCAAAGACTATCGCATGATTGAACGGGTTGAGATACTCCCCTATCACACTCTGGGTGTACATAAATATGAAGCCATGAAAATGGACTACCAGCTGAAGGATGTACAACTCAACACGCAAGCGCAATTAGACGAAGCGAAAGAGTTGTTTGAAAAATACTTCAAGACTGTTTATGTAAACTGACCAGTTAGTTTACAATGTATTATTCAATCTCAGTACTCCCTAAGAAGTACTGGAGTACTTTCAGGCAAGTACTGGAGTACTCCCGTGGAAGTACTACGATACTTCTTAGAAAGTACTGAAAGATGCTCTAACCACTCAATAAAAAACTTTTTTTTGAAAAAAATCATCATCCC
>NZ_DBEXBB010000204.1:0-8737 GCF_048170425.1 Phocaeicola sp.
ATTTGTCTTTATTCATATGCAACCTAAGTTAAGGCTGCAAAGTTATGATTTCAAATCGTTGCGCAAGGAAACCTCTTGTAACAAACTGTAATTCAATTATTTCAAAGAGCTATTCGCGATTTTTAGTGGACAGTAATGTTCCAGAATATATATTTCAGAAGGAGTGGTCCGTTTCAGTGGAGTCACTTCCACGTCTTTTCCTACGATGATATTTTCCTGTTGGAATGCCATCTCCACAGTTTTGAGAGCCAGTTCTGGATGGTTGTTGTCCTTGCTCAGATGGCAGAGCCATAAATGTTTCAGGCTCTGAGGGAAGTGATGGCTCAGGTAGTTGGCCATTTCATGGTTGCTCATGTGTCCGTTCGGGCCGGCAATGCGTTCTTTCAAATGTTGTGGGTAAGGCCCCATCTGAAGCATGCTGTCATCGTAGTTAGCTTCCAGTATCAGGTAATCAGCCTGCTGTATAAAGTGTGCGGCAGTGGAAGTAATATGTCCGATGTCAGTCAGGAAAGAGAAGGTTTTGTTGTCAGCCGTAATACAGTAACCTACATTGTCGGTTCCGTCGTGAGGAACTTCGAAGCAGGTGATGTTGAAATCACCTACGTTGAAAATTTCTTCCTTCTGAATAAAGCGGGTATGTTCGGGCCTTAACCGCTCTGTCATGCAGTAGCTGTGCTTCATACCTTCATGTATTTCCGGAGTGGCATACACTGGAATCCCGTGTTTTTCTCCCAGATGTCCTACTGCCTTGATGTGGTCGGCATGGTCATGAGTAACTAAAACAGCTTGTATATCTTCAAGGTTGAGCATACGTTCCTTAAATACTTTTTTTATGGTGCGGATACCGATACCTGCATCAACCAATATAGCGGTGTTGTCAGTAGCCAGGTAGTAACAGTTTCCGCTGCTGCCACTGGCCAGACTCATAAATTTTACTGTCATTTTCTCTCTTTTTTTGCTAAAGGAACGCAAAGATAGTGAAAGGTGAGAGGAGAGACAAACGAAAACCAAAGTTTTTCAGGTTTGTTTATTCCGAACCGCCTCCTGTCTTATGGAAAGATAGTGAAAGGTGAGAGGAGAGACAAACCGCATTTTGCCTTATGAGAAGCAAGTGAAGGATGAGTGAAGAAGCTGGCGAAAGGGGAAAGGTAGAAATCAAGCAAGGCTGTTCCGGAAGGGAACAGCCTTGCAAGCGGTTTTTATTTGTTTTTAGATGTGCCGGAAACTTTTAGAACTGGAAGAAATTCTTGGCATTATTGTAGCAGATGTCTTCTACCATTTGCTGTACACGCGGCATTTCGCATTCGGGGATTTCTCCGTTTTCTACGTCCTTGCCTAACAGGTTGCAGAGTGTGCGGCGGAAATATTCATGACGCGGATAAGAAAGGAAGGAACGTGAGTCGGTAAGCATACCTACGAAACGGCTCAGTAATCCCAGCAGAGAAAGTGCGTTCATTTGTTTTTCCATGCCGTCTTTCTGGTCGAGGAACCACCAGCCTGAACCAAACTGGATTTTTCCTGGAACAGAACCATCCTGGAAGTTGCCTAACATGGTGGCGATTACTTCGTTGGCACAGGGGTTCAGGTTATAGAGAATGGTTTTTGTAAGCTTTCCTTCTGAGTTCAGGCGATCCAGGTATTTTGCCATGGATTTGGCTGTGGTGAATTCACCGATAGAATCAAAGCCTGTGTCAGGTCCCAACAACTTGAACATCTTAGTGTTGTTGTTGCGGATGGCGCCGTAGTGGAACTGCTGTGTCCAGCCTGTTTCCCAATCCATTTCGCCGAATACCACCAGCATGGCCGATTTGAACTTCAGGACTTCTTCGTGTGTCAGTTCTGTACCGCCGTATACCTTGTTGAAGATGGCACGGATTTCTGCGTCGGTATAATCTTCTGCATAAAACTCTTCGATACCGAGGTCGGATAATTTACAGCCTTGTTCTGCAAAGAAAGCGTGACGCTTGCGCAGAGCTTCAATCATATCGTCAAAGTTAGAGATGCTGACACCGCTCACTTCAGCCAGTTTTTCTACGTAGGCACGGAACTCAGCCGGCACCTCTACTGCCATCGCTTTATCCGGACGCCAGGTAGGCAGCATCTTGATTTCAAAACCGCTTTCACGGGTGGCAATATGGTATTCCAGTGAATCTACCGGATCATCGGTTGTGCAGACTGTTTCTACATGATAGCGGCGCATCAGGTTGCGGGCTGAATATTCGGGAGTAGCCAGTTTGGCATTACATTCATCAAATATTTCGCGGGCAGTAGACGGGTTCAGAATCTTGTCGATGCCGAAAGCAGTCTTCAGTTCCAGGTGTGTCCAGTGATAAAGCGGATTACGGAATGTATACGGAACGGTTTCAGCCCATTTTTCAAATTTTTCCCAGTCAGTAGTGTCTTTTCCGGTACAGTAGCGTTCTTCCACTCCGTTGCTTCGCATGGCACGCCATTTATAATGGTCGCCTCCCAGCCAGATTTCAGTAATAGATTTGAATTGATAATCATCGGCTACCATTTTCGGAATCAGGTGACAGTGATAGTCGATAATCGGCATTTTAGCTGCGTGATTGTGATATAACTTCTGTGCGGTTTCAGTTTGCAACAGGAAGTTTTCATCCATAAATTTCTTCATGATAAACTGTATTTTTAGGTTTTGTAGTTATTGTCAAATAGTGTTGTTCCTGATAGAGAGGTTACAATTTATTTATGTTGGGCAACATAAAATATCGAATACCTATCCGTTATCGAACACGAAAGTAGAAATTTTATTTGGAATAACAAAATATTTATTACCTTTGCAACACTCATTTATGAAATTTAAATCCGTGAGTGAGTACGTAATTTAATGAAAAACAATTGCTTATATGTCCTCTTGCGGACTTTTGAGAGTAGAATTGCGACAAAATGACTATATAAACAACAATATTGTTATTAAAGATATAATATGAAAGCATTAAACAAAGAGACCGCTAGGAAAACGGTCCGTCCGGAAAGAATCATTCAGTTTGGCGAAGGGAATTTCCTTCGTGCGTTTGTAGACTGGATTATCTACAACATGAACGAAAAGGCTGATTTCAACAGCAGTGTAGTGGTGGTTCAACCCATCGAGAAAGGAATGATTGACATGCTGAACGCACAGGATTGTCTTTATCACGTCAATCTACAGGGTTTGGATAAAGGGGAAACGGTGAACAGTCTGACAATGATCGATGTAATCAGCCGTGCATTGAATCCTTACAGTCAGTTCGAAGAGTTCATGAAGCTGGCCGAACAGCCGGAAATGCGTTTCGTGATTTCCAATACAACTGAAGCGGGTATCACTTTTGATCCTTCCTGCAAGCTGGAAGATGCACCGGCTTCTTCTTATCCGGGAAAGCTGACACAACTTTTGTATCATCGTTATAAGACCTTCCAGGGAGATATGTCGAAGGGGCTGATTATCTTCCCGTGTGAACTGATTTTCCTGAACGGACACAAGTTGAAGGAAACCATCTACCAGTATATCGAGCTCTGGAACTTGGGAGATGATTTCAAACAGTGGTTCGAGAAAGCTTGTGGCGTATATGCTACGTTGGTAGACCGCATTGTACCGGGATTCCCGCGCAAGGATATTGCGGCTATCAAGGAAAAGCTGCAATACGATGACAACATGGTGGTGCAGGCCGAAATCTTCCATCTGTGGGTAATTGAAGCACCGCAGGAAGTGGCAGCTGAGTTCCCTGCCGACAAAGCCGGACTGAATGTACTCTTTGTGCCATCGGAAGCACCGTATCACGAACGGAAAGTGACTTTGCTGAACGGACCGCACACCGTGCTTTCTCCGGTAGCTTACCTCTCGGGTATCAACATCGTGCGCGATGCCTGCCAGCATCCGGTAGTAGGAAAGTTTATCCATAAGGTGATGTTTGAGGAACTGATGGAAACCCTGAATCTGCCGAAAGCGGAACTGGAAAAATTTGCGCATGATGTGCTGGAACGCTTCAACAATCCGTTTGTAGACCATCAGGTGACTTCTATCATGCTGAACTCCTTCCCGAAATACCAGACACGCGATCTTCCAGGATTGAAGACTTACCTGGAACGCAAGGGCAAGTTGCCCGAAGGACTGGTATTGGGACTGGCTGCCATCATGACCTATTACAAGGGCGGTGTACGTGCTGACGGTGCAGAAATCGTGCCCAATGACGCGCAGGAAATCATGGACTTGCTGACACGGTTGTGGGCTACGGGTGATACGGCCAAAGTGACTGAAGGCGTGCTGGGCGCAACCTTTATCTGGGGCGAGGACCTGAACCTGATTCCGGGACTGGCAGAAGCCGTGAAGAAGAATCTGGACAGCATTCAGGAAAAAGGTATGCTGGAAACAGTGAAAACCATTCTGTAACGATTAATTGTTAGAATTCCATATTCATCAGACGGGAGGAAAGGCTTGTTTTAAGCTGTTTCCTCCCGTTTTGTTTGTTTAAATTTGTGTTTTTGGCTCTTTTTGTTTATCTTGCTTTTCAAAGCAGGAGGGAAACTATGGAAATCACCGCACAAGTACAAAAGGAGCTGGAACTTTTCAACCGTGGACGTACGCGCGAAAACGGTGCCTATCTCATCAGTATGGCCACGGAATATCGTCCGTATTATGCCTTGTGGCGCGAATTTCTCTCTCCCCATTCTTATCTGTTTGTCCGCACATTAGGCGTGACGCTGGATGCGGCCTGTGCCCGTGCCTTCTCCATGTTGCAGAACTGCAATGTGCGGCTGGAAACGGCAGACAATGCGTTGTTTGAATCTTATTACGGGGCACTGGACGACTTGATGCCTTTCGGTAAATACAAGGGAAAGCACCTGGCTGAGATTTATTACATTGACCCTTCTTACATGCTCTGGCTGGCCAATAAGTTTGAGCCTACCAATCCACGATACGAACGGGTGGTGGAGCTGGCCAAGCGTTTTGCCGTGGTACATTTTGAACTGACCGTACGCAAGCCGCGTATTGCTTCGGTGAGCCGTTTTGTCGGGAAGGTGGGAGAGGTGTTAAAAGATTTGCAGGTCACGGTGCTGAACGTGCGGCTTCAGGTGGATACGTACAAACCTGATTTCTTTGTCGACCAGAATGTGCTGGCTGCCGACCGTGACGGTAATCGCTTTACCTTCCTGGTCAAGGCCCGTGCCCGCAGTCTGACACCGAATGCCTTGAGTTGCCGCAGCCGTCAGATACAACCGCAGGAGTTCCTGCATCTGCTTTCGGCCAAAGTCATGTCACAATATGAGTCGCATGGAGTGCGTTATACCCGTTTGGGTTACGTGAAACTGGCGTGACGAAAAGCCAGACGTACATATTCTTTCTGCCAGTCCTCCGGTTTGAGCACCTGCTGGTCGTAGGAAAGCAGGTCGATGTCAAGCGGGATGCGTCCTTCTTTTTTGCTGTCTGGAGTCCGTCCGTTTGTCTGTTCGATTTGCTTCAGGATGCTTCGCACCTCCGTCATGGCCAGTGAGGTGCAGAAACGTGCGGCACGGTTCAGGAACGGTTGCGGATTTTCCATTTTCTCCGGCGCGGTTTCTACGATTTCTCCCCATTCAATTTCCGGAAAGAGGCGTTGCAATGCCTTTTCCGCATTTTTCAGGTGCAGGCGGGCATCCTGGTTGGAACCCATGCAGAGCAGGCAGGTATGAGAGGCAGCTGTGTCACACATGGGCGGAATGATTTTTACGGAATACGAAATACAGTCCTACGATGATGAAAGGAATACTCAGAATCTGCCCCATGTCTATAGGGAGCACATTCTCAAAGTCCACCTGTCTTTCTTTCAGGAACTCCACGAAGAAGCGGAAGGTGAAAATCAGGGTGATGCACAAGCCGAAATAGAACCCTTTCCGTACGTTGTCTTTTTTCTTCCGGAAGATGGCCGTCATCACCAGGAAGAACAGGAAATAAGCTAATGCTTCGTAGAGCTGTGCCGGATGACGGGGCTGCATGTCCACCCGTTCGAAGATAAACGCCCAGGGCACGTCCGACGGCATTCCGATGATTTCCGAGTTCATCAGGTTGGCCAGTCGGATAAATCCGGCAGCCAGTGGTGCGGCTATGCCCATCATGTCCAAAATGTCGAGGAAATGAATCTTGGTTTTCCGGCAGAAAAGAACCAGTGCCAGAATCAGTCCCAGCGTACCTCCGTGGCTGGCCAGTCCGGCATATCCGGTAAACACCCATCCGCCTTGTGGCAGGAAATGTACCGGCAGTATGATTTCCAGCGGGTGGCTCAGGAAGTACTGCGGGTCGTAGAACAGGCAGTGCCCCAGCCGTGCTCCGGCAAAGATTCCGATAAAGCTATAGGTAAACAGCGTCTGGAAAGTGTCCAGCGGAAGTCCCTTTTGCTTGTACAAATGGTAAACTACCTGGCTTCCGGCCAGAATAGCGATTATCCATAACACGCTGTACCATCGGAGGGTAAAACTGCCGAGGTGGAACAAAGCCGGATCTGGGTTCCAGTGTATATAAAGTAATTCCATCATTTTTCCCTTAATTTTTAAGTATGCGGCAAAGGTAGTGAAAGGTGAGAGGAGAGCCAAGCGAAAAACGTAGTTTTTCAGCTGGGCTTTCCCGAACCGCATCCTAACTTATCGAAAGGTAGTGAAAGGTGAGAGGAGAGCCAAGCGAAAAACGTAGTTTTTCAGCTGGGCTTTCCCGAACCGCTTCCTAGCTTATCCAAAGGTTGTGAAAGGTGAGTGACACTATTCTTGTTTCGAATGCGCTTGCTTGTAAGCTTCCATTTCTTTCCGGCTACGACTGGAAGTCACCAGATACACCCCACCGAAAATAAGCACTACGGCAATGATTTTGGTCGTGTTAAAGGAATCCATTCCCCAGCATACGGCTACGATACAAGCCACAAGCGGCTGGATATAATTGTACATACCGGCTACTGTAGGACGGAGATTCTTTTGTCCCACCACAATCAGCATGTAACTGATGAAGGTGGCACCTACTACAATAAAGGTCAGGCTGCTAATCTCCACCGCCTTCAGTCCGCCCCAGTCTGCGTTCATCAAATCGCTGGCAGAGAAGGGAATTGTGCAGATAAAAGAGTAGGTGAACATCCACTTCATGATGGTGATGAGCGAATATTTGTTGACAAAATCCTTGAAGCGTACAATGTAGAACGCATAACAGAACTGTGCGAACAAGACCAGCAAATCGCCCCATATTGCCGTATGGCTGGCAGACGAGGCGGCCGGCTGGTTCTGGCTGCTTCCAAGGATGAGCAACAAGGCACCGCTCGCCCCACAGGCAATGCCCAGCACTTTCTTGCCGGTAATCGGTTCTTTCAGGATGAAAGCTGCCAGCAGCATGGCCCACAGCGGCATGCTCGTGGTGATGATGGAAGCATCGGCCGGTGAACTCAGGCTCACGCCGAAGATAAAGCATCCCTGATTGAACACGATGGCAAAGAGAGAGGCAAAGAACAGCGTAATCAGGTCTTTATGGTTGACGTGCTCCGGCTTCTGAAAGAAGCAATCCAGAACAACACCATGGCTCCTCCAATGCGGAGGTCTGTAACCACCAGCGGAGTAACAGCCCCACCAGCCATAAGTAATTTAGAGAGAGGAGACATCAGTCCCCACATTGTATTTGCTCCCAGCATGGAAGCATGTCCTTTCCAGCAAAATTTTTCCATATATTCTTCGTTTGATGATTTTCAAAAAAGTGCTGCAAAGTTAGAAAGGTCTGAAGGAGAAAAATTGTACTTTTGTGCTATAATCATGAAGAATACGACTATGTGGAAGGAAAATCTGTATCAGCAGGTGGAGATTCTCTTGAGAGAGCACGATGAGTTTCCGATAGGGGAACATCAGCATTCGTTCTTTGAGATGACATATATCCTGGAAGGAAGCGGCGACTTCTGCGCGCACACGATGGGGAGCGAGCGTGAATGGCATACCTATGAGGCGGGTGACCTTTTTCTGGTACCTCCCAACCGGATACATTTGTACACCATCCGTACGCATAGTCGCTATGTCTTTATCCGGTTTACGGAGAATTATGTACTCGACTGTATCGGCCGCTACATAGGGCATGCCCTCGAAATACAGTCAGGTTTCCAGATGGAACTTTCGTCGCCCGATAAGGAAGCCGTTCGTCAGCAGGTGGAATTGCTGGTCGGGGAGGTTTCACACAAGCGTTCCTTGTCGGAGATGTTGTGGTTGAATTATGTGGACAGTCTTATCCTGCTGGCAGTCAGGGGACTTCATTTGCCCGACACTGGGATTGCGCCGGAAGAAGATAAGGCACAGCATCTGCTGCTTTATATAGAACAGCATATTGACCAGCCGGAACAATTGCGCTTGAGCGTGCTGGCTGCGAAATTCCGTTTGTCACCTACCTACATAGGGCGTTTTTTCAAACGTAATTTTGGGGAAGATTTCAGGCTCTATGTATCCAAGAGCCGTTTGAAGCGGGTAGAGGAACTGTTGACAGGCAGCCGTATGAGCGTCAAGGAGATAGCCAGTCGGATGGGGTACATAGACTCCTGCTATTTGAACAAGCTTTTCCGGCAACATCATGGGGTAACTCCTATGCAGTATCGGAAGATGCATGCGTCTGAAAAATGAATCATTTATCAACCTTTGTATTACTCCCAGAGTGTCGTAAATATCGCTTGTCTCAACTAAAAGGGCATAATACTTTCAAGCGTCAGAAGATTGACTGGAAAACCTTTTGGAAACTTCTATGTTTTTCGTGGAG
>NZ_DBEXBB010000205.1:0-5238 GCF_048170425.1 Phocaeicola sp.
AATTATATGTAGCAATTTCCCGCCGTTTTTTATTGTTGTTCTTTTCTATAATTTCTTTACGTACCCCACAGGTATTTCTACAGTAGCATAGCCCAGATGCTCAATGCGTATCATTACCTGTGAATGATCCTCCAGTTCTACCAGTTCTCCTTGAAGGCCTTTCAAACTTCCCTTAATGACTTCCACTTTTTCTCCTGGAACCAATGGTTCACTTTGAAACCGGATAGTCTCGTCCGAAAAATCCAGCATAAACTTGAACTTTTCCATTTCCTCGTTTCGGATGATGGCAGGTCGCCGAGTCGCCGGGTCTATCAGACATCCCGTCAGTGACGGTAGGTTTTGTAATAGTTCCATACGTCCTTTCTCGTCAGTACGGATAAAAATCAGCATTGGAATCACCACTTGCTTGATTTTCTTTTTTCGGTCGCTCCATTGGCGTATTACCTCCTGTATCGGCAGAAAATGAACAATCTTCAGCATTTGAAGTTTCTCTGCTGTTTTCTTTTCGTGATGCATTCTTACATAGAAAGCATACCAATGTATTTCCTTTTTTGCTTCCATTCAGATTATACAGTCTGGTGGTTGATACAGATACCCTTTAAGTACCATTCATACAAGCGATGGATACCTTCGTCTATCTCTATTTTGTGATGCCACCCTAGGCTGTGTAACTTGCTTACGTCCGTCAGTTTGCGTAGTGTGCCGTCCGGTTTTGATGCATCCCAGCGGAGTTCACCTTTGAAGTCGATTTCTTTCATGATCTTTTCAGCTACCTCACGGATTGACACTTCCTTTCCTGTACCCACGTTGATGTGGCAGTTGCGGATTTCCGTGATGCCGTCTGCATTCTTTCGTGATGCGTCGTACGTCTGTTTGAAATCTACGTTTAGCAATACATGGACACTGGCATCTGCCATTTCTTCACTCCACAAAAATTCGCGCATTGGTTTTCCTGTTCCCCAAAGTGTGACCGCTTCTGGAGTAATTCCAAACTTTGCCAGTTTCTCCAAAATCTCCTGATGGGTGTTATTCCCGTTCACACCTTCCACCGGACGCAGGTTGATATCTTTGCACACTGCATCCCAGTTTCCTTCATTCAGGCATTTTGCCAGATGAATTTTGCGGATCATGGCTGGTAGCACATGGCTGTTCTCCAGATGGAAATTATCATTTGGCCCGTAAAGATTAGTCGGCATTACGGCAATGTAGTTGGTGCCATATTGCAGGTTAAAACTTTCGCACATCTTCAGTCCCGCAATTTTTGCGATGGCATATGGTTCGTTCGTATATTCTAGTGGGGAGGTAAGTAATACCTCTTCCTTCATGGGTTGTGGAGCCTCACGAGGATAAATACACGTGCTTCCCAGGAACAATAGTTTTTTCACTCCGTGGCGAAAACTTTCGCCAATTACGTTCTGCTGAATCTGTAAGTTTTGGTAGATAAAGTCCGCACGGTATTGCAGGTTGGCCATGATACCTCCCACATGTGCCGCAGCCAGAATCACCGCATCCGGCTGTTCCTCGTCAAAGAACTTCTTTACCGCTATCGGGTCCAGCAAATCCAGTTCCTTGTGCGAACGTCCTACTAGGTTATTATAACCTCTTTCCTTCAGGTTATTCCAGATAGCGGAACCCACCAGTCCGTGGTGTCCCGCTACATATATCTTCGCTGATTTGTCCATATTCGACAAATTAATTATTTATTGTTTCAGAGACAGAAGAACAAAAGAACATATAATCCTCATTCTTCATTATTAATTCTTCATTACTTCACGATTCCCTTCTCCAGGTACTCTGCCAGGTTTGTGCGAATCTGTTCTCCTGCCTTTTCTACGGCCACTTTCGCCATATCCGCATCCACCATGATTTTTACCAGTTCTTCAAAGGTTGTCTTCGACGGGTTCCAGCCTAACTTAGCCTTTGCCTTTGTCGGGTCACCCCAGAGGTTCACTACGTCTGTCGGTCGGTAGAAATCCTCGCTTACTTCTACCAGACATTTTCCGGTAGCTTTGTCATAACCCTTTTCGTTGATACCTTCACCCTTGAATTCCAGTTCGATACCTGCATACTTGAATGCCAGATAACAGAACTCACGTACGCTGTGTTGTACACCTGTGGCAATGACGAAATCTTCTGGCGTTTCATGTTGCAGTATCAACCACATACATTCTACGTAGTCCTTGGCATATCCCCAGTCACGTAAAGAATCCAGGTTACCCAAATACAGCTTCTCTTGTTTTCCTTGTGCAATGCGGGCAGCGGCCAATGTGATCTTACGAGTTACAAATGTCTCTCCACGGCGTTCTGATTCGTGATTGAATAAAATACCCGAGCAGCAATACATGTTGTAAGCTTCACGATATTCCTTCACAATCCAAAAACCATACAATTTAGCTACAGCATATGGGCTATAAGGATGGAACGGTGTGTTTTCATTCTGTGGTACTTCCTCCACTTTTCCGTAAAGTTCCGAAGTAGAAGCCTGGTAAATGCGGCATGTGTCTTTCAGTCCGCACAGACGGACAGCCTCCAATACACGAAGCACGCCCGTTGCATCCACGTTTGCTGTGAATTCCGGAGAGTCGAAACTTACCTGCACATGACTTTGTGCAGCCAGATTATAAATCTCAGTAGGCTGTACTTTACTAACTACCTGCAAAATACTCATTGAGTCACTCAAATCTGCATAGTGCAAGTGAAAGTTGGGTTTTCCTTCCAAATGCGCGATACGTTCGCGGAAGTCAACCGATGAACGGCGAATTGTACCGTGTACATCATAACCTTTTTCCAATAAGAATTCTGACAGGAATGAACCGTCCTGTCCTGTAATACCTGTGATTAGTGCTACTTTTCTTTCCATAAATAATCATAATTTTACTCCACAAAGATATAGAAAAGCCTCGTACTGACAATGACAGACGAGGCTTTTCTGTTGATTGAATGTCTTTTACTTTAAAATTTCTTGAACTTTAGTATGGCATAATCTGATTCTAACGTCATATATTTCCCGTTTGATTCTATTACATTGAATGTTGTATTTACGTTGTTTAATCCGTAAGGATTCAATTCCCAGACCTCTGCGGGACGTGAATTCTCAGGGGAAGCATACGTACTCATTTCTGTCATTTCAATAGTGCGAGAGGCTTCATCATATTTGTATCTTCCCCGAAAAGAAGCTAATTCTTGTGGACCTTGTTTCTCCGCAACTTCTACAACCCAAAGTTGGATACTATAATAAATACGTTCACAGTGGTGTACTTGTTTATCGGCTTTGGTCGTGAATTCCAATAACTGCCAATGTCCTTCAATATCGCTGTTGATGGACTCTTTTTTACAGCTATTGCATATTATGGTCAACAAGGCCATGCAAAATCCTATATAGAAAATTCTCTTCATAAATTCTCTTCAATTAAAAGATTATTCCTGTTCTTCTGATAGTTAGCATTCCTCCAGTGGAATTTCCCAGATAATTACCCCGGTCTATTCCTAGTGCGGCAGAGGCACTCCATCCCTTTGCCCATTTCGGTGTATAGGTGGCTTCATAGAGTGAACTGAATTGTTTTTTCTGTCGTTCAAGAGGATTATCATATGTGCCCCAGTGTCTGGCAAATGAAATCAGTATGCGATATCCCCATTCTGAGGAAGGTTGTCCGTTGATACCTAGATGATGTGCTCTTACGCGGTTACTTTTAAATGAAATGCTGTGGTCTTCATTATAGGCGGGGCCAGGTAAAAGTGGATTGCCCATACCCATTCCTTGATGTTGCCATCCACCATAGATGTAATGGTTGTAATAATTATCATTGGCGCTGATTTGATATTCAGGAAACTGTCCCCAAAAACTGTCATATAATAGAGGACCAGTTTGTTCTTTTGTACTAAGTCCTTCCCATACTGCGGAAGTTATCCAGCGATTTTTAGGAAAAGTTATTTCCAGACCGATTTGTCCATCCTTCCAGCGTCCGTATTCCCAAAACATCTGCGAAGTATCCTCAAAATAATGCTCTAGATAGGCTCGGAATTTCCAATTTCCCCAATAGTAGTTGAGTGCGAATTTCCAACTTCCCAGCATATTTCCTTCCACATTAACTTGTTCACCTCCAGGTGTATCACTTCCTCCTGCCTGAGGAAGAAAGGCTTTCCAATATGCTTTTAGATTGTCTGGCATGTCCAGTACTTTCTCCGTACTGCCATCTTCCAGTTTTTGGTATCTGTCTCCTCCAAACTGTGTTGCCATCAGGATTCCAAACTCAAATTCTAATGGTAGTTTCTCCTTGTTTCCCAGCCGAAACATGAGTGACTTGCTGTGATAGAGTACATTTTTTACGAAATACTCTCCAGGTTGTACAAAATCTTTTTGCCATCCGTTGTCTGTAAATGATCCGTATGCGATATGACCTTTAAATGCTAGCCAACCCTTGGTACCTGGTATATTCAGAAAATCTTTTATTTCTCCCCTGATTTGTGGTATTGGTTGTGTATTGGGACCTTCTACTAGCATTCCGCTGCTCAAGGCAGTATTTTTGGCTAGAGGAAATCCTGGTCGTTCTTTACTTCCAATACTTAGTGTTAGCATCTTCCAGGAAAAATCACCGTATATCTGATGAATGAATACATCCTGAGCCTGATGGATTCCACCTGCCATATCCAGCCCTGCATCGATATGCCATCCACGTTGAAATTGTTTTTTGTAGGAAATCCCTGCTAGTAAATATCCGGAATTGGAGTTTGTACTGCCTAGTCCATATCGGTTTCCCGTGAACCACAATGGGGCATACGTACCGTTTCCTGTAGTCGCTTCTAGTTCTACATGGTAGGTGAGAGAAGCGTTTTCTGTCTGTGCTTGTACTAAACTGCCAGATAATATAAGGAAGGATAAAATAGCTTTTAGTTTCATGGAATTTAATTATTCTTTTCTTAATTCATTTTTGAAATCATAGTATATATCTTTTCCAAAAAGAATCCAAGCCGCTTCAAATGCAAAAGCTAAAAAAGCAAAGGCTATAATAATCATTATCTTTTTAGGAGATACAGGAGAGAGTGGAACTGTGGCTGGCTCTACTACGGCAAATACGGGTTTTGCTTCTTGTAGTTTCCCACGTAGTACTTGAAGTTGTGCCATAGATTGGCTATAGATTTGTTCTGCTAAACTTAAATTTTTCTGTAGCCTTTCTTTTTCAGATGTCACAGTTTGGAGGATAACGTTTCGGTTTGCATCTGCGAACTTGGCATATTCCT
>NZ_DBEXBB010000206.1:0-9393 GCF_048170425.1 Phocaeicola sp.
CAACTTTTTTTCTTCTTGTAAAGAAATATAACGTTGAAGAATAGAGAGCAACATATCTCGCTGAAGCACTTCCTCCCATAGATATGAAGTAACATATCCTCCATCTTTACGTTCCGGATTACCCGCACCTCCTACATTACCCGCTCCATTCGAACCTTGATTGAAAGGAACAAAATATGTCTGTTCTTTCTTCAATTCGGTAGTCATTGCCGCTTCGTAAAGATCTACCCCAAAGTAAACCAGAATACGGTTATTAAAATGAAACAACGGTTCTTTCGGGTCTCTTTTCTCACGCCATTGAAATTTGGAATCTTCTACACTCTGTCCTGTAAACTGGTTTTTCAGTTCAAGTGCCACCACTGGAATACCGTTCACGGACAAAACCATATCAATTGTGTTTCGTACGTCATTGGAGTAGGCAAACTGCCGTGTAACAGTCAGGATATTGGAGTAATAGCATGCTACCAATTCATCGTTCAACCAAGAAGCCGGAGCAAAGTAGCAAAACTTAATGCTGATTCCTACATCCATAATACCTTTGCGCAACACGTGTATCAGCCCGTAACGTGACACATTATCCTGGAATATACGATACAATTGTCTTTCTGCTTTGTCACCATATCTCTTCTTGTAGTTTCTCCACTGTTTAGGTTGTGTCTTCTCAATAAACGAAATAAGCACTGGCATATCTATAGCCCTGTCCTTGTCGTATGTATCTTGGTTGCCTTTGATATAGCCTCCCTCTGTAATCAGGTAGCGTTCTATATCGGCTTCGAAGTTCTTTTCCTTTAAGTCTGCGGTATTCATAGTCATTTACAGTTACAATCAATCGTTACTTTCCAGCTTCCTTTTTCACCTTTCCCATTTATACGTTCCAATAATCCTCTTTCTATGAGTGAAGGAGTCATACGCTTCACGGTCCGTTCCGATTTACCAATATGTGCGGCTATATCAGACTGTGTGGCTTTAGGGTTTTCTTTCAAGAAATTCAGCAGTGCCATTTCATCCAGTGTACAATTCAAAGAGCCATCCAAAGTGCCATTCTGGCTCTTTGACTCCTCTTTTTTGGCACTTTGAGAAAAGTTTATGTGCATCTCTCTGTTGCTAAGAGGATTATTTTCTCCAAATAACATGTTTCTCAAGAACATATCCAGGAATCCGGCATCTGCTGAAACCCCTTTGGAGTAGTTGTTATAGTTGGCACGTGCCAGTGCATTTCTGAAATACCACGAATGTTTCTTGAATATATCATTATCCACCTTAAATCCGAATGTCTTCAAGTATTTCATAAGGAACACAGCTATGGTTCTGGTGTTGCCTTCGCCGAAAGCATGTATCTGCCAAACACCTGAAATGAATTTACCGATTCTCTGTAAAGCCTGTTCTGCATTCATGGCAGGATAATCCGTAGCCTTTTCCTGCGCAAAATCATATTCCAAAGTAGGGCGAATCATTTCATAATCCGAGTAGATTACCGTATCGCCGTCAAGCACCCATTCTTTTTTGGTGATATTATAATCACGGATTTGTCCGGCATGCTTGTAGAGACCTTCGAACAAGCGCTTATGAATATATAGCAGATAATCCGGTGTAAACGAGAATGTTTTTTCAGAAAGCAGTTCCGTGATGCGTGCCGATACTTTATCTGCTTCTTCTGTCCGCTCATTTTCTATTTCCCCACGGGAAGATTTCGATTGATAGTACGTATCAATCAGATGTTTCACTTCATCAATGGAAATGTCTCCTTCGATATGTTGCTGTGCCGTCTGAATAAGATACTCAGACGGTTTCAGTCCGTCCACATCCTGCAAACCAATAGCAACTTGCCATGCGGCAGCTTTCTCTTTCTGTTCGGGTTCTCCCTGTCGGATATATTTGTCGAATTCAGTCATGGCTTATACTTTTCTTTTTCCGGTTACACACTCAAAAATCAATGATTTCTTGTAGTCCTTCAATTTCTCTATCTTCTGCTGCTTGATGGAGATTAGTTCGTCTATCTCGCTGCATTTCTCGTCGAGGTAATCGGCGATGGATTGTTGCTCAGGGAGAGGAGGTATTGGTAATGAGACATTGAGTACTTTTGAACCTGTGATAAGTGGCTGAGCATTGCTTGTACTTAGGTTATTCAAATTGGCGGCTTTCAACATTATATACATATAAGGATATAATGCATTGTCAAAACAATTTAAAATTAATGCGTTATCAGTTATATATTTAG
This sequence comes from Phocaeicola sp., assembly GCF_048170425.1. Lineage (GTDB taxonomy): Bacteria > Bacteroidota > Bacteroidia > Bacteroidales > Bacteroidaceae > Phocaeicola. Next base: position 2,219 of record NZ_DBEXBB010000206.1, read on the forward strand.
ACTCTGAAATAAGTCTAACATTTCCACATAATGCACCAACTCTTCCTATTATAATGTTAAAACCATCAACATTTTTCTTATTACAATATCCCATTAGTCCATTACCACCATACACTTCATAAATACCTTCCTGTACTATTTCATTTGATGATATAGAATCTCCACTTTTTATTTTAGCAAGGTATTTTATCTTTACAACTTTCCAATGCTCAGGAATCTCCCCAATCCATTCAATACCTCTATCTTTTAGAGGAACATTTTTATCCAAACCTTTGGTTACAGCTTCGGTAATGACAGATTGCTTGTAGCTTTGCAGTTTGGTTATCATTTCCTCTTGCAAAGTTATCAGTTCGTTTATTTCCCCACATTTTTGATCAAGGTGAGCGGCGATAGATTGTTGTTCAGATAAAAAAGGAAAAGCAACAAGTATATTGCCTAAATCTGTTTGTGTTAAACTTGGCAATGATGTAGAAGTTGAATAAAGATTGAAAGGAAACATTAGTGCAAGATAATATGCAAATTTACAATCTAAATTTGCATGTGGTATAGCATAAAACATTGTATCTACAGCCCAAAATTTACCTTTTACATATAAAGGTTTATCTATTGTACCTTTTCTACCCAACAATAAAGCCTCTCCATCATACATATAGTTTGAACAATATGCAAAACAACCTCCAGAGCCCATTACAGGATAGATTTCTGCATCCAAAAAATTTTTATAATCCTTTCCATTATTAATAGTGATTTTTCTTTTGAACGAAGTTATTTCCCAATGCTCTGGAATCTCCCCAATCCAAGCAATACCACTATCTTTATATTTATTGTATCTATTTTCCATAATCCTCAATCTTCCTATTTAAATTAAAGAGTAATCAATCCATGTAGCATTAGTTTTTCAGCTTCTTCTGCTCCTTTTCAAAATTCTCTAAAAAATGAATTTCTACGGGTGAAAGGTTGTAAACAGTCCTTTCCTTGAACTTGTCGTATTCCGTATCTGCTTTCTGCTTTGCAAACTCGGCAGAAATCTTTCCAGCATGGCTTAACAGCTCTTTTCCGGAAAGCTTTAGGAAATCGTCCAGCTTTTGAATCCAGTCTTTCATGTACATAGGCTTATGCGATTTAGCCTGAAGTTCGGCAAAATCCAAGTATAGACTGACGATTCTGTTGAGCGTATCCAGCTCATCGGAAGAAAGATAGTTCTTCGCTATTTCCGCATCGGTACGTTTGGGCAATGCTCCCGTCCATGAAGTAAGTCCCATGAAATCTTTTTCCGCGTTAGCACGCTCATATATAATTTCGGCAGCGGTATGACCATGTACAGAGAAATGCATCTTGTTTTGTACAGTCTTGAAGAACTGCATGGTAGTCTCTGTACGCGGGTCATAATCTATACTCAGGGCATAAATTTCGAGTATCTTGCGGTAGAATACCTTTTCCGAGGAACGGATGTCACGGATACGGCTTAGCAGCTCGTCGAAATAGTTTCCTCCGCCAGCTCTTTTCAGCAAATCATCGTTCATGGCAAATCCTTTTACAAGATATTCACGCAGAACTTGTGTAGCCCATATTCTGAACTGTACGCCACGGTGCGACTTGACACGATAGCCTACGCTGATTATCATGTCGAGGTTATAGTATGCTACCTGATGAGTTTGTTGCATTCCTTTGATAGCACCATGCTGAGTGGTTGTTGCAAAAAATGCAACAACCATATCTGATTGTAGCTCTCCGTCCTCGAATACATTCTTTATATGCCGGGAAATGGTAGATTTGTTTCTCTGGAACAACTCTGCCATCTGGTCGGCTGTAAGCCAAACCGTATCATTGCATAGAGTCACTTCTATCCTTGATTTGCCATCCTCTGTCTGGTAGAGGATTATATTTCCGTTGTTTTGCTGCTCGTTCATGATCGATATGATGCTGATTTATATCTGCTTACCCTAATATCCTGGACATCAGTTCCGATTCTCTTTCCTCCAGTTTTTTCAGTTCATCGAATATTACTGAACTTGCTGTAAGAGGAGTGTATTTATAAAACTCACGTGTCAGCGGAATTTCATAACCAATCTTACTTTCAGATTCGTTGTACCAGAAGTCAGGGGCATACGGACGCACGTTCTTGTCAAGGTATTCGGTTATATCTTCTTTCCAAGGGATAATTTCGCTGTCCTTCAATTCCGGGTCAGGTGCAAATCCACTTTCCTGGTCAACAGGCTTTATGTATGCTTCCATCATATCAGGGTTACGTTTGCCGAAATAGTTTCTCAACAAAGCAACCTTTCCCTGCGGCACTTTTATCTTGGCCTTCTTCAACTCAAGGAAGAAAGTAATATCAGGAAAGCTTACGTGCCCTGGCATATTTGCTTCCCAGTATGCAGCCACCTCTTTCAGCAAGGCTTTGTCCGCTTCCTTATAATTGGCCGCAGTAGTCTCGTCAAAATGAATATCCTTGTACTCCAGCCGCAAGGGGCGGTTGATGGTGAGTTTTGTAAACTTAAAATCCTCCACATCTTTTACCTTACTTTCCACTTTCAGCTCAGGATTATGTTCGGAGGTATATTCCCAGTTGGTAAAATCGTGATAAGCCTGCATAATCAGTTCGCGGCAAAGAGTTGTAATCTCTACACGCTTATTGCCAAGCGGCTTGCGCAGTTTCTCGAAGCATTTGCTGGCATCGATCAGCTGCACCTTGCCCGCACGTTCTTCCGACTTATTTTTGCTCACTACCCAAATATAGGTAGCAATACCCGTATTATAAAACAGGTCGTTAGGCAACTGGATAATCGCCTCCAGCCAGTCATGTTCCAGCAGATAGCCTCGTATTTCACTTTCACCACTTCCTGCATCACCTTTAAAAAGTGGAGAACCATTCTGGATAATGGCCATACGGCCGTCTTCTTTCAGCTTTGCCACACCGTTGAGCATAAACAGCATCTGTCCGTCTCCCTTTGCCGGCAGTCCCGGAGCAAAACGTCCTGCTTCGCCCATTTCGTTTTCGGCTTTCACCCGTTTTTCGGAAGCCTCCCAGTCAATGCCGAAAGGAGGGTTTGAGATGATGTAGTCAAACTGATAGCCTTTGAACTGGTCGTCGCCAAGAGTATCGCCAAGTCGCATATTATCGGCATTACCGCCCTTTATAAGCATATCGGCTTTGGCAATACCATACGTCTGCGGATTGAGCTCCTGCCCGTAACAAGTAATTTCGGCTCCAGGGTCTATCTTGCGGAACCGTTCATCCAGACAAGCCAGCATCTGGCTGGTTCCCATGGCCATATCGTAGATAGATGCCACAATTCCTTCCTCCTGCATTTCCTGCTCATGGTCACCCACAAGCAACTCACTCATGAGGTAAATAATGTCGCGTGCGGTAAAGTGGGCTCCTGCCTGGTCATTATACGACTCGGAGAATTTTCGAACCAGTTCTTCAAAGATGTATCCCATATCCACAGCCGAAACTACATCGGCTCCTAAATAGGCCTTGGCAGAACAGAACTCCTTGATGACGAGATAAAGCCGGTTGTTATCGTCCATCTTCTTAATCTCGTTGTAGAAGTCCATGCGGTTGATGATGTCAATCACATTCTCGGAAAAATGATTGAGGTAGTTCTCGAAGTTATCTTTGATGTTATCGGCATCGGCAAGTAAAATATCGAAAGTAAACTTACTGGTATTATAGAATTTCTGTTTGGCTGCCGCTTCAAGGAAGCCTTTCTTTACGGCTATACCTTTTGCTTCAAGGTCTTCGTTCATCTTGATAACAGCGTCCTTTGTTGGTGCAAGGGTATCTTCAAAACGCTTGATTACACACATGGGTAGGATTACCTTTCCATATTCGTGAGGTTTATATAAACCTACTAGTTTATCGGCAATGGCCCAGATTAAGTTGGCCTTTTCCTGTATATTGATAGAGGTCTGTCTTTGCAAATCTTCTCCGCTCATAACTATTTTTATTTCTTTCTCAAAGGTAAGAATTTATCAATTACTTAAACAACAAATTAAGGTCCATCGATAAGAAATCCTCAAAAGGCAATCCTCCGGAACCTACCACCAAAGCCTTGTGCGGATGGTATAACTGCGAGAAAACGTTCAGCCCTTGATTGGTGGTTCTTCTTCCACTTTTCACTTCAATGGCTACCTTCTTGTTTCTCCGGACCAGAACGAAGTCTACTTCATCTTTCTTGTCTCTCCAGTAATACACTTTGTAGTCATAAATCTGTGCCTGGCTGACAAGGTGCGCACCAATGGCGGATTCTACATAGTGTCCCCATAACCTGGCATCTTCTATCACTTCCGAAAAATCTTCGTCGGCATATACATTCCGAAGTGCACTGTTATGAACCTGAAACTTGGGAACGGAATTATATTTCCGTGCTTCATCTTCTGCGTATTTCTGCAGTCCACAAAGTAAACCACATTCATCCAGAAGATGCAGGTAACCGGCAAGCGTGGTCACATTTCCTGCATCTTGCAGTTGGGCAGCTACCTTGGTAAGTGAAAGTAATTCTCCGCTATAACTGCTGCCTATCTCAAACAACTGCCGCAAGAGCTGGGGCTTCATAATACGGGTATCCATCAACACATCTTTTGAAATGGAAGCCTCAATCAATGCATCTTTCACATAGTTTCTCCAGCGTGTTTCATTCTGAATGTATTGTGCGGCACCCGGATAACCGCCAAAATAGACATATTGTGGCAAAGACCATCCAAAACAGTCTTTCATTTCAGTATAAGTCCAGTGGGAGAGACGGATAAGTTCAAACCGTCTGGCAAGCGATTCGGTCAGACCTTTTTCAATCCACATTCTGGAAGAGCCCAACAGTACCACTATCAGTTGCCTTTTTTCTCGGGTGTCGCGGTCCCATTCGGCTTTTACCGTTTCACTCCAGTTTCTTATCTTTTGGATTTCATCTATGACCATCAGCCTTTTGGTTTCTCCACGAACGGCCATTTTCATTCTTTGTGATTCCCATACCTGGGTAAGCCAGTCGGCAGATACACCTGTCACATCATCTGCGGAATAACTGTCGAACGGAAGGGTGCATTCTTCCAGTACCTGACCGATAAGGGTAGATTTTCCTACTTGTCGAGGGCCGACAATAACCTGTATTTTACTTCTTGGCTCATTTATACGGCTAAGAATTTCCTGAAACTGTGCTCTTTTATATTCCATTTTTCCCAAATGTTCAATCTAATTCCACAAAATGTTCAATCTACTGAACAAAAATGTTCAATCTGCATCAAAGATAGAAAATATCCCTCAAAAAGAAAAAGTATCCGGAAAACAATTCTTTCTATTTGCCGCTGCACTCGGCTTACACTATCTTTGCACCATGAATTACCTGGAAGTGTTTGGAACCCTCGTGGGGTTAGTCTATTTATGGCTGGAGTACCGTGCCAGCATTTACCTGTGGCTGGCCTGTATCGTGATGCCCGCCGTCTATCTGGTGGTGTATTATCAGGCCGGGCTGTATGCCGATTTCGGAATCAACGTGTATTACCTGCTGGCTTCGGTGTATGGCTGGATAGCCTGGAGCAGAGGAAAGAAAAAGAGGAACATGCAGCAGGCTGAAGAAGAAACACCCATTACACGCATGCCGCGCAAGGTGTATTTCACCTACGAACCGAAGGCGTAAAAAACGCCTTTACGTTTTACTCAAAACGTCAAAGAGTTTTACTTCAAACGCAAGTGCGTTTGGACTCAAACGTCCTTACGTTTTCCCTGAAACGTACTTGTGTTTTCCGGCAGACCTCTTTCTGTCTGATTTTAAGTTAATAAATCATTAGCAATCTTGCGTTTCTCCGGCGAAAATACTAAATTACGGCATCGTAGAATTTTAAATGTAATGCCTATGAAAAAGTATGTAGCTGAACTAGTCGGAACAATGGTTCTTGTACTGCTGGGCTGCGGCAGCGCCGTATTTGCAGGAGGAGTGGCCGACACAATGGGTGCCGGAGTAGGAACCATCGGAGTGGCCATGGCATTCGGTCTTTCTGTCATCGCCATGGCATATACCATAGGAAACATTTCCGGCTGCCACATCAATCCGGCCATTACACTGGGTGTATGGCTGTCGGGAGGCATGAAAACGAAACGGGCGTTGATGTACATGCTGTTTCAGGTTGTGGGCGCCATTATCGGTTCACTGATTCTCACGCTGCTGGTATCGACCGGTGCACACGGAGGACCGACAACCACAGGTTCCAACAGCTTTGCATCTGATGCCATGGGGCAGGCGTTTCTGGCCGAAGCCGTGTTTACCTTCATCTTTGTGCTGGTGGCGCTGGCTGCCACGGACGAAAAGAAGGGGGCTGGCAATCTGGCCGGACTGGCCATCGGACTTACACTGATACTGATTCACATTGTGTGTATACCGATTACGGGCACATCCGTAAACCCGGCACGAAGCATCGGACCGGCTCTGATGGAAGGCGGGCAAGCCATCGAACAACTTTGGCTATTTATCGTGGCACCTTTCGTGGGAGCGGCTTTCAGTGCGCTGGTGTGGAAATTCCTTCGTACTGAATGAGTAAAGACGCAAGGATAGCATGTCTTTTTCATTTAAAAAACGTATCTTTGCAGCCGATTTTTAAATAAGGAAAAAGATATGCTATCACAAGGTATTTATTCGATTGTTTTACTGATTTTCTCGAACATCTTCATGACGTTTGCCTGGTACGGTCACCTGAAGATGCGTGAAGAGTTCAGCTGGTTTGCTTCACTGCCGCTGATTGGGGTGATTGCGTTCAGCTGGGCCATTGCTTTTTTTGAATACTGTCTACAGGTTCCGGCCAACCGTCTGGGGTTCAGAGACAGTGGGGGACCGTTTGACATCATGCAGCTGAAAGTGATTCAGGAGGTGATTACGCTGGCCGTGTTTACCATTTTCTCCATGATTGCGTTCAAGATGGAACTGAAATGGAATCACCTGGCTGCATTTTTCTGCCTGATATTGGCAGTGTATTTCGTATTCAAGAAATGAAATAAGACACTCGTCAGTTCTGCTGTTCGCGCAGCCGCTGGATTTCACGCTGCACGTCGTACTGGTTGTTTCTGACTTTATCTTTTCGGAAGAATTCTTTTCGCCGGATGGAGTCCTCGGCTGCTTTCTGGCGAATGTATTCATACAAGTTTCCCGCATCCTCCGCTTGTGCTGGTTGCGGGTTTTTCTTTT
>NZ_DBEXBB010000207.1:0-9180 GCF_048170425.1 Phocaeicola sp.
AATAGGCATGAATCAGATTACATTATTAGGCTGTATATGTGTGGGAGTTTGCATGGCAGCCTGTCAGCACCAAGCGAATGGAGGAGTGAACTATGAACTGGAGCCGATGCCGTCAGTACATAAACCGCTGGCGGAAAATTCTGTTCCGATGGGGAATAACCAGACTTTTGAAGAGGTAAAACTGGATTTGCCGGTCACTGACGGACCGTATGCACCCACGTGGCAGTCGATTGAGGCAAATTATCCGGGTACACCGGAATGGTTGCGGGATTCTAAATTTGGAATCTGGATACACTTTGGACCGCAGTCGGCAGGAGAAAGCGGCGACTGGTATGCCCGGAAAATGTACGTGGAGGGGACACCGGCGTATGAAAATCATCTGAAGAACTATGGACATCCTTCGGAAGTGGGATACAAGGAAGTATTGCGCGACTGGAATCCGAAGAAGTTTGACCCGAAGTCTCTAGTGGATATATACAAGGATGCAGGAGCAAAATTTCTTATTATCCAGGGTGTGCATCATGACCAGTTTGATATGTGGGATTCCAAATATCAACCTTGGAACTCCACTCGTCTGGGGCCGAAGCGTGATTTGATTGGTGAATGGGAGAAAGCTGCAAGAAAGGCAGGAATCCGTTTTGGTCTTACCTTCCATCATGAGTATTCCTGGTGGTGGTGGCAGACAGCTTTTCAAAGTGATACGAAAGGTAACAAGAAAGGCGTGTCATACGATGGAAACCTGACTTTGGCTGACGGAAAAGGTAAATGGTGGGAAGGATTAGACCCCAGGTATCTGTATGGGATTAATTTAAGGGAGTATGAAACGGTGGCTGAGGCGGCCAACTCAAGATGGTCTCCTCCTCAAGCCGGTATCTTTAGCGGTCATCTGGAGTATGCCGAATGGTATGCTAAATGGTGGGCGTTGAGAATGATGGATGCCGTAGATAAATACAATCCGGATTTCATTTATACAGACGGTACAGACCAGCAACCTTTCAGTGGCTCTGGAACAGGTACTGGATACAAATGTGATGCCATGCAACGAGTGATAGCGGATTTCTATAATAAGACGCTGGCTCGACGGGGAAAGGTGGATGTGTTCAGTATCGTGAAGTTCAGGAAGCAGACGAATGGTACGGTCAATACTTGTGAGAGTGGAATTCCAGAGAATATCAAAACCGATCAAGCCTGGATTGCAGAGGCTCCGGTCGGTGACTGGTTCTATGGACCGGATTTTGTGTATAGCTCAGATGCGGTGATACGTTATTTGCTGGAAATTGTGGCTCGTGACGGTGCGGTAGGTGTATCTATTCCGCTTCGTCCTGATGGTTCACTGGATGAAGGCTGTGTAAAGATGTTGAAAGAAGTCGGTGAATGGATGCGGATAAACGGACAGGGAATTTATGGAAGTTCTGCCTGGACTGTATTAGGTGAAGGAAAGGACGGTAAATTGAATGTGTTGCCTGGCGGGTTTATTGGAGCAAATCAGGCGAATCATTCCTTCTATACCACTGATTTTCGTTTTACAGTTGGCAAAGATGGAGCAATCTATGCCTGGTGTATGACTGTACCAAAGGCTGGCGATAAACTGAAAATTGTCTCTTTAGGAAGTGATGCGGGTATAGGACAAAAGCATGTGACTTCTGTGGAGTTATTGGGAGAGAAGAATAAGATAGCGTGGAAGCAAGAGGCGGACGGACTGAGTATTGTTTATCCTGATTCTGTTCGTCTGAAAACGGCCGTAGGATTTCGGATAGTATGTGAATAAGCGGGCTGAGAATGTATAACAAAAAATGCGGAACTATATCCCGCATTTTTTGTTTTATAGAGTTCAGTCTTACAACTTATATCCCCACTGCTCTAAGGCAAATGACCAGTTCTTTTCTACCAGCTCTACCGTTTCAGGCTTGTATTGGTATTTGTTTTTCTTGTAACCTTTCTTTTTGTTGACGTAAGCTTCGATGTCGGCACGAGCCTCTTCAAAGCCGGGAATCTGTAGTTTCTGGTAGATTTCCTGCGTCATGTCGAAGGCATTGGTTTCGTAGTCTTCAAAGCGAACCTCTACCAGATTGCCTTCCGGAATGAACTTCTTGTCGGCTTCGTATTTATGGTACAGTTTGGCATAAACCGAAAGAATGTTCTCTTGCAATTCTTCATTGCTGATGTCCTGCAATTTCAGTGGCTGGATGGTGTTGGTGAAGAAGCTGCGTGTAGATTCAAATACGGTGTACGGGTTACGCATCAGGTAGATGAACTTGGCGTTCGGGAACATTTTCACCAGTTCCTTCACACGTCCGGTATGCGGCGGATTCTTGCTGAGGAACTGAGTGCCATGGGTGTTCCACAAGGAAATCTTGATGAGTTTGGTAAAGGTTTCCTCAAACACTTTCAGTTCGGCCTCGCTGATGTCATCGAACAACAGGTACTTGTCGGCATACTCCTGCATGTGTTTAGGCAGGAACCAGAAGTTATAGTACGTGTAAGGCATCATGTTGGCTAAGGCAAACTCTTCTTCTTGCGGAAGGTCTACGGCCAGTTCCATGTTATCGGTCGGACGTTTGTCTGGCATCAGCCAGCTCATGTTCTTCTTGAAGAAAGGTTGTCCCCACATCATCAGGTGTGGGAATACCGTTTGATAGGTAGTGTTGTAACCGAAGTGCTTGTCGCAAGAAAATACGTTGTGCATGAACGTAGTTCCACTGCGCCAGTGTCCGAGTATAAATACAGGGTCGTGTTCTAATGGCTTGTCAGCTAAAAGTTTCTCGTAGCGCTTGTCCTGTAGGGGAGCCAGGGTGGATAACAGGCGACATACGGCCTTGGTCAGGCGGTATTTTCCCTTGTACGCTGGGTCGATGGTACGACCGGCGGTTATCTGGTTGAAAGTCTTCCAGTCGGCTCCCACCAAGGTGTTGATGGGGAGTTTGTTGAATTCAAGTAATCCCATTTTTACGTTTTGTTTTATTATTTCTTGGTCTTTATTCTTTATTTAAATGAAGAAGGAAGGGCCATCATCTGGTACATCAGTGTCTTGGCCATTCGTTTGTGTCCTTCTGCATTGGGATGAAGCCGGTCCGTTTCTCCATTGTGGAAATAAGGCACATGGGAATTATTCATGGGGTATAGCCCGCTCAGGCTGTTCAGGTCGATTACGGGTACAGCCCAGACATTTCCGGCTTCTTTGATTGTTTGCACATACTCACTTACGAATAATCCTTTACTGTTGGCGAAAGCTTCTTCCGGTTGTACATTGGTGTCTCCAAATTGTGCAAATCCTCGATGCAGAGGTGTCAGCAAAATGATTTGCTGAGTCGGGAAATTCGTTTTCAGATAATCCATCAGTCTGTTTATACGTCCGCAGAATGTGTCTGTATTTGTATTCATTTCACGGTAAGTCCTTTCTGCTTTCTTTCCGTTCGGCATGGGAGCATCGCGTTTTACTTCTTCAAACCATTTGCCGATAGGGATTCCTGCATTGAAATCATTGGTACCTGCGAAGATAATAATGGCATCGATGTCTTGTCCGTGTTCCTGAAGTAGTTGCTGGGCTTGCTTCAGCAGACCATCCATTTGATTTCCATTGATACCGTATGAAAACGCATCGATTCCCAACATCTCGGCTAAGTACTCCCAGTAGCACTTTTGTGTACCGATTCGTTGTTTGTCTGTAATGGAGTCACCCAAGAAAGCTACTTTTTTACCTTTCCATTGATGACTTTCGTTGGCAGAAGTATAGGTTTCTGCTGAAGTTTCCATTGCCTGAATAGAGGCAGAAGCGTCCAGGTAGACCATGAATGCCGCCATTGCGAGAGCTGTGAATTTTTTATTCATACCTTACCGTGTGTGATGTATGTTATTTTTTTATTTCCACAGCAATGCCTTGACGTTCCAGTTCTTTTACGGCACGTTCAATGGCTTCGTAGTGCTCTGGAGCAATTCCCAGTTTCGGCAGATTGAGGACAGGCAGTTCCATCTGGTTGTGCATGTCTTTGTCGGCCACCTGATTGATAATCATACCTACTGCACTGGTGTTGTTGGTAATCGGGTCAATCAGGATGAAGGCACCGGTAGCTTTGTTCTTTGTATATGGGTCGAAGAACAGTTCCTTGGAAGAAGTTAGTACCACATGGGCTATCTGGTTGAGTTGCATAGGCACATTTTCCTTGGCCAGACGTCCGTTTTCTACTGACAGGTGTTCCATGGTGTTGATATCTACCTTATACTTGATGCTGTCGATACGGGTGCGGCTGGTATTGGTGGTTTGCTTCAGGAAAAAGGATTTTTCCATGTCCATCTTTTCTTCGTCCATCCATACGAGCATAGCTTCGAAGTTACGTCCAACCAACGGCATGTTGTCCGGGTGTACCAGCATTTCACCACGGGATACGTCGATTTCGTCTTCCAGTGTCAGGGTTACAGACATGGGTGGGAAGGCATAGTCGAGTTCCCCATCGTACGTCACGATGCTCTTCACATGGGAACGTTTGCCGGAAGGAAGGGCCACCACTTCATCACCTTTACGGATGATGCCGGAAGCTACCTTTCCGCAGAAGCCACGGAAGTCGAGGTTCGGACGGAGTACATACTGTACCGGATACCGGAAGTCGTTCAGGTTATGGTCGTTGCCGATGTGTACGGTTTCAAGGAATTCCAGCAAGGCTGGACCTTCGTACCATGGAGTGCGGTCTGATTTTTCTACTACATTGTCACCTTCAAGGGCTGAAAGCGGAATGCACTGCACATCGGGAACTCCTAACGGGGAGATGAAAGCGGTATATTCAGATACAATCTTGTCGAATACTTCTTTTGAGTAGTCTACCAAGTCCATTTTGTTGACAGCCAATATCACGTGCTTGATACCTAACAAGGATACCAGGTAAGTGTGGCGGCGGGTCTGTGTGATGACACCGGTACGGGCATCGACCAAAATGACTGCCAAGTTAGCGGTAGAACCACCGGTAATCATGTTACGGGTGTATTGTTCGTGTCCCGGAGTGTCGGCAATGATGAACTTACGGTTGTTGGTGGAGAAGTAACGGTAAGCTACGTCGATGGTGATACCTTGTTCACGTTCAGCTTTCAGTCCGTCGAGCAGCAGGGCGTAGTCGATGTGTTCACCGGCATTTCCCATACGCTTGCTGTCACGTTCCAGGGCATCGAGCTGGTCTTCATACAATTTCTTACTGTCGAACAGCAGACGTCCGATTAGAGTGGATTTTCCGTCGTCTACTGAACCTGCGGTCAGGAAACGGAGCAGGTCTTTTTGTTCATCTTTTGTCAGGAATTCTTCGATGGACATCTTGCCTCTGGCTTCTCCTTCCATCGGGTTGCCTGATTTACTTTTATCTAATTGTTCCATGTGGTTACGTAATTAAAAATATCCTTCACGTTTCTTTTGTTCCATGCTGGCTTCCTGGTCGAAGTCGATGACGCGGGTAGTACGTTCACTCTTTGTGGTGGTCATCATTTCCTCTACAATCTTTTCGATGGTATCGGCTTCGCTTTCAATGGCTCCTGTCAGCGGCCAGCATCCTAAGGTACGGAAACGGATTTTCTTCATTTCAATCTTGTCGCGATATTTTTCCGGCAGGCGGTCGTCGTCGGGCATAATCAGTTGTCCGTCCATATTGACTACAGGGCGTTCTTTAGCGAAATATAGCGGTACGATGGGAATATTTTCAAGACGGATATATTGCCAGATGTCCAGTTCTGTCCAGTTGCTCAACGGGAATACGCGAATGCTTTCACCTTTACGGATACGGGCATTGTAGATGTCCCAGAGTTCCGGACGCTGGTTCTTAGGGTCCCATTGGTGGAATTCGTTACGGAAAGAGAAGATACGTTCTTTGGCGCGTGATTTCTCTTCGTCGCGGCGTGCACCACCGAAAGCAGCGTCAAATTTATATTTGTCGAGGGCATGAAGCAGGGCCTGTGTCTTCATCAGGTCGGTATGTACCTTACTTCCGTGAGTGAAGGGGCCTACACCTGCATTGAAAGCTTCCATGTTACTTTCTACAATCAGGTTCCAGCCGTATTTCTTGGCATATTCATCGCGGAACTGAATCATTTCCTTAAATTTCCATTTAGAATCGATGTGCATCAGTGGGAAAGGAACTTTTCCTGGAGCGAAGGCTTTTTCTGCCAGACGGACCATGACGGATGAGTCTTTTCCGATACTGTAAAGCATCACCGGATTTTCAAATTCGGCAGCCACCTCACGGATGATGTGAATAGACTCGGCTTCGAGCTCCTTCAGGTGACTTAAATTGTATTCTTCTTGCATGGTTATATATGTTTATTTTTTGATTACTTTAGGAAGAATCAGGTCGAGCAGTCGGTCGACAGATTCTTTAAGGGATAATTTCGATGTGTCGAGCGAAAGTGCCGGATGCACTGGCGCTTCGAACGGAGCAGAGATGCCGGTGAAGTTCTTGATTTCTCCACGGCGTGCCTTGGCATACAGGCCTTTTACATCGCGGCGTTCGCATTCTTCCAGCGGGGTGCTGACATAGATTTCTAAGAAGTCTTCTTTTCCGATAATTCCGGCAGCCATTTCACGTATCTCATTGTTGGGGCTGATAAAAGCCGCCAGGGTGATGATACCGGTATCGACAAACAGCTTGCCGACTTCTGCAATACGGCGAATATTTTCTACACGGTCTTCTGCCGAGAATCCTAAGTTGTTGTTAATGCCGCTGCGGATATTGTCGCCATCTAGGATACGGCATAGTAAGCCGCGTTGCTGCAACTCACGTTCCAGGGCAATGGCGATGGTGCTCTTGCCAGAACCGCTTAGTCCGGTAAACCAGATCATGAGTCCGCGTTGTTTCAATAGTTCTTCTTTATCGGCACGACCTAACATGCGGTCGAATATCGGATAGATATGATTTGTTTCTTGATTGTTCATATTTTAAAGCGTATTTGAATCGGTTTTAAAACGGCCATATCAATGGGATAAGGAACACGGAAATCAGGAACGTGATGATGTTCAGCGGCAATCCGATACGGACGAAGTCGGTGAACTTGTAGTTCCCGATACCTTGCACAATCAGGTTGGTCTGATAGCCGATGGGGGTAGAGAAACTGGCTGAGGCTGCCATGCAGATGACTACGAAGAAGGGCATCGGATTGACTCCTAACTGAGTGGACAAGGACAAGGCTATAGGGAAAGCCAGTGCCGCCGCCGCATTGTTGGTAATTAGTTCCGTAAAGATGTTCGTAATGATAAACAGTACGGCTAGCAATACATAGGGACCATAGTTGTGGCTCAGGCTGATAATGTATCCGGCTAATAGGTCGGCTACTCCAGAGTTTTCCATGGCTTTACTGATTGCAAAAGCGCAGGCAATTGTAATCAGAATATCCCATGAAATATATTTAGTATACTTCTGCGGGGGGAATATCTTGCTCCAGGCCATGATGACCGTAGTGATAGATACGAAGAAGAACATATCCAGCTTGATGCCTTCAGGAAGATATTTCTCGATGCCCGGTAGTTCACCGATAGTGGCTCCTACAATCATGAATAAAAGCAGGAAGAGGGTGAACCAGCGTTTTTTCTTTCCGGTTGGTTCGTATTCTTTTCCATTGGCCAACATCAGGAAGACGGATGATTCTCCCCATGTCTGGATAAAGCTATCGTCGGTCAGTACCACTAGAGTGTCACCTTCTCGGAAACTGACTTTGCTTAGATTGGTATAAGTGCGTCCGCTACGGCGAAGTTCTTTTATTTCGGCTCCGTAATGACGTTTAAAATCGAATTCACTGACCGTTTTGTTGATACCTGGGAATCGAGGTCCTATAACGGCTTCTACGAGATGCAATGAAGAATCGCCTTCTTCTTCATTCGTTGTTTCCGGACGGTTGGCAGGTAACAGTTTCTTGGAAAACAGAAATAGGTAGATGATGCCGGCCAATGCAATGAAGATGCCGACTTTTCCTAGTTCGAACATACTGAACCCTTTCATTCCAGCTTCAAGAATCATACTATGCACCACCAAGTTGGTAGAGGTTCCTATTAAGGTACAGATACCTCCTAAAATTGTTACATACGAAAGGGGAATTAAAAAATAAGTGGCCGGCAGTTTGACATAATTGGCCCACCGTTTAATGATGGGGGCAAAGATAACTACAACCGGTGTGTTGTTCAAAAAGGCCGAAATGAAGGCAATACTGGGCAGCATGCGTGCCTGTGCCTTGAATACGGAAGTTTCTTTTTGAGGAAGAAGTTTTTTGATAAGTTGGGTTAAAGCACCGCTCTGACGAACACCTTCGCTGACCAGGAACAGCATGGCGACGGTAATCATTCCTTTATTGCTGAAACCTTCCAGCATTTCTTTAGGGGTAAGAATCCCCGTACAAAGGAAAATTACGACCACTGAGAATAAAATCATTCCCGGTCGCATTTTGTCCATAATCAGTGCAGCCAGCATGGCCACAAGTGAAAAGAGTACGATGATAATCTCGATAGACATAAATTGGTGTGTTATTCTGCGATGAACCAGGGGTTCAGCAGGTCTGTTTTATTGTATTGTAGCGGTTCTGTTTTTCCAGCCTGATATACTTCCTTTCCGGAAGCACGGATGATAGCATGACCGGCAGCCGTATCCCATTCCATGGTCGGCGCAAAACGAGGATACACATCAGCTTCTCCTTCGGCGATGAGGCACAGCTTTAACGAACTTCCTTTAGAAATTGTTTCCACTTGTGCATGTTTTTGCTGCATTTCATGGATGTAAGCTTCTGTCTCAGGAGTCAGGTGTGACCGTGAAGCTACGATAATGAACGTGTCGTTTGTCCGATTTGCATACGGCAGACGTTCAGCTTGCTCCATCAGCGCATCCAGTGACGGATAAGCTCCAGACTCAGTGATGTCTTTGATTTTGTAGGCTCCAAACTCCATGTCAGCAAAATAAAGTTCCTGCTTCACTGGAATGTAAATGACTCCTGCTTCGGGGCTACCGTTTTTTACATAAGCAATGTTTACGGTAAATTCACCGTTACGTTTGATAAATTCCTTGGTACCGTCCAGCGGGTCGACTACCCATAGTTCTTTCCATTCTAGTCTCTCTTCAGGGTCGATTTGGGCTCCTTCTTCACTCAAAACGGGGTAGGGAGTTGCGGACAGTGCTTGGGCTATGATTGCATGAGACTTGCGATCGGCAATGGTTAGCGGAGAATTGT
>NZ_DBEXBB010000208.1:0-9778 GCF_048170425.1 Phocaeicola sp.
ATTTGTCTTGGTTCATAAGCAGTCTTCAATTTGACCGCTAAGCTACAAATTCAAATCCGTTTCATTCGGAAATACCACTTAAAAGACTGTATTTCAATAATTTCAAAGACCGATCAACCAACTTTTATTGGACAGTAGTGAATAAATATATTATTTTTTAAAGATAGAGAGTTATCATGATTATCTAAAATCCTTTAGATCTTCCTGCAATCTTTGGCGAGTAAAATAAATACGACTTTTCACGGTACCCAAAGGGAGGTTGAGCTTATCCGAAATTTCACGGTACTTAAAGCCCGACACATACATGGCAAAAGGTACACGATATTCTTTCGGCAATGCATTGACAATACGGCGCATTTCCTTCAAGTCGTAAGTGCCCTGCATCGAATCATCTTCAATATCAGCTCCCAAATTCAGAAAAAACTGGTTGTCGGTATTGTCTACATACGTCTGATCGCGCAAAGTCTTGCGATAGTTATTAATAAATATATTACGCATGATGGTATAAATCCATCCCTTAAAATTCGTTTCTGCTACATACTTCTCCTCATTATCCAAGGCTTTCAACGAAGTCTCCTGGAGAAGATCATTCGCTTCTTCACGGTCTGCCGTTAATTTATAAGCGAAATGAAGTAGTTCTGTCTGCATGCTCAGCAAGTTCTGAGCAAAAGTTGCCGTTTTCATAATTCTTTTTTAGTCTTTCTTTCCTTAAATTGAAACAATGTCTGTTTTTATTTTGACACTGCAATATTAGCAGAAAAACAAAGAGCGCTCTTCCTGAAATCTGATGTTCAAACGGGTAAAAACTCTCAATTGTTAGTTTTTACCCCTTTTCCTGACAATTTTCAGGAAGAATTCCACCCCATTTCCGATAAGGCAATTTCATTAGAAAGGAATTATAATACTTTACTTGACCTGTTACCTCCTTCCCCAAAAAAGGAGGAATCTCAAAAGACTCCTGCTCGCTATTCAATTCAACTTCTGCAACGACCAGTCCGTCATTTTCTCCGTAAAACTCATCTACCTCAAAAACATGCATTCCCCACCGAACCAGGTAACGGGTCTTGTCAATCATTCCTGGTTCACACAATTTCATCAATTCTTCCGCTTCCTGTAAAGAAAGGGTATGCTCCCATTCGTAACGTTTCATACCCGACATATCCGAAGGTCCCTTAATTGTCAGAAAACCTTCTTCATCCTGAATACGTACCCGCACGGTTCGTCCTCTTTCACTACAAATATATCCCTGTCTGATACGTTTTTTTTTATAAGACATAGCCTTATAAGAGTCGTCACGTACCAGAAACTTTCTTTCTATTTCTTGCGGCATATTCTATCTGAAAAATCAAGAAGCCAATGTGTAACCTACAATCATTAAAATAGCCAATAGAATCAAGATTATACAAATCATCCTGAACAATCTATTGGCTTTTTCTTCCTCACGTTTTTCAAAATTCTGTCTTTTTACATTTCTGTTGCGTCCCATAAATTCTTATTTTTAATTTACAACCCTAAAATTACAACATCTTTGCAAAAAGACAAATAAAAAAGAACGATTTTACTCAAAGTTATCAGATTTCACTATCTGAAAATTCCATCAGGTAAGCTTTAATGAAACCGTCTATTTTTCCATCCATCACACCATTCACATCCGATGTCTGATAGTTAGTCCGATGGTCTTTCACACGACGGTCATCGAATACATAGCTTCGTATCTGAGACCCCCATTCAATTTTTTTCTTTCCTGCCTCTACCTTGGCCTGCTCTTCCATACGATGCTGCAACTCTTTATCATAAAGAATAGAGCGCAACTGACGCATGGCGTTTTCCTTGTTCTTCGGCTGGTCACGGGTCTCCGTATTTTCAATCAAGATTTCTTCTTCTTCGCCAGTGTAAGGATCTTTATACTGATAGCGCAAACGTACACCAGATTCTACCTTGTTCACATTCTGTCCTCCGGCACCACCGCTTCGGAACGTATCCCATGACAAACGAGCCGGTTCAACTGTCACTTCAATTGAATCGTCCACCAAAGGAGTGACAAATACAGATGCGAAAGAAGTCATTCGCTTACCCTGTGCGTTGTACGGAGACACACGAACCAGTCGGTGCACACCGTTTTCACCTTTCAGATAACCATAAGCATATGCCCCTTCGATATTCATTGTCACGGTCTTAATGCCGGCCTCATCTCCTTCCTGGAGGTTAGCTACCGACAACTTATATCCATTACTTTCAGCCCAGCGCATGTACATACGCATCAGCATGGAAGCCCAGTCCTGACTTTCTGTACCTCCCGCCCCCGAATTGATTTTCAAAACACAATCCATCTGGTCAGCTTCCGAACGAAGCATATTTTTCAGTTCCAACTCTTCCACCGCCGAAACAGCCTTTGAATATGCCTCATCCACTTCCTCCTCGGTAACCAGTTCATCTTTATAAAAATCAAAAGACAACTGCAGTTCATCCGCCAATGTCTTCACCTCCTGATAACCGGCAATCCACTGCTGCAAAGCCTTTACTTTTTTCATCTGTGCTTCGGCAGCCTTCTGGTCATCCCAAAAACCGGGTGCCTGCGTACGAAGCTGCTCTTCTTCCACCTGTATCTTCTTTCCTTCAATGTCCAGATAACGATACAAGGCTTCCGTACGTTCCTTCACGTCTTTCAGTTGCTCTATGGTAATCATAAAATACGATAAATTAGTCTGTTATTTTTTCTCGTTGCAAAGATATGAAAAAACAGGCACCCCTGAAAGAGTGCCTGTAGATAAAAGTCTGCTATTTAATCGACATTTTCTTCATACATTTTGTCAATAATGTCCTTGTAATTACGAGCAACCACTGCACGCTTCAGTTTCAGCGTATTGGTCAGTTCACCGCGCTCCATACTAAAAGGCTCCGGCAGAAGGGTAAACCGCTTGACTTGCTCATAGTGTGCAAATTCCTGCTGAAGCGTGTCAATCCGAAGACGGAACAGCTCTATGATCTGAGGATTTTCCAGCAGTTCCTTTCTACTCCCAAAAGCTATATGATGTGCTTGCGCAAATTTCTCCACCTGACTATATTCAGGCACAATCAGCGCTGACACAAATTTCCGCTGGTCTGCAATAATAGTTACCTGATCAATATAACGGTCTACCACCAATTTTGTTTCAATAGCCTGCGGAGCGATGTATTTTCCATTAGAAGTTTTAAACAAATCCTTAATACGGTCCGTCAGATACAAAAAGCCATCTTTCATATATCCAGCATCCCCGGTACGGAACCAGCCGTCGTCCGTAAATGCCTGCTGGGTGATTGCTTCTTTCTTATAATATCCTTTCGTAATGGTACCTCCACGAAGCTGTATCTCATTGTCTTCTCCAATACGTACCTCCACGCCTTCCAGAACACGTCCAACTGCCCCCAAACGAAAATCACCAATCCATTCACAAGAGACAGTAGCCGTACTCTCTGTCAATCCGTAACCTGCTACCATATTAATGCCTACCGAGTGAACAAACTCTGCCACTTTCTCAGGAATAGCCGCCCCTGCAGTAGGAAAGAAATTGCCGTTCTCTATACCAATAGTCTTCTTCAGCAAGCTGTAAATTGTCTTCTCATAAAACTTATACTTCATATGCAATACTGAAGGAGGCGTTTTTCCATTCATCAGATACGTAATATTATGTTCTCTTCCTACACGAAGGGCATCCTGCATCAAAGCCTTCTTCAGTCCCGTAGTCTCATTGATTTTTTCCTGTACTCCGGCATATACTTTCTCCCAGAAACGAGGTACGCTGCACATGGCTGTAGGCCGTACTTCTTTAATCGTCTTTTGGATGTCCTGGGGACGCAAATTAATACACAACATACATCCTTTATACAAACAATAGTACGACCATGCCCGTTCAAAGATATGAGTAAACGGCAAGAAATTCATAATTACATCATTTTCACCCAGATTCTTCAAACGTGCATCATGCCCTTTGAAAGCAACCTCATAGTTAGAATGATGCAACATCACTCCTTTTGAGTCACCCGTCGTACCAGATGTGTATAAAATATTAGCCAAATCTTCCGGAGAAGAAGACTCTGTACGCCTTTCCACTTCTTCCATCCCAGACTTATCCTCTCCCAACGCCAGAAAGTCGGAAAAATAAATCGAATTATTGTCTCCTTCTGCCCGTTTCACCTCCGTATCAAATATAATAATCTTTTTCAACGAGCGACATAACCCCTGCACACGATAAGCCACATCATACTGATATTGTTCTCCCACAAACAAAAAACGAATTCCCGCATCTTCTACAATATAATGTACCTGAGCCTCAGAACTTGTGGCATACAAAGGCACAGTGACAATTCTGTCTCTGAAAGCCCCGAAATCTACATACAAACACTCCGGCTTATTTTGAGAAAATACTCCTACATTTTCTTGTACATCTATCCCTAGTTTTACAAAAGCGCGAGCAGTCTTGGCTACCAAATCCGCAAACCTGTTCCATGTGACAGGAATCCATGTAGCAGTGGTGTAATCACGATATTTTAAGGCAACTTTATCCCCATACTTTTCAGCTTGTTGCCGTACAAGCCGGGACAAACATGAATTAACCATCTATCTTAGTTCATTTTATTGGTTTATTCTGCAAATATAGGATTTTATTTGCAATGTCCGCCCAATCTAAAACATTTCTCCTAAAAAAGACTATCTTTGCAAAGAATCAAAAAACGGGTTATTTATGATAGACACAGGTTATTACACATCCGAAGCACTGACTCTGTTACATTCCCTGATTGGAATCCCATCCATCAGCCGAGAAGAAGAAGCTGCAGCAGACTTCCTGCAAAACTACATAGAAGAAACGGGAATTATGACCGGAAGATCCGGAAACAACATTTGGTGTATCAGTCCCATGTTCGACATCAACAAACCTACCATCTTACTCAATTCACACATCGACACCGTGAAGCCTGTCAGCGGATGGAGAAAGCAACCGTTTACTCCAAAAAATGAAAACGGGAAATTATACGGTTTAGGTAGCAACGATGCAGGGGCCAGTCTGGTATCATTATTCCAGGTATACCGTCATCTTAGCATGACAGCCCAAAGCTACAACTTGATTTTCCTGGCTTCCTGCGAGGAAGAGGTCTCCGGGAAAAATGGTATTGAAAGTGTTCTGCCTCAACTGCCGCCTATTGCATTAGGAGTAGTAGGTGAACCTACGGAAATGCAACCCGCCATCGCAGAAAAGGGACTTATGGTACTCGATGTTACAGCACGTGGAAAGTCAGGTCATGCCGCACGTAATGAGGGGGAAAATGCGATTTATAAGCTACTCCCTGATATTGAATGGTTCCGTACATATAAGTTCCCGAAGGAATCACCCATCCTGGGGCCTGTAAAAATGAGTGTCACTCAGATTAATGCAGGTACACAGCACAATGTAGTCCCTGATTTGTGCAGTATCGTGGTAGATATCCGAAGTAACGAATGTTACTCTAACGAGGAACTGTTCGCCGAAATCTGCAAACATATACAAAGTGAAGCCAGAGCACGCTCATTCCGTCTCAACTCTTCCAGCATTCCATCTGATCATCCGTTCGTAAAACGTGCCATAGAACTGGGGAAAGAACCATTCGGTTCACCCACGTTATCCGATCAGGCGTTAATGCCCTTCCCCTCTGTGAAAATGGGACCGGGAAAATCCTCCCGTTCACATACAGCTGATGAATACATCCTCGTCAGTGAAATAGAGGAAGCAATTTCAATATATATACAGATTTTGGACGGATTAAAAATCTGATAGAACCCTTATCTGTGTTTATAAAAAAGAGGAGAAGGATTGTCCTAACCGAACAGACAACCCTTCTCCTCTTTTTTATATCCGGGAACGCGTCCCGGATAATCTATCAAAACTTCACTGTATTCAGATTCTTGTCAACCAGCATACCGTCCAGTATATTCAAGTCAATCTTTTGCTTACGTTTTGCCTTAAACTTGATTGTCATAAGTTCAGCATCCCCTTCCAGGTAAGGCTTTTCTCCAACATTTACAAAGGTAGGATACAAAGCCTTTGTTCCGTTCGTATGCAGACGGTCATTGGTCAGGTTACGCATCTCCTTCATGGCGGTCATCTCTGTTCCCACATATTCCAATGCCTGTGGATCGTAAGGTAACGCAAAGCTGACAGCATTGACCGAACGCAAACCTTTACCTGAAACCCGAATCTCTACGGTTTCTCCCTCATTATACACCTTTTTAGATGGAACAACCGTAATTTCCCCAGCTACCGGAGGTACCTGACGACTGCTGACTCCAGATTCCAGACGGATGGCAACCGCTGAAATATCATATGCATCAATCAGACCGTTCTCGTTCAAGTCACCCTTGCTGATATAGCCTTCAAAGTCAGAATCTCCTCTGCGCAAACCTGTATAGTTCATATAAGAGGTCAAGTCATTTTCATCCACCAGCTTATCCTGATTAATATCACCCGGGATATAGCTTTCTGAGCCAGGCACCTTGAACACATAAAGTTCACGACCTGAGCCATACTGCCCCGTAGCAGATACAACCAACAACTTGATGTAGCGTGCAACAGGCTGTTTTTCGAATACAAAAGTCTTCACGTCACTTCCTTTCCAGTCGAAGGTACCGGCCTCGTGCCAGTCAGACTTATCCATACTATAATATACAGTACCCTTACCCAATGTTCCATTTCCGGCATCCAGGCGAGGCAGGTACTGGAATTTATCCAGCTGATTTACACTGTTCAGGTCAATAATCAAATCAAAAGGAACTGCTGCCGTGCTCCACTTCGTATGCCATGCATCTCCTTCGTCGAAGTTAAAGAGTTTATTCACTTCCTGCCCTCCCTGGTTCGGGCAACTGGTTTCTCCTTTAATTCCACGAATGGCAAATTCCAGCGGGTCCGATTTAGTAGTAGCTGTCACATTAGTCCACTCTGATACACCTGTAGCATTCACTGCGCGCACCTTGAACGTACAAGTAGTTTCCGGCCGTAAGTCTTCAAACAGAAGTTGAGTGTTCCGAATGGTACTATACAGCATACCATTGTATTCGATTTCATAATAATCCGCATTGTCCACTTTTTTCCATGAAGGAGTCAATGTATAAGCCTCTGTATTGTCTTCCGTTACCTCTGCTTCCGGAGCACGCAGTGTACCTTGGCTCACCAACAGCTTCTCAGCAGGTGCAAATACAAAGCCTTTCATCTCTAACTTAATATCGTTTTGAGTCACGTCCATTTCTTCCAGCTTCACATGTACTACCGGATTCTTAATGACGTGCAGACGAGCCTGTTCACTGCCCGGAGTGGCAAAACGATTCAATTCAGGATTCGGCTCATAATAATATACATTCGCCCCTTTCTGTAATGCTTCCATAGAAGTCACCGGAGTCAGTTTCACTTTCTTTCCGCCTACACGTACTGTCAGTTTCTTCGGCTGTGCAGTTACATTGATACGGAAATGGGTACGCTTACGTGCTACCATTCCTTCGAAAGAGCCTTGCACTGGTTCTACACACACTGTCAAGTCCTCTCCCTCTACTACGGAACGGATATGAGTAGTCGCATACTGTCCTACACGATAAGCATCAGACACTCCATCGTCATCATATTCCGTAAACTCGGTATCGCCACCCGGATAAAGTTCATACACACGCAAGTGCTTATCCATCTGACTCACATTATTATGCGCTGTAGTCACCGGCAAAATAGCCCCCTGCTTGATAAACAATGGAAGTTTCCACAAAGGAGCCCCAAAATTATTGAGAATCCGTCCGCCCTGATACAAGTCGCCGGTAAAATAATCTATCCAGTTCCCTTCAGGCAGATAAATGCCATTACGCACATCGTTTCCATCCTCATCGGCCTGTGTGTTCTGATATACCGGAGCCACCAGTACATAAGGCCCGTAAAGGAACTGATAGCGGGTAGCTGTTCCCAGTGTATAGTCATTCGGATAATCCAGGAACATGGCCCGAACCATCGGCTTTCCATCCACGGCTTCACGGGCTATACTATAAGTATAAGGCATAAACTCTGATTTCATCTTCAGATACCAGCGATTGATGGAAGCAGCCGGCTCACCTAGCACTTGCGGATATTTCGGATTTGCTCCCCATCCGTCCATGTTCAACTGCATGGGAGTAAACGTTTTCCACTGGAAGTCACGTACATTGACCGGAATATTCTTTCCACCGAAAATACCATCCATGTCCGAAGAAATATTAGGTTGTCCCGACAATCCGGAACCGATATATGTCGGGATATGGAAACGAATGTATTCCCATTCACCCCCGGTCTGGTCGCCCGACCAGATACCTGCGTAACGCTGTGTACCAGCCCATCCGTCCAGCGAAATAATAAACGGACGTGCATTGTTGCCGTAATAAGGCATAATCTGTCCTACGTCGGCCACTCCGTTCAGCCCGAATGAATAACCAGCTCCCACCCAGGCCACGTCAGTTTTCAACACACGTACACCTGCATCGCGCACTTCTTTCACAATGTCACGCTGGAGCAAAGCTTCCACTCCTTCTTTGGGATGCAAATCCGACTGTGTCCACAATCCGATTTCCACTCCCCTTGCACGGGCATAATCACCTAATTCCTTCAAATTCTGGATATTACCATCCAACGTAGAAGTCTGTCCGTAGCCGGCTCCATAACCGTCATTGGGCAGAATCCATCCTAACGGCATATCGGCCGCATTGTAACGGTCAATTACCGCCCGCGCCGAGAACTGGTAATTATTCTTTTCGCCGTTCAGAGACTCCTTGATACCGCCATTGTCTTTCTGACTTTCCTTGTATCGCTTTCCGTCTTCAAACAGAATACCCTTTTCGTCTTCTTTCCAATAGTCACGGTTATAGGCATTCAAATGTCCTTCATAAAAACCAAACTTCGGTAAAAGCACCGGATTACCGGTCAACTGATAAAAATCATTCAACAAAGCTACCGGACTGTCATTCACCATGAAAAAGACATCCAGATAGTTTTCTTCATGCGACAGTTTCACCACTCCTTTATCCGTTGCTCCAAAATCATATAGTCCGGGACGGAACGTGTACCACATAACCCCATATCCTTCTGTAGACCAGTAAAAAGGAGTAGGAGAAGCTACTCCTCCATCTGTCCACTGATTCGTATTGACAATACGGATGCTTTTTCCTTTATGCGAAAAACGGCCGTTCTGCACACCACCTCCATAAAAAAACTCATCATCATGTGCTTTGAGTGACATGCAGACTTGTTTTTCCATAAAGTCCACCGGACGTGCTGATTCCACTACGACCTTCTGACGGATTTTATCTGTAATCTTAAACAGCGACGTACGCTTGTCCATTTCTACCTGAATTCTGGCAGTAGAAATCGTAATCACCCCCTCCTTGTCTGTCAGCAACAACTCACCTACCTTCTTCCGAGGATGGTCTACCAGAATCTGGGCTTCAGGAAAAGCCTGCGGGTCACGCACAATCCCCCCCTGATTGTCCTGAAACATCCGGAAGATATTTTCACCATAAAAATCAAGTGTCATGCGCTGCTGATTGGAAAAGACCACTTCCACTGCTGACGGATTCAGCACACTGGCACTGCTGATAGTTACCTCAGTCTGCTGTGCAGCCCATACAGAGGCGGGGGTAGTCAACAGGCCCCCAAGCACACACAAGGATAAAACAGAATAATACTTTAGTTTCATAGTATAACATTACTAACGGTTAAATTTCTCCTACTACATTACTTCTTACAAATCTTGCAAAAAGTGCACG
>NZ_DBEXBB010000209.1:0-21531 GCF_048170425.1 Phocaeicola sp.
TTTATTTAGTCGTCGCGTATGGCGTCAATGGGTTTGATACTCATGGCGCGGTAGGCAGGGGCCAATCCGGCCAGCAATCCTAAAACTAGCAGGAGGAGACAGGCGCCGATAGCTTCCCAGAAACTGATTTGAAATTCAGTGGGAGAAGTGGGGGTGGAGGTTCCCATTTCCGTCACGTTCAATAAAAATACGGCAAAGGAAATGCCGGCCATACCAGCCAGGATAGTTAGTACCATACTTTCGGAGAGAATCTGCGACAAGATATCATTCGGACGAGCTCCGATGGCACGACGTATGCCGATTTCGGTGGTCCGTTCCTTAACCGTAACCATCATGATGTTGCTCACACCGATGGCTCCGGCCAGCAGGGTGCCAAGGCCGACCATCCATCCTAGAATCCGAATGCCGGAAAACAAGTTGTCTACCATGCTGAACATGGCTTCTGCATTGACCAGAATAACGGCCTGTCCGTCATCCGGATGAATCAGGTGTGCTTTTTTGACCACTTTCTCTACCTTTTTCTCTACCTCACCGATGGAGTATCCTTTACGGGCCGTATAGCAGAGCAACTGTACATTCTGTCCGAAATTATAGTTCTGTTGCATGGTGGAAAACGGGATGATGACCGATGTTTCGGACTGGCCTTGTATGGAAATATTTCCTACCGCCATGCTTACCCCGATTACCCGGTAATAGATGCCATTGACTTCAATAAACTTTCCGCAAGGGTCTTCTCCTCCCGGGAACAAGGTCTCGTAAATACGCTTTCCAATCACACAGACTTTTCGCTGGTCGCGTATGTCAACGTCGTTGATGAACCGTCCGAACACGATGTTGGGCTCTTCTATTTTCTGGTATTCCGGATAAAGTCCTTTAAGCGTACCTGAGATTTTATTTTCGTTATAGATGGCATTGATACCCCATTTAGCAAGGGTGGCGGTCACGGTTTCCAATTCACTGACCTGCTTTCTCACACGTTCCACATCCTTGTTTTCCAGGTCCCAGTATCTGCCTTGTTGAAAACCTTTGTAGGCCTTGCTCGTCTTGTTTGTACCCAGAAAACCTGAATTGGTGGCAAATCCTTCAAACTGTCGGGAAAGTATTTGTTGTAATCCTTTGGCACCTCCCATCAGGGAAATCAGCATGAATATTCCCCAGAAAATACCAAAGGCAGTCAGAAAGCTTCTGGTTTTGTTGCGGGTGATAGTGAGAAGAATCTCTTCCCATGTATCTAAATCAAATCGTCTCATGATTAATCTGCTCTAAGTGCTTCAATAGGTCGGATTCTGGCCGCTTTTCTTGCAGGGAAAAGTCCGGCCAGTGTACCGGCTATAACTAATGTCAATGTAGCTTCTATGGCGATGGATAAGTCCACTGTCGGGTTTTCGAAAAAGGTCATCGAAAATACACCCATGTCCATGGTCTGTTTGCCTGCCACCTGATTCATGTATTCTGTCACGGCAATGCCCGCCACCATGCCGATGTACCCGAAGAAAGTCGTGATGGTCACACTTTCCGAGATAATCAACCAGAGGATGGAAGCGGGTTTGGCTCCCAAGGCTTTGCGGATGCCAAACTCGTGTGTGCGTTCGCGGACGGTAATCAGCATGATGTTGCTCACTCCTACGATACCGCTGAGCAGGGTAAAGATTCCGATTACCCAGATGGCAGTATGCAAGATTTGGGTAGCCGTCTGTTGTTGAAGGTATTGCGTAAACCGGTTCCATATCCAGATGGCTCCTTCGTCGGTAGGCGAGAATTGTTTCTTCAGTCCTAAAGCCTGCCGGTATTCCGCTTCAAATTGTTCGTTGGTCGCTTCATTGGTCAGGCCTTTGGTCGTAAACGTGATGTTGTCTATGCTGTCACCTTTTTGGTAGATGGTTTGCAGGGTAGTGAACGGTACGAGAGCAGAAGGAGAAAAACTGTTTTGGTCAGTATAGATGCCTACCACCTGATAAGGTACGCCTTGTGCATTAAGGTACTTTCCGATAGGAGAAGTGTGAGGAAAAAGATTCTTTACCGTTTTTTCATGCAGTACGATAATCTTTCGCCGTTCTTCCATGTCGCGTGTATTGACGAAGCGTCCTTCCTTAATTTTGATAGCTTCAAGTGACGGATAATTGGGAAAGACTCCGTTGATTCCGATGCTGACTGCTTCTTTTCCGTAAGTAAGAATGACATCACTTTTGCTGACGGTGGCACCGGTGTGGATGATGTGGTCAGGAAATGACGTAGCAGTAAGTTCGCGGTCACTTTCTTTCAGGTAAATGCTGCGGCCCTCTTTCATACCTTTGTAAGGTTGTGAGGTCGTGCCCGGATAGATTTTCATGGAGTTCATAATCATGCCCTTCGACTGGTTTTCAAAAGCATGGATGAGACCGTTTCCGGCTCCCAATAATACAATTAGCATGAAAATGCCCCATGCTACGGAAAAACCGGTCAGCAAGGTGCGCAGTTTGTTGCGCATGATGGTTCCGTAGATTTCTTGTATTAATTCTGTCATGGTTGGTGTTTTATTTCATGAATCCGTTTTTGCCAAATGGAGATGCATTGTGGTCAATGTTGTCTTCTATGCGCTCTATCAGTCCGTCCTTGATATGGATGATTTTATCGGTCTGGTTGGCAACTCCGCTTTCGTGGGTTACTACTACGATGGTCAGCCCTTCTTTTTCATGCAGTTCCTTTAGAATCTGCATGACTTCCACTGATGTCTTGCTATCCAACGCTCCAGTCGGTTCGTCTGCCAGAATAATTTCAGGTTTTGATATTAACGCTCGTGCAATAGCTACACGCTGTTTTTGTCCGCCCGACATTTCATTCGGAAGATGGTGAGCCCATTCTTTTAATCCCAGCTTATCGAGGTATTCCATAGCCAGCAGGTTACGTTTTCTTCTGCTAATTCCTTGGTAGAACAGAGGAAGAGCTACATTCTCCATCGCATTCTTGAAAGAAATAAGGTTGAATGACTGGAAAATAAAACCAATCATACGGTTACGGTATTCGGCTGCTTTGCTTTCACTCAGGTCGCGAATCAGTACATTGTTCAGATAATATTCTCCTGAATCATAGTTGTCCAGAATTCCTAGAATATTCAACAAAGTAGATTTTCCGGAGCCGGAAGCTCCCATAATAGAAACAAATTCCCCTTTTCCTATGTGGAGGTCAATACCTTTAAGTACATGAAGGGGAGTGCCGTTGTAATAGGTTTTGTGAACGTTTTTTAAGTGTATCATTTGGTTTGTGTGAATTTATTCATTTATCAGGTTTCGCAAAAATAAGAAAAGTGAAATGCTCCGAAAAATAATGCGTTAAAAATTTGCTCTGTTTTTACTGATTCTTTACTTTTGTCCGTAGATAATTCACCCTAAATAGAGAAATGTCATGACAATAAACATGGAAAAACCTTATGTAGTAGGTATGGACATTGGCGGAACAAACACCGTATTTGGTGTAGTAGACTCACGTGGTAATGTGCTGGCTTCTGATTCTGTCAAGACACAGCAATATGACAACATTGACGATTATGTGGATGCGGTATGTAAGAAACTTCTTCCTCTGTTGTCACAGTTTGGTGGAGCTGAAAAGATAAAAGGTATGGGAGTAGGTGCTCCTAACGGAAACTACTATAGCGGTACAATTGAGTTTGCACCTAACTTGCCATGGAAAGGAATTATTCCTTTGGCTTCAATGTTTGAGGAACGTCTGGGAATTCCGACAGCCTTGACAAACGATGCCAATGCGGCTGCTATCGGAGAAATGACTTACGGTGCAGCACGTGGCATGAAAGATTTTATCATGATTACTTTGGGTACTGGTGTCGGTAGCGGTATCGTTATCAACGGACAGTTGGTTTATGGTCATGACGGATTTGCAGGTGAATTGGGCCATGTAATTGTAGACCGTAACGGTCGTGCATGCGGATGTGGTCGTAAGGGATGTCTGGAAACTTACTGTTCTGCTACAGGTGTGGCTCGTACGGCACGCGAATTCTTGGTACAGCGCACAGAACCGAGTTTGCTGAGAAATATTCCGGCAGATGAAATTCAGTCAAAAGACGTGTATGATGCAGCAGTGAAGGGAGATAAACTGGCTCAGGATATCTTTGAATTTACAGGTCGTATTTTGGGACAGGCTTTGGCCGACTTTATTGCTTTTTCAAGCCCTGAAGCAATTGTATTGTTTGGTGGTTTGGCAAAATCTGGCGATTACATCATGAAACCGATTCAGAAAGCCATTGATGAGAATATCCTGAAGATTTATGCAGGAAAGACAAAATTATTGCTTTCTCAGTTGAAAGATGCAGATGCAGCCGTATTGGGTGCTAGTGCATTGGGATGGGAAGTAAAAGAGAACTAATTCATTTCGTAATCATAAAAAAACAGCCTCGGCAATTTGTCGAGGCTGTTTTTTATGATTACTTTTCAATGGTTATTTTACAGGGCTGTTCGAGGGACTTTTTCCATTCTTGTGCATAAGAGAACCAAGTTTTTGAGTCGGGAAATCCGAATGTTTCCTTGCGTGATGTAAACATGGTGTAGTAGCGGAAACACTTTTCTTGTGGAGCACTGACTGTATAAAGGAAGTTTTCTTTGTCTTTCGCTTCTTTTCTGATGTATTTCTTTGGTATGTAAGTAGCCAGCCCGACAGTTTCTTTTTTGTATTTGACGGTATCGTTTACGGGCCAGTCTGTTCCCCAGCTGGCAACCAGTCCTTCATGGTCAGAATACATAGTGGCGCTATAGCCGATGTTTTGTACTCCTGTACAGAACGTTTCTTTATCTAAAGGCTGGTCGAACAGCACATCTACTTGTGCATCACGATGTCCGGCATATAGTGTGTATCGGTTAATCATATTCAGCTCCTTTCCTTGATATTCCCAGCCTTTTACTTCAGCGTCGGCAATGGTACGTACCGGACCGCTGGCAATGAGGCGTTGTCCGCGGAAGGCTACAGGCTTAATGTCGGTAGCTTGTGAACCATCCCATCCTCTTAACGTTCCGGCTCCGCAACTGCCTCTTACTAAAATTACATCATCTCCGAATCCTTTTTGTAATTGCTCGTCTGTGGGATAGAACATACTTTCTTCTATTTCCAGACCTTTGTTGAACTTTCCGTATAAATCAGTTGTCTGCTTTTCATTAAAATAAATACGGTAGGCAACCAGTTCACTTTCGAAAGCAATGCCATGGTGTTGCAGAATGGTATAAGTATAGCTGTCGCCTGGAGCGTATACGGCTGTGCCGTGAGCGTATTCATTCGATTTAGCTGTACGGAACAACATTTCTGCAAACACACGAGAAGGGTAGGTCTTGTTTGTTTTGTCAGAAGAAAGAATAAGTGTGAATACTTTTTTTGATTGTGCTGGCAAGTTGGTTACAAAAGCCAATTCATCTGCCCTTAAATCGAAGTTTAAGTCGTCTAACTGTGAGGGTATCTCGTTATTTCCTTCCTTTACAACGGCTGATTTGACGGTAAATCCTGTGTGTAAAGAATGAATATCAATGACTACAGGTTCGTCTGTTTTAGCTGTCTTCCAAGGGTTTTCGACAATTGCTTTGATGGTCTTTTCTGCTGCTTGGGCGAAAAGCATACTCCCGCTGTAAATGAAGGCGAGGCAAAGAATAGGAAATTTTTTCATTGTAGTAATGTATTTATATATTAAGATTAATGTGATTTATGTATCTTTTTAAGCTATTATCCTCCTGAACATGCGGCCTTCACAGGGAACATGCAGGAGGATAATAAATCTAATTCTAACCTAAATAATATTATGAAAAACCTTTTTTATTCAAGGTGCAAAAATAAGCTTTCTGTTCGATATAAGCTTGCAATTTTTGATTTTATCAGTGAAAAAACTGAGCATAATTTTACGTGATTAAATATTTTGACCTTATAAATGTAAATTGTGTAAATAAAGTTTGTATCTTTGCCCCAAATTTATAATTGAAAATAATATGAGTTATAATTTGCTGAAAGGAAAAAGAGGTATTATTTTTGGTGCACTGAACGAACAGTCTATCGCTTGGAAAGTGGCAGAGAAGGCTGTAGAAGAAGGTGCCGTTATCACACTCTCTAATACCCCTGTAGCAGTACGTATGGGTGAGGTTTCTGCTTTGGCAGAAAAATTAAATTGTGAAGTGATTCCGGCTGATGCTACCTCTGTAGAAGATTTGGAAAATGTCTTTAAGCGTTCAATGGAGGTATTGGGCGGAAAGATTGACTTTGTACTTCATTCTATCGGTATGTCTCCCAATGTTCGTAAAAAGCGTACTTACGATGATTTGGACTATGATATGTTGGGAAAAACTTTGGATATATCAGCGGTATCATTTCATAAGATGATTCAGTCGGCTAAGAAATTGAATGCCATCAATGAATACGGTTCTATTTTGGCTTTGAGTTATGTAGCTGCACAGCGTACGTTCTATGGTTATAATGATATGGCAGATGCAAAGGCTTTGCTGGAATCAATTGCTCGTAGCTTTGGTTATATTTATGGACGTGAACACCATGTACGTATTAATACTATTTCTCAGTCACCTACTATGACTACTGCCGGATCTGGAGTGAAAGGAATGGACAAATTGTTTGACTTTGCCAATCGTATGTCTCCTTTGGGTAATGCATCGGCTGATGAATGTGCGGATTATTGTATCGTAATGTTCTCGGATTTGACTCGTAAGGTGACTATGCAGAATTTGTTCCACGATGGAGGTTTCTCTAGCGTAGGTATGAGTTTGAGAGCTATGGCAACTTATGAAAAAGGTTTGGATGAATATAAAGATGCCAATGGCAATATAATTTACGGATAATATAGAATGTATCGGCTTATTTTTATATTATTGAGTATAATCGTCTTTTCTGCTTGTCACTCTGACGGGCAGAAAGACGATTTCTCGTTTTCAGAAATAAAAATAGCCCGATATGACCGTTTGCAGTATGAGGCCACTGTGCAGAATAGTTTCTTTTCTTTGCAGCGGATGAATACTGAATTTTCTCAAGAAACTCGTCTCTTAGTAGAAGATGTGCTTGACTTGGGTCCTGTGAGTATGTTGGACATGAATGAGCGTTTATGTGAGTATTTCTCTGATTCCATATTAGTACGTTTAATGGAAGACGTAGGGGAGAAATTCAAGGATGTCGACAATCTTGAACAAAATCTGACTCATGGATTTAAGAAGCTGAAAAAGGAAATACATGAATTGCCCGTTCCAAAGATTTATACGCAGATTTCTGCTCTTAATCAGTCTATAGTAGTAGGTGACGGTATTTTGGGAATAAGTTTGGATAAGTACATGGGGAATGATTATCCCCTTTATAAAAAATATTATTACGTAAATCAGCGACGCTCGATGTCGCCGGAATACATTGTGCCTGATTGCTTTACTTTTTATTTGCAGGGGCAATATCCTTTTTTATGGCTGGAAGGTCATCGTTCTTTGATGGATATTTTATTGTATCGTGGTAAAATAGCTTGGACGGTGGAGGTTGTGCTTGGAGGAGATGGAAGTGGGAAAATAGCTCTAGGTTACTCTAACGAGGAAGTAAAATGGTGTGAACAGTATGAAAAAGGGCTATGGGAAGAAATCAAACAGAGTCATTATATGGGAACAACCGATCCTATGGTAATCCGTTCTTATATATCTTCCAATACACGGCTTTTATTTAATGGCGAGAAAACACCTCCATTTCTGGGAATATGGTTAGGTATGAAGGTAATAGATCGATATATGAAGAAGCATCCGAAAATGTCCATGAAAAGTTTGTTGGAATGTACGGACTATTCAGAAATGATAAAAGAATTAAACTGATTGACTTAAAGATTCCTTATGGAAGTTGCATTGTATTTGTTGCCGGTCACTTTAGGTGATACGTCCATCGAAAAGGTTTTACCGTCTTATAATCGGGAGATAATAATCAATATCAAGCATTTTATTGTAGAGGATATACGTTCAGCACGGCGTTTCCTGAAAAAGGTAGATGCATCTATTTGTATCGACGAACTTACTTTTTATCCTTTGAATAAACATACTTCCCCAGAGGCTATATCTGGTTATCTGTCTCCGCTTGCAGAAGGATATTCTATGGGAGTTATCTCTGAAGCTGGTTGTCCGGCTGTAGCTGATCCTGGAGCAGATGTAGTGGCTATTGCCCAACGGCGGAATTTTAAGGTCGTTCCTCTTGTAGGTCCTTCTTCGATTATTCTGTCAGTAATGGGGTCTGGATTCAATGGGCAGAGTTTTGCTTTTCATGGTTATTTGCCAATTGAACCAGCCGATCGTATGCGACGTTTAAAAGAATTGGAATCTCGTGTATATTCAGAAAATCAGACGCAGCTTTTTATTGAAACTCCTTACCGCAATCATAAGATGCTGGAAGACATCTTGAAAATTTGTCATCCGCAGACTAAACTATGTATCGCTGCCAATATAACTTGTGAGGGGGAATTTATACAGACAAAAACCATTAAAGAGTGGAAAGGAAAATTACCGGAACTGAATAAGATTCCTTGTATTTTTTTGATTTACAGATGAGTCTCATTTAAACTCTTTCCATATCTGAGTAACCATCTGTAGGCGCTCATATTCAATTTTTAATTCGCTGCTGAATTTTTCTGGATTCTGTCTGATGTCTTCACAAGTAAAAAAACATCCTTCTGGAAGTTTGAATTCATCTTCATGACTCATAGGAAGTATGTATAGTTGTATGAAAACAGGTGTATTGCCTTGTGACCGGTAACTGAGAATAAGTCTGGGAAAAGACTTTTCTTTTCTATATAAAGTTCTTAGCAGATTTTGTTGATGTTTTTTTACCAGGTATTTCGCATGGCGCTGGCTTTTTCTTAATGGTCTTTCAAATAGAGTTATAATAGGAGCATCCCAAATTAAATTATTTTCAGCATATGGAGCCAGGTAGATCTTTCCGTTATAAATTGGAATAATTCGAATGACGTGCTGTTCCTGAGGAGAATGTATTGCTGCAATCTGTACCCCTATAATGTTGATAGCTAAACAGGTTACATAGATTAACGTAGGAATTAAGTAAATCATTCCAAAGTTATTTTCAGGTGAAAAAGGTATCAGCTTGTCGTAAAGGAAAAATAAAACAATCAGGTGGATACTGGAGAGAATTACAATCAATTTTGCTTCCAATAGGTAAGAGGAAGTAAAATTCAGATGGAACCTTTTTAAGAAATTTCGATAAATTTCTGGGGCTGTGACATGTATGAATGCACATATCAGCAGCATGAATTCTAATGAAGGAGTCAGACTGTTTTTCGGGATATAATCATATCCGGTAAATAGTCTTAAAAGAAAGCAGATGCCAATTCCTATGGTTCCTTGTAATAGGAAGAAGTTAAGTCCTTTTAGCCGCAATACGTCATAAAGCAATCCTGCAATGCTGATGGCAAGTCCTGTTCCCAGCATGGCTGTCGTTGGGAAAAAATGAATACCTATCAGTGTAATAATGATAGGGAGTAATCCAAACGATACGATTTTGTCCTTGTATTTAAGCAATAAATTCATAGTTGAAAAGCACCTCTTGATAAAATTTGAACAATCGAAAAAAGCAAATTGTTCATTATTTGCACAGATGTTTTTCAGCATGGTAGGAGGAACGGACTAATGGACCGCTTTCTACTGTTTTGAATCCTTTAGCTTCTCCAATTTCTTTGAATTTCTTAAACTGGTTCGGATGTATGTATTCGGCTACAGGGTAGTGTTTAGCACTGGGTTGCAGGTATTGTCCAATAGTTAGTATTTGGCAGCCATTCTGTAATAGGTCATCCATTGTCTCTTCGACTTCTTCCGAGGTCTCACCTAGTCCGACCATGATACCTGATTTGGCTTTTAGGCCATTCTCTGCAATCTGATGGATAACTTTTAGGCTGGTATCGTAATCAGCTACACTTCTTACTAGTGGACTAAGGCGTCTGACCGTTTCTAAATTGTGTGACAAGATATCAGGACGTGTGTCGATTACTTGTTGTAATAATTCACTATGGCCTTGAAAATCGGGAATGAGTGCCTCGATGGTTGTTTCAGGGCATAGCTTTCGGATAGTCATCAGGGTGGACACCCAGTGTGAGGCACCTAAATCGTTCAAGTCATCCCGGTCGACAGAGGTGATGACAGCGTGGTCAAGTTTCATGAGCCGGATGGATTGAGCCACTCTGAGCGGTTCTTCAGAATCTAATGGGAGTGGCCTTCCGGTAAGTGTATTACAGAATTTGCAAGAACGAGTGCAAATAGCTCCTCCAATCATGAATGTGGCAGTTCCTTTTCCCCAACATTCACCTAAGTTGGGACAACGTCCGCTACTACAGATTGTATGGAGTTTATGGGTATCTACAATACGTTTGGTTTCAGTATATCGGGCATTAGTGCCAATCTGAATTTTTAGCCATTCAGGTTTTCTGATGTGTGTCATAGTGGCAAGATAAAAGAACAAAGAAAAACAGATGACACCAGATTTCTGTGACAGGTGTCATCTGCTAAAATGAAATATTACAAGTTCTGCAGGAAGAAATTAGCTACTCTGTTCATCAGGTGGTTGCGGGTATTTCCTCCGAAGATACTGTGATTACGGTTGGTGTAAATCTGTGTATCAAACTGGATGTTTGCCTGTACCAGTGCTTCACTGTACTCCATGAAATTCTGTAGGTGTACGTTGTCGTCTGCACTTCCGTGAATGAGCAACAGCTTTCCTTTCAGCCTGGATGCCCGGTTAATGGCAGAAGAAGCCTGGTAGCCGTCACCGTTTTCTTTCGGTGTGCGCATGAAACGTTCGGTATAGACTGTATCATAGAATCTCCAGTCTGTGGGAGCCGCGATTGCTACTCCGGCTTTGAATGCTCCGGAACCTTCACTCATTGACATCAACGTGCTGTATCCTCCAAAGCTCCAGCCCCAGATACCAATACGGCTTCCATCTACGTAAGGCAGAGTAGACAGGTATTTGGCTGCTTCTGTCTGGTCGGTAGCTTCTTTCACGCCGATAGAAAGGTAAGTGCATTTTTCGAAGGCTGCTCCTCTACCTCCGGTACCACGTCCGTCTACGCAGACCATGATATAACCTTTGTCGCACATTACGGCTTCAAACATACCTCCGTCACCGAAGCTTCCGATACCCCACTTGTCGAGTACCTGCTGAGAACCAGGGCCGCTATATTGGTGCATGATTATCGGATATTTCTTAGAAGGATTGAAGTTGGCAGGTTTCATCATCCAGCCGTTCAGTTCGACTCCTTCGCTGGTTTTGAAAGAGAAAAACTCTTTTGTCGGCATATTCAGCTGAGCTGTTTTGCTTTTCAGTTCTTTGTTGTCAAGCAATGTAACCATTTCCTGTCCTTTATTGTTGTTCAACGTAATAAGGGTAGGAGTCTGCGCGCTGGAATACGTATTGATGTAATAATTCAGGTTTTTGCTGAATAACGCACTGTTTGTTCCGGTACGTGTAGAAAGTTTGGTTTTTTTACCCTTTCCGTCAATTTTGTATACAGCACTGCGTAAGGGACTTTCTTCGTTACTCGTGTAATAGAATACATTCGCATTCTGATCCCATCCCAGAAAATCTTTTACCTCAAATTCTCCTTTTGTGATTTGCTTTACCAAGTTTCCTCCGATGGTGTACAGATAAAGATGGTTGTATCCATCTCGTTCACTCATCATCACAATGTGTTCAGGATAGAATGTAATGTTTGAGTAAGCCTGTTCCTTGATGTATTGTTCAGCCTCGTCACGAATAGCAACTTTGCAGATTGCACTTCGTGGGTTTGCCATGTACAGGTCAAAGCGATTCTGATGACGATTCAGTGTCATGATAGCTAGCTTTTCCGGATCGTCAGTGAATTTGATGCGAGGTACATAGCCGTCAGAATCCACTGGAAGTTCCATTTTACGGGTTACACGGCTTTTTATATCAAAAGAGTGTACGCTTACTTTGGAATTTGTCACTCCTGCTTTGGGATATTTGTAGTCATAGCTTCCCGGATAAGTGGTATATTCTGTTTTTTCCGGAGCCATACCCTTATACCAAGGGAAAGAATACATGGGAACCTGACTTTCATCGAAACGGACGTATGCAATCATTTTACTATCTGCACTGAAATCGAAAGCACGGTTATAGCCGAATTCTTCTTCATATACCCAGTCTGGAATACCGTTGAGCACCTTGTTGTACTCTCCGTCTTTCGTTACCTGCGATTCGCTGTTACCGAAAAGCAGTTTGATTAGGTAGATGTTGTTGTTACGTACAAACGCAATCTGGTGACTGTCTGGTGAGAACAAAGGAACCTGCTGCGGACCGTTGTTTGACAAGGGTTCGAGTGTACGGTTTCTGACATTGTATATATAGTATACAGCCGTGAATGAACGACGGTAAATTGGTTTCGTTTCTGTTTGAATCAATATCAGGCTTTCGTCTGGCGACATGATATAGTCATCGAAAGTTTTAAGTTTTTGGTTTCGGGCGGTCTCTACATCAAAAATAGTGGCTACTTCTTTGCCCGTCTTGAAAGAGTATTTGACAATTCGTTTGTGGTCTTTGCTGATTTGGGTGTAATGCTCACCGTCCAGCATTGGTTTCAAGCCCTGTATACTTTGTGCGCGATAGGTACCGTTGGCTACATCTTGTAGCGTTACCTTTTGCGCCTGCAGAGTAACCAGGCACATTAGCGCATAAAAAAGTACAAAAAGTTTTTTCATGACTGTTTTATTTAAGTTTTACATTTATTCTTTTGCCTGAATGCCCTTTTCAGGTATAACTTTCAACGTTTTTTCTTCCTTGGACTCTGCGGGAGTATTTTCCTTTTCTTTGATGCCGAACAGCCAGCGGAAGAAGCGAACAAAGAAGTTCCGTTTTTTCGGTTTGGTTTCTGTGGCTTCAGAAGTAGACAATGGTGCAGTTGTCTCTTTTTGTATGGCTGTACTGTCAGCAGAGACTACTAAAGTTGTATCCGTAGCCAGTGTATCTGTCACCAGTGAGTCTGCAGATGGCATAGGGATAACCTGAAGAATCGTATCCTGCGCAAGAGAGTCAACTGGAGTAGAAGGTACCGCGATACTGTCTTTCTTTGTGTCAGGAGTGGGTTTCGGAGCAACAGGAGGAGCTGGTTTCGGTTTCTTGAAAGGAACCGGAACTGAATATTTGCAGCGAACATTGATTCCATGTTCTTGTGCCGGAATCCAGTCGGGCATGACCATAATAGCATCTAATGCCGCAGTGTCCAGGCGTGAATCTAATCCTCTCACGATACTGGGAGAGGTGATGCTACCATCCTTTTCCACAATGAATTGAATCATGACCGCGCCTTCTTTCTGGGTTTCTTCGGCCAGTTCTGTGGTATGCGCTTTTCTTCTGATATAGTTGAAAAAGGCTTTCATACCTCCAGGATATTCCGGCATCTTCTCTACTACGTGATATACCCGGTCTGCTCCTTTTTTTATCATTCGTATTTCCAGGGGCTGGTTAGGATTTTGCAAGAATGCATCGATGTCAAGATACTTGTTTTCCATACGTTCTGCCCTTATCATAATCAGGTGACTGTAATCTGCTTCAATGCTGAATTCGCCCTGTGCATTAGAGAAAGTCCGCTTTCCTGTACCCTGGATGCTAATTTCTGCATGAGGAACAGGCTTACCTCCTTCTTTCAGCACGCCGTTAACCAGTAATGTCTTACCGCTTTGCTTGAAGCGTGCCAAATCCTCCGGACGGTCTATGCGGATAATCGTGTCTTGTGCCGCTTCGTCCAGTCGCAAGGACTTTACAGATTTATTTTTATCTGTAGGAAAATAGAAGTTGGCAGTGCGAATGTAATTGTTGTCGATAGATTGCTCAAAGTCGATAAGCCCTTGTTCGTCACTGATATACTCGTTGCTATATCCTGCTACTTTCAGGATGATACCCTGTTGAGGCTCCCCTCCAGTATTCAGTATGGTAATTTGGAAACGTTGCTTTTTGTTTTCCAGTGTAGAAGCTCCTACTCGAGGCAATGTAAGTAGACAGAACATCAGTCCAACGAATATATAAATAAGGTGTTTCATAAGCTTGTTTATAAATATTCGCAAAGCTACGAGTATTCTGGGGTATTCACTCTTGTTCAGGTGTTAATAAAGATAAATTATCCGGCCAGGTAAAATCTACGAAGTCGGATAATTAATGAAGGTTGGGTTACTTTGATGTCTTTGTAACCAGTTTTCGTAACCTGAACATACGCAGGCGTTCCATGGCATGTCGGCGGCTCAATATGATTTGTCGCCGGTAGACGATGCAGGTTGTGAAGAAATATACGATAGCTTGTATCCAAAGTGCCTGATATTCGACTAACACTTCCGGAAGAGTTGCTCCCATGTTGTTGATTCTTACAAACCCGTTGATACCAAACGTAGATGGGAATATCCAGGAGAATACTTTCCAGAACGTAGGTACGGCAGCGCCCGGCCAGGAGATTCCGGAGATGAACAGGAGCGGCACGGAGGTGAAGACATAAATCATCAGACACGACTCTCTGTGGTGTATAAAGATGGAGCAGGTCATTGCAAAGAAAATGCATGCCAAAATGTAAGGCACCACAAAAGCTAGTAGGGTCATCGGCTGTGCAATTTGTACCAAATCAAACAGTTGCGGTACAAGGCAGAGCACATACGCAGCCACTAATGCATAAATCAGGAAATAGGCCAATGACTTTCCGCCTACAATGCGTAGCGTACCCTGATACTGCCGGCTGATAGGAACCAAGTCTTTGAAACGGTTGGTCTCGCGGGCTGTTCCTGCTGAAAGCCCGATACCTAACAGCAAGGTTTGCTGTATGATAAGTATGAGCACAGCTGGAATCAGGAAGCTGGCAAATCCATCTTGAGGGTTGAATAGCGATATATCTTCGTATTCAATGGGAGCCGTACTGATTTCATCCTGTCGCTCTGTCGTATTTCCCATTCGCTGTATCTGAATTTTTTTATTTAAGGTGAGTGAGGCATTGGTGCTTGCCAGTACCAGCGATTTATAGTATAGCATACCACTCATGTCACAATAAATGCTGACAGTAGTCTGTTTTCCGGAAGCGATGTCTTTGCTGAAACTTTCCGGAATATAAATAATGCCATATACCTTTGTCTCTTTTAGCAGGTTTTTCCCTTCTTCCATATCTGCACAATGTGACTGGATACATACATCGGTACTAGCATCAATGGTGCGGATAAACTGGCGGCTGAGAGCTGTGTGGCTATTGTCAATTACCGCTACAGGTACTTCGCGTACCACCTCGTTGGTATAGATAAAAGCATATACCAGCGGGTAGGCCAGAGGGACAAGCAAGAAGAAAATCAGTACTCCCTGGTCTTTGAAAACGGCTTTCAGTTCCTGCTTGCATATATGGAAGAGACCTGCAAAGCCTTGTTGTATGGTTTGTTTTAACGATTCTTTTTTCATGAACGCAAAGGGTTAAGGGATATAGACATAATGCAGCATGGCCGTGCGTATTCTTTTCAGGAAGAAGAAAGGCAGGAGCATGAACAGCAGCAGTGCGGTGACTGAATGCCAGGCGTAAATGACTGGATAGCCATTTAAAGCCAGATTCACGTAAAGCAGGAAATAATGTCGCAAAGGGAACAAGACGGACAAAGCCTGCAATGTGGGGTGCATTGCCATAACCGGGAAAGTGAATCCCGAGATGGAGAATGAAATGACTCCCCACAGGGAAGCTGCACTCAATGCCAGACGGAGTGAACCGAACAATCCAAAAAGGAATACACCGAATGCTTGTGAGGCAAGTACCAGCAACAATCCGGCTAACAGCATTGGGAAGATTCCGCTGTGACACGGATAGTGCAGGAATCCGTACAAGTACACGTTATAAAACGTAGCCATGATGAAGAACGTAACGGTTTGGGGGATTAATTTTCCCACCAGTGCCGTCACAATGGAGTTATCTGCCAGTTGCATTAGTTCCTTTGAAGTTTTTTCCTTTAATTCTGTTCCGATAGTATATACGGTAGTCAGGAAAATGAGCAGCATCAGGATACCCGGAAACAAGGTATTACATAGGTACACTGAGTAGTTCAGCCAGGGATTGTTCAGTGCATGGGTAGAAATGACTACAGGTTGCAGGAAGGCAAGTGCCTGATCTTCGGTAGCTCCTTTGGCTAATAGGGTTGCTTGTCCCACTGCTGCGGAGGCTAATTCCGACATGGTTCTCTGGTCCTTGTAAAGCAAGGAACCTGCAATCAGGTAAGAATAGTTGACATAGAAGGACACTTTCGGCTGTCTGCTGGCAAGGGCTTCTTCGGTCGTTCCTTTTGGGATGTAATAGAACGAATAAATCTCTCCGCGCTGTACGGCCTGCCTTGCTTCTGTTACGTTTGCGTAATGAGCCACAATCTGTGTTTGCTGAAATGCATCCAGGTTTCGGATGATGTTGCGTGTTGTGGCGGTGTTGTCGAGGTCTACCACCCCTGCAGGCAGATTGGTCGGCAGTCCGCTTTTCATCAGTGTGGTGAAAAACAGGAAACAGAACAATGGGGCGATGACCATGCAGAACAGGTACATCGGCTTGGTAGCAATGCGGCGAATTTCTCTTCGCATTACTTTCAGGTAACATTGATAGGTGGTTGTCGACATGTGTATTTATTTTTCAATAATGGCAGACATACCTGGGCGTAAGTTTTCCACAGGTTGTACGGGTTTGGCCTTAACTTCAAAAGTTTTCAGATCAAATTGTCCGGTCGTCTTGGTTGCTTTCCATGCAGCATAGGTACCCAAGTCTTTCATGACAGTTACCTGAAATTCTGCTTCTTTTTCCAGTGCAGGAACATATGCTTTTATCTTGTTGCCTACAGTGAAATCTTTCAGGAAATCCTCACGTACGTTAAATGTCACCCACATGTCATCCAGTTGGGCTACGTTCATGATGGGAGCTCCCGTACCTACCAACTCACCTACTTTGGGGAAGATTTCAGCAACTTCCCCATCGGCTGCAGCTACTAAATAAGTTTCTGATACGTAAGAAGATACCTCAGCTACAGCTCCTTTGGCACGTTCTACTTGTGCGGCAGCCATGGCTTTATCCTCACGCTGTGCTCCATTCTTGGCCATTGTGTATTGTGCATTGGCGGCACGTTCGGTCGCCTTCATGGCATCGTATTGCGCTTTTGCTTCATCTCTTTTCTGTGCGGTCATCACCCCTTCTTCGTATAAGCGGT
Organism: Phocaeicola sp.; assembly: GCF_048170425.1. GTDB lineage: Bacteria > Bacteroidota > Bacteroidia > Bacteroidales > Bacteroidaceae > Phocaeicola. Next base: position 17,199 of record NZ_DBEXBB010000209.1, read on the forward strand.
TCACACGGTTGTATGATTTTTCGGCAATCTCCAGTCCCGCTTTAGCTTTCTGCCACATTTCGTATGCAGCCTGCAGTTGTTCACTTCTTGTACCTCTCAAGGCCTTTTCATTCAGTGCCTGTGCAGCTTGTTCGGCAGCTTGCGCCTGTGACAATTTAGCCATCACGTCCGGAGCCTCCAGGATAGCCAGTGTATCACCAGCTTTCACTTTATCTCCTTCGCTGACAAAGAATTTCAGGATACGTCCCGGTACTTTGCTCGATACCCTGTACTCTGTAGCTTCAGCCTGTCCTTGTATGATTTCAGGACCTTTTCCTAACGTAAAGAATCCGATGATGCTGACGATAACGATTACGGCTAACAATGTAAAGAAAGCCAGCATGATATTGTTGCGTTGAGTCTTTTCCATATGTCTGTATTATTTTAAAATTCCCATTGATTTGTTCAAATAAAGTTCACTCATTTTGACGTCTATCTGTGCGTCTATTTTCCCGGCTTGTGCCGAGAACCAGGCAGTTTGTGCTTCCAATACGTTGCTGGTTGGGATGACTCCTTCCTTAAATCCCAGGTTAGCATAGCGCAGGTTTTCTTCCGCTTTTTCCATGTTCTTTTCTGCCAGAGCCAGTTTTTTTGTCGATTCGTTTACTTTGTATGAATTCTGTGTTACTTGGAGTTCTACCTTTTCTTTGGTATCTTCCAGTTTATAGCGGGCAATATTGGCTTCAGCTTTTGCTGCTTTAACCTTGTAAATACCTTCTCCCCAGTGGAATACAGGGATTTTTACCACTACTCCGGCAGCCCACATGCCACGGAATTTATTTTCAAATCCGTTGACGAGCGATGGGTTGGTCACCAGATAATTGGCGGTCAATGCCACAGAAGGAAGGAAGTCCGCGCGGACTACGTTTACTTTCTGGCGATAGATTTCCGCTGCTAATTCCAGACTCTTCAGTTCTTCACGATTGCTGAGGGCTGTACTGACGTTCGCCTCCGTATAGGTGTTGGGAAGGGGTAAGTCTTTCATGCTTTCATCGGCCAGTTGGAAATCAGTTTCTAATGGAAGTCCACAGAGCTGGCACAAAAGCATTTTTGAGAGGTTCAAGCCATTGTCTACCTGAGTAAGCATCATCTCGGCTTCGTTTACCTTTACTTTAACGCTTAATCCGTCGGCTTTGGTAGCCACTCCTTCTTTTATCATCTTGTCTACGTCCGAATCCAGTTTCTGTACCAGCTCTAAAAAATTCTCTGCCAGTTTTTTCTTATTGACGAGTGAGATGATTTGCCAGTAAATCTGGTCTGTCTGTAGGATAAGGTCCTGCATGCCTGTGGCGTGCTGTGATTCAGCCAGGCGCTCTGCATATTTGGTAATCTTGTTGTAGGCGATGATTTTTCCGCCCATAAAGAGAGGCTGGGTGAGGGTTGCGGCTCCCACCGTCATGTTTCGGGTATCTGTACGGAATGCATCCACCAGACCTTGTCCTACGGCGTTCAGGCCATCCGTTAATCCGGCTATGGCACCAGGTAGTAATCCCTGTAAGCCGGCAGCTAGTCCGGGATTAGCCGCTGCAAGTTGTTGCATGGCAGCCTGGAATTCAGCAGACTGCATACCTTGTTGCATTTGGTTTCCTAAGTTGGTACCCATGTTTCCGATGTTTTGCTTCTGTGCGTCACTGAGCAGGGATATTTCCTTTTGCGTACGCATATATCCCCCCGTGAGATCAATTTGGGGGAGATAATTAGTGAATGCGGCCTTCTTCTCATAATGGGCGGCATTTACTTTTTCTTGTGAGATTCGCAACTCTTTGTTGTTGGCCAAAGCGAGCGCCCGGCAACTGTCCAGAGTAAATACTTGTTGGGCATGACTGCTGAGAGTTGTGCCAAGCAGTAAGAGTAAACTTGTAAATCTTTTCATTACTGATGCTGACTTTTTATTTGGTTGCTTATGCAACATTGCAAATGTATGACATTAGAACAAATAGTCAAAGTGTTTTGTTGAAAAGAATCAGTAATAAATTTAATTTTTACTTAGCGTGTGTCTTATCGGTTACTTTTACTTTCTTATCCGATTATAGTGAGGTTTTTGGGCAATGGGATTAATCAGCAGTTGTATTTGCTTGGAAGTCAGGCTACGACCTGATGTGGTAGCATTCTCTGATTCATCCGGATTAGTAACTACAGGAAAACTTCCATTAGCCATTTTATATAAAACGGGTTGCATAAGCAGGTCTTCTGCTGTACCGAAATCTCCTAGCTCACCTCCGTAATTCTCTTCAATTTCAAAGTCAGGAAGTAATCCATTCTTGAAGTAGTCATAATAGCCTTGTGAATTACTTAGATAGGTGGTTGTGAGCCATAATTCAATGCCAGGAGCTTCTGGGTTTGTAAACAGTTGCTGAGCTACATTCTTTCCGTAAGTGGCTGTTCCTACCTGATACAAATGTCCCTCCATGTAGGGCTTCAGGCAGTTGATGACGATTTCTGAAGCAGAAGCCGTATTCTCGGAAGTGAGGACATACAGGTTCTGATAGGAGAGGCTTGTTCCTCCAGTCAATGAGCTAGACTCAAAGTTCAGTGTCTCTGTTTTATTGATTTTGTCATTATAAATCATATGCAAGAATGGCTGGCCTATAGCCGTAGCGGGTGCTAATGCCGAACATAGTTTGTGTGCGGTGTTTACATATCCTCCTGGATTGTAGCGTAAATCCAGGATAATATCGTCAAATTGTTGCCCGCTTATCTGCGAAAGAATCTCTTTCAGTACGTCTGTGTTTTCATCAAATTCATTATACAGCAGATAGAAAGCTTTTCGTGAGTTGGAAGATATGATGTCATACTTGAGTACATCCTGTTCTTCTACGTAGCGAGGCTCTGGCATCTGTATTACTCCGAGCGTATCGAACTCTACATAGTTAAATTCCGGATCGTTTACCTCGTCTGGATAAGGATTGTATTTTCCTAATGTAAAACTGTAAGCCTTTGTCGGCCGGGTAATGTAAGTCGAATAATCGTTTGTGGATATTTTTTTGTTGTCTACAGCGATGATCCAGTCTCCACGTTTCAGACCGGCTTCTGCTGCTGGTGAACTGGGTTGGGTATATAACACTCTCAAGGCATTGGTTCTACTTTCTGTGCGCACCAAAGCTGCTTCAAATCCGAAGCAGGGATAAGTGCTGGTAGCACGCGAAGTAGTTAGTACAGAGTCTACATGCGAAAACACATATCCGTTTTTCTGGTCTTTGGAAGATGCGGCAGAAGTTAGAAATTCAGCCGGTTTCTTGAAAAAGTCCAGCTTTTCTTCTGCCGGAATATCTTCATAAAAAAGATAGTTTTCTTGCATTACCTCGTAAATCCATGTTTTTGTAGCAATTAAGGCATAGTATTCTCCCGAGCGGTCTTCTCCGCAGGAAGATAGCAGGCCCATAAGTGCAAGCCAGCCGTATATTAAGTGACTGATGTGCTTTTTCATGTGTTCAGAAAGTTATTTCATACGGAATGAACCCTGACCAATCATATTGCCGTCTGCAAATATATATATATGGTATGTACCGGCCTCCAGGAATTCTTCTACATCCCAATATACGGTGACGGTCTGTTCTTCTCCGGTGTATTCAATGTATTTCTTGATAGAATAGGTAATATTCCGGTCTTCAAACTTAAACTGGTCGCCCGGGTTTTTGGTTAGTACCTCATTGTCAGGTTTCGCTATACGTAAATAGAGCGTCTTGTTTCCTGTTTGTGCGGTAATATTTTTGACGATGGTAAAAGAAATCGCAATTTTCTTGATGTTTTTTACACGGTCCGTTTCACGGCCTCTCTTGTTCAGAGTCTGTACCTGAATGTTTGTAGCATCCAGCTGTGCGGCTAGTGTTACTTTTTCGTTTAGATTCTTTGTCTCTTGCGACAAGTTGGAAATCTGTGCGGTTGCGGCAGTATATTTGTTTTTTACTTCCTGATTTTCCTGCATTAAAGCGGCATTAATCTTGTTCAGGGAGTCTATCTGCATCACATAGCTTCGCAATACGGCGCGTACGGTTTTCAGTTCCTTTTTCAGTCGCATGATTTCGGCAGCATCACTGGTTTTTACTTGGCGTAGTTCTTCCAATAAGCGCTGTGTTTTTAATTTCTCACTTTCCAGTTTCTCGCGCAAAGAGTCATTATTTATTTGAACCTGCAACTCATCGTATTGGGTGGCAAACGTGCTGTACTCGTTTTCCATTTCCTGTTTTTCTACCGCAAAAAGCTGGCTCATTTCTTTATTCTTGCGGGCCTCGTTTATAGCCAGGAAAGATACGGCAGCTACGATAACTGCTAATATGATGATTGCAGCAATTAG
>NZ_DBEXBB010000210.1:0-7619 GCF_048170425.1 Phocaeicola sp.
TTTAAGTCTTAAAAATATCTATTAATAAGAATCGGGAATAAACGAAACATGCTTACGACGATGAGACATAGAGCATTCCTGCCTTTTTTAAAGAATCCCTTTACATTTTCTACGGTTCCCCACAGAAGAACCTACGTTTTCCGAACCAGAAACATACGGTTTCGCATTGAGAAACCTATGTATCCCTCACGAAAAACATAAAAATCTCTTCAATAAACAGAGATTTACATAAAGACATTTCAGTCTTTTCTTAGAAAACTGATGAAAACAGCAATTCCTTGTTTCTCCTTACACAAGGAAAAACAAGGAATCGTTATCATGTCACGAGTTCACTTCCTATTTATTCTGTCATAAAAGTAGCTTTTATAATCATATCATTAGCCCTGTCAATTCCCCACAAATTACCTTGCTCATCCATAGATATTGCTTGTCCTGGAAAAGGAACCGGATAAGTTCTCAACCATTTGAGAGTACTTCCCCTCTGGGGCAATGCCAACACATAGCACTCAGCCGCATCATGCCCAGTGCAAAACAGTAAATCATCTACAAACAAACCTCCCGAAAGACTACAAGGACTCAACTTCTTTATCAAGTTTTCAGGAAGTACCCAGGCCTGTAACTCTCTCCATTCTTCATCAAACTCCACTAAATGTGACCATGAAACATCTCTCCCCGGCTGCTGTGCATAATTCGCATAATGAGCAAAAAAAGCATACCATTTATTTCCTTTCTTTACAGCCCAAGTACATGAACCATACCGAATACCCAGACTGATGTGATTAATATGTTTCAGAGTATTCTTATCAAAAATCTCTATAGAACTGGTCATCGGCAATTGTGGATAATTTGAATTTACACAATATAACAAATCTCCAATGATACACCCACTATTCATGTGTATAATACTTTCTGGTTCCGTTCCGTTTCTTTCCATTCCGTAATTGAGTCGCCGGACAATGTATATTTTATTATCGTTTTATTTGACACAGCATACATATATCCCTCGTCAACGACTACAGCTTGCTTGGCCATCTTACAAGCAAAACGCCCTGTTTCCTTATAATATTGAGCATATCCAAAAAGAAACTGACTCACTAAAACCAATAAGAAAAAAGTTCTTTTCATATCTATTTTCATATCATTACCAAACTACTTTTCCGACATAAATTTTCCCCAATTTTTATTAGGAGCAGCCCCCATCCACAATTCTAATATTCCCCCATGTACAAAATCAGAATGGAGCAACTGATAGAAATTATAAGCTTTCCCGTTCAACGTAGCTTTTTGTATATAACAGTTTACCTCAGAATTATGATGAGTCACAATTTTAAACTCTTTTCCAGCATAATAATCAGAATCCAGCTTTATCGTAATCTCATCAAACACCGGACTTGTGATGTCATAACATGGATGCGAAGAAGAACCTCCGTCCAGACTAAATAATCCGACTGCCATCAAAGCACTAACCCCGGCCATCTGTCCCTGGTCTTCATCATTCCCAGTATACCCCTTTTCCGGAGTGATAGCTCCATACGTCTGTTTCCCAACCTGACGTACCCAATACTGAGTGAGCCAAGGATACCCTACATGCGAAAACACATGTGCACTTGAACAACCCGGCTGATTGGCATAACTTATATAGCTGAACAGAAAATCATCTGCTACCGACTTTCGAAAAGCCTCATCCAATCTGACCGCCAGACTATCTTGTCCTCCCATCATACGGGCTAAACCCTGAATATCGTGCGACAAACCAAAAGTAGCCTGCCATGCATTAGCTTGAACAAACCCCTTTTCCGACAGAGGGTCTGTATGCAGCCAATCACCATTTTCACTTCGCGGTATCATTAATTTTAACTCCGGATGAAAGGAAGCTTTCCAACCCATAGAACGTTTCTGAAAATACTTAGCCTCCCTCTGTTTCTTCATTTTTAGAGCCATCTGCCCTAAACTCCAGTCCTCAAAAGCCCACTGTATGGTCAGACCGGCATCATCCGGGCAATATCCATGTTTTACATAAAAATCCAGCTCCCAGTCCATATCGAAAGCCAGCATTCCTCCTTTTTCATGATTCCTTTTCATCGCCTGAAAAGCTTTCTCCGGATTCCACTTACGATAAATACCACGTTGATATGCACTTGTAATCATCGAAGTAGCCGGACAACCTGTCATTATATACGTATATGCACCTACAGACGGGCCACGAGGCAACAACCCTCCATTCCTGTCATATTCAAGAAATGAAGCAGAAAACTCATCCAACACAGAAGGATAGGCTAATCCCCATAATGTATTCAAATTCCATTGAGTCAGCCACAATGCATCCGAATTATACATGTGATGAATCACTTTTCCATCCTTTCCTTTTGGCAACATCCGTGACTTATAATCTGGAGAAAGTGTGTGAATACGGGTAGCTTTTCCAACTCTTGTCCCTCCCTTCAAATAATCCGGATAAGAGCCATCTATATCATCAATTTTATGCCTTCCCAGCAGCACATGCCATAAATCCGTATAAAATTTCATCTTTTGCTGGTTAGTTCCACCTTTTACATCAATTTTACCCAACCACTCATTCCAGACAGATAATGCTTCAGTCCTCACTTGCTCAAAATCCCAATGAGGACATTCCTGGTCCATATTCTCTCTTGCATTTTCTATGCTTACATACGAAAAGGCCGTTTTCACCAAAAGCTGTTCACCAGGCTTCAACACCCCAAAATCAGCTTCTACTCCAGAAGTTGGTGACTGCTTAAAAGAAGACCCTGGTATGGTATACACCTCTGTAGAGCCGTTCATCTGAGTAATATCACATTGTCTTTCATTTCCAGTCCAACTGTTTAATGTACGAAAAGGACGTTCAAAACGGACTACAAAATAAACCCGCGCCTTATCGACTCCTCCCCATACTCTTCCTGTGGTGTCAAAATATCCCGCGATTTCCGTTTCATTTACGCGCGAAGCGTGTGCACCCACCATCGTAGAAGTAGATATATGTCCGCCAAGTCCCAGCAAGACTTTCGCCAGTGACTCTTGTGCATACGTCAGCCGATAAAATCCCACACGTTCAGTGATTGTCTGTTCTACCCATATTCCATATCTATCCAAAAATAACCGATGGTAGCCAGGCTGCACAATTTCTCCATCATGCGAAAAAGAAGAGCTCCACCCACTTTCACCTTTACGGGTATCAATCTGACCTGTTATCGGCATCAGATTCAAACCAGATATAACCCAGTCATGAATCTGAGGAAAACCTAAAACCCGGGTAGAGTTATAACTGTATCCCCCACCGCCTTGATTTATATTACGTGTCAGAGGAGCAGAGCTCATCATTCCAAAAGGAAGACTTCCGGTCACAAAAAAGAAATAACGTCCCTTGGCTGTTTCCACATAAGGATTTACCCAAGAGATGTAGTCTGAATAAGATTCAGGAGAAGGCAAGACTTCTATCTCGGACAGACCAAGATTCTCCCCTTCACCATCAGTTACCTGGAAACGTATCCAACTGACTCTTTTAGAGTCAAAATCAACCACTTTAGGTGCACCATCATTAGCAATTAAATTTACATCAATCGAAGTTCCGTCACTGAATGAAAGAGTACCTGCCGCCGTATGGCTGCTTATATCCGGACAATCATATAAAATAATCCGGCTGATGTTTACTGGGTAATCCCAATCCAATTGTACCCAGGGGAAGGGACGAACCCTGCCCCTCATATCCAGGCGGCTACCTGAACGCCATTCTCCTGTATTCAGTATACGTATAAGCCCGTCTGACACACGTGTTGCATCCACCTCCTTCCCTGCAGCTGAAGAGCAAGAGACCTTTGCCAGAGAGGCAATGTTATGAGGCGTCGCAGATAACAAAAGGGGAAACAGGCACCATAGAAAAAACAAAAATGCTTTTATCCTCATAAGACTAATTCTTGTTTCAAGTTATAATTCCTACTCAAGGGTCAATGGGTTCTGTGGGCTGAATAATTAATGACTCCTGCAACGGGAAAAATTCCATCATACGCTCATTCAGCCTTTTCCCTAAACGATAAGGTACATAACCTAATTCACGAAGACAACGTGAATCCATTCCTTCCACAAAATTTAAATGAGAAAAAGAAGACGTTACCACTGCGGCCTTTTCTACAGGAAAACCGTTACGGAACATAATACGTGCTGCATTACGAAAGTTCGTGGTAGTATGTCGCGCATGAGGCTCTATAATAATGGCACTCTCCGGAATCTGCCAAACGTCCATCAAATACTTTTTCATTTCAAAAGCCTCATTGTAAGGAGTATGATATGGATGTACCCTTCCTCCCGATACAATAATAAATGGTGCCTGATGCTGACGATACATCATGGCTGCATAGGCAGAACGAAGCTTCCCTTCCGGGCTAATAGATACATTGGGTTCCTCGGGTCCTGCGCCTAACACTAAAATGGCTGTATAAGGATAATTGTTCCATTCTGTTTGGCTAACCTGAGTATATGCCATTCTGTTTTCTGTCGAACACAGAGGCTCATAATCAATCGACTGACGGCGGTCGTTCACATCAAGCAAAGCCTTAACGGCAGCCATAGGTACAGAATAAAAAACAGGATGTGTTTTTACCCCAAATGCAATATTTTGCTGACAAGTAGGAAGAATTTCCTCTATAAACCGGCGGCTATGTATGTAAAAGCCAATAGAATCGATTTGAGGATAATGAGGTTTCCGGGCTGCTGCATACACCTCTATCGCATAGTTCATTCCTTCTGCATCTTGCTCCCAGATTTTTTTCAAGAACTCTGCCCCATTCTCTTTATACTGCTGATAGCAACCGGAAGGGATTATATGCCTTGTCAACAACCGATCAATCGGATTTCCCGGCTTATAAAGACTTGCCAATGCTTTTCCAGCTTCTGTAATCTCTTCTGCAGAGAATTTCATCGCTTCCACCCGTTCCTGCGAAGTCTTTGCTTCATGCAAACGCTCTAATTTCTTCAGCCCCATTTTTTTCAAAACAGGGTCATGACAAATCATAGAATCTACTTCACCAAATTCACGCAACAGAGCTGTAAAATAATATGCTTTATTCTCTATCTTCTCTGCAGAAATTAAATGGTATTCTCTCTGAACCTGTGCATACGAGCATAGGGAAAACAGTAAACCCAAACAGCATATACCTATCTTTTTCATCGTCTGCCCTCCTCTTTTAAATATTGCAGTAACTGCACAGGACGGTCTGTCTGAATTAATGAAGCTCCTTTTTCTAACAACCATCCCCAGCTTTCATCTTTCTGATTCAATTCCACAGCACGGTCATCATCATGCCCACCATTCAATGAAGGCCACAATCCGTTCAGCCAAATCTTAGAACCATTATCTTTCACCTTTTGAAGTAAACGTAAAACTTCCGGAGTTACTTCTGAAAAGCAGCATTCCATTGCCACAGGTTTCATCTGTCTATACCCCTCTATAAACGCCTCTGAATCAGGATTGTTTAAGTCTACAATCGGCATATAGATAACTTTGTCAAGTACATCCCCATTTTCAGCCTTGACTTTTTCATAAGCATATCTGGATTTTATCACCACCTGGTCTATAGTCTGTGTTTTTACCAATAACTTATACACCTCTTGAAAATAATCATAGCCCTTATCTATGTTTATCAGAATTTTTCCTTTTGTCAGTTCCAATACCTCCTCCAAAGTCGGAATTGAATGGAAAGTAACTCTTCCCAGTCCATTTTTCAGACGAAACTTTTGTAATTCGACTAACGTATAATCCGAAACTTTCCCCTTTCCGTCGGTCGTACGGTCTATAGTATTGTCGTGCATAATTACCAGCTGATTGTCTTTTGTCATCTTCAAATCAATCTCAATCATGTCAACTCCCATCGCCATACAATTTTGAAAGGCCTGTAATGAGTTTTCAGGTGCATTTCTCCAGTCGCCACGATGAGCTACTACCAATACTTTCTTCGTCTCATGACTCTTCAAATCTACCACAAGAGTCTTTGCACTCTCCTGAGCAGAGAGTACAAAGACTGTGCAGAGAAGAAAAATCATACAAGTAATTCTCTTCATCTTAAAATTCTATTTAGTGATTAATATCCTTCGTTCTGATACATTCCTTCCGGATTCAGCAACCATTCATCATAAGGAATCGGATAATAAATATCTGTTTCCGTAAAGTTCTGCAAATTTGATTCGTTATAGTCATCCTGATTTTTCGCATGCATATACTCTACAAGTTCAGAAGGAGTAAAGAAACGCAACAAATCATACCAGCGCTGATTTTCAAATGCCAGCTCGACACGACGTTCATGAAGAATAGCTAATTTCAATGTCGGGAACTTATGACTGTAAACCGGATCATTCTTTACCACTTCATAATCAGGAACGCCCGCACGGGCACGCACCTTATTCAAATATGAAATAGCAACATCTGTATCATCCAGCTCTTCATAAACTTCTGCCAACATCAAGATTACGTCAGCATAACGCAGTACAATCCAGTCGTTTCCTCCATAACCTAAAGTACCAGCTGCATCACTTTTATCACGATATTTCGTTACATAATAGCAATTCTGGCTATCTGAATGCCCTACAGAATAAGCATAACGTGCGTCTGTCCAACCATAACCGTTATCACTCGTCTCAAATTCCTTTACCAAATCAGGTGTCACTTTCAGCATAGGTACCCCTTGTGTTGCATAAAAAGAGTTAGTTGTTTCTCCCCCCGGCTGAGTATTTTTGGCAATGCTTGAGTGATAATCCTTATCTCCTTGCTTATACACAATCTGAAAAAGAATCTCAGGACAAGCAGTCTTATTATTCACATTGAATACACCATTTGAAGCCTCTGGATCAAAAGATATTTCACTTAATTCACCAAAATTTCTCATTTCGTAGCACTGTTCAAGATAAGTTTTAGCTTTGTCCAAATACTCATTACGCTTACCGTCTTCCAGCACATGAGCCATAGTAAGATATACTTTTCCTAACAATCCGGCTACAGCCGCTTTATTAGCTCGTCCTCTTTCTGCTTCGGTATAATTAGGCAGCGCATTCTTATCCAGACCAAATTTCAAATCTTCTACAATCAAGGCATACACCTGCGATTTATCCACACGATGTGTATTGGCTGTAATTTCATCTGGAGTAGACAGGTATTGAGTAACTAAAGGAGCATCCCCCCATTTACGTACCACATCAAAATAAGCCAATGCACGTACAAACTTTGCCTCTGCCAAATACTCATTCTTCTGGGCCTCTTCATCGAATGAAATGCTTTCTGCCCCTTTAATGGCAAAATTGGCATTGTTGATAGTCGTAAACATAGCATTCCAGTGAGACTTCAGGTAGGTATTACTCGGCAACAAAGAGAAATCCGTGAACTGGAAAGGTTCTCCTGCAGCAGACTGATTATCCCATCGTCCTGCATTATCCGAACGTTCTTCCGTATAAGCAGTACTTCCTTCGCCCATACAAGAACCAGACCGCAACGCCATATAGGCCCCATTTACGGCACGTTCCACGTCATTTTCTGTTGAGAAGAAGTTTTCTGCCACAATATGATTAGGGTCATTTTCTGTAAGAAAATCCGTACAAGCAGGCCGTGTCAGTACTCCCAT
>NZ_DBEXBB010000211.1:0-8330 GCF_048170425.1 Phocaeicola sp.
TTTTTTCGGCAAGTCCGGGCGTTTTTTCGTATATACGAAAGTAAAAGATACACGATATAAAGATTATTAGTAACAAAGGTAATGAGAAATGTAACATTGATCCTCGACGACGGGAGCCGCTTTCATGGCAAGTCGTTTGGCTATGAGAAACCGGTAGCCGGTGAAGTAGTATTCAACACGGCAATGACCGGATACCCCGAAAGCTTGACCGACCCTTCGTATGCCGGCCAGTTGATGACACTGACTTATCCGCTGGTAGGGAACTATGGGGTACCTCCCTTCACGTTCGAAGCAAACGGACTGCCTACTTTCATGGAGAGTGAAAAAATCCATGCCGAAGCGATTATCGTAAGCGATTACAGTGAAAAATATTCACACTGGAACGCAGTGGAAAGTCTGGGCGACTGGCTGAAACGCGAACAGGTTCCGGGCATCACAGGCATCGACACACGCGAACTGACAAAGGTATTGCGCGAGCATGGAGTGATGATGGGAAAAATCGTGTTCGACGATGAACCGGACAACATTCCCGAAGCCACCTATGCTGGTGTAAACTACGTAGACAAGGTTTCTTGCAAGGAAGTGATTCGCTACAACGAAGGCGAAGGCAAGAAAAAAGTAGTGCTGGTAGACTGCGGCGTGAAATCAAACATTATCCGTTGCCTGCTCAAGCGTGACGTGGAAATCATCCGCGTGCCTTGGAACTACGACTTCAACTCCCTGCAGTTCGACGGTCTGTTCATCTCCAACGGTCCGGGCGACCCCGACACCTGCGATGCAGCCGTGCAGCACATCCGCAAGGCCATGCAGAACGAAAAACTTCCTATCTTCGGTATCTGTATGGGCAACCAGCTGCTTTCAAAGGCAGGAGGTGCCAAAATCTACAAACTGAAATACGGTCACCGCAGCCACAACCAGCCGGTACGCATGGTAGGCACGGAAAAGTGTTTCATCACCTCGCAGAACCACGGTTATGCCGTAGACAACAACACACTGGGAGCCGACTGGGAACCGCTCTTCATCAACATGAACGACGGTTCGAACGAAGGTATCCGCCACAAGAAGAACCCTTGGTTCTCCGCTCAGTTCCATCCCGAAGCTGCCAGCGGTCCTACCGACACGGAATTCCTGTTCGATGAGTTTGTAAAGTTGCTGTAATCCACTAAAAAACAAAGAAGACAATGAAAGAAAACATAAAGAAAGTATTGCTGTTAGGTTCAGGAGCCCTGAAAATCGGTGAAGCAGGTGAATTTGACTACTCCGGCTCGCAGGCCCTGAAAGCACTGAAGGAAGAAGGTATCGAAACCATCCTGATTAACCCGAACATCGCCACCGTGCAGACTTCGGAAGGTGTGGCAGACAAAATCTACTTCCTGCCCGTCACTCCGTATTTCGTAGAAAAGGTCATCGACAAGGAACGTCCCGACGGCGTGCTGCTGTCATTCGGCGGTCAGACTGCCTTGAACTGCGGTGTGGCTCTCTACAAGGCCGGCGTGTTCGAGAAATACAATACTCGCGTACTGGGTACTCCGGTACAGGCCATCATGGATACGGAAGACCGTGAGCTCTTCGTACAGAAGCTGGACGAAATCAACGTAAAGACCATCAAGAGTGAGGCGGTAGAAAACATTGAAGACGCCCGTCGTGCGGCGAAGGAACTGGGCTATCCGGTCATCATCCGTGCAGCCTACGCCCTGGGAGGTCTGGGTTCAGGTTTCTGCGACAACGAAGAAGAACTGAACGTGCTGGCCGAAAAAGCCTTCTCTTTCTCTCCGCAGGTGCTGGTGGAAAAGAGTCTGAAAGGCTGGAAGGAAGTGGAATACGAAGTAGTGCGCGACCGTTTCGACAACTGTATCACGGTCTGCAACATGGAAAACTTCGACCCGCTGGGTATCCACACCGGTGAATCTATCGTTATCGCTCCGTCACAGACACTGACCAACAGCGAATACCACAAGCTGCGCGAACTGGCCATCCGCATCATCCGCCATATCGGTATCGTGGGTGAATGTAACGTGCAGTATGCGTTCGACCCTGAATCGGAAGACTACCGCGTAATCGAGGTAAATGCCCGTCTGAGCCGTTCTTCTGCCCTGGCTTCTAAAGCCACCGGTTATCCTCTGGCTTTCGTTGCTGCCAAATTGGGGCTGGGTTACGGACTGTTCGACCTGAAGAACTCGGTAACAAAAACAACTTCTGCCTTCTTTGAACCGGCACTGGACTACTGCGTATGTAAGATTCCTCGCTGGGACTTGGGTAAATTCCACGGCGTAGACCGCGAGCTGGGCTCCAGCATGAAGTCGGTAGGCGAAGTCATGGCCATCGGACGTACCTTCGAAGAAGCCATCCAGAAAGGTCTCCGCATGATTGGTCAGGGCATGCACGGTTTCGTAGAAAACAAGGAACTGGTTATTGAAGACATCGACAAGGCTCTGCGCGAACCGACCGACAAGCGTATCTTCGTCATCTCAAAAGCCATGCGTGCAGGCTACACCACAGACCAGATTCACGACCTCACCAAGATTGACAAGTGGTTCCTCGACAAGCTGATGAACATCATGCAGACTTCAAAGGAACTCCACGAGTGGGGCAATAACCATACACAGCTTTCACAACTTCCAGACGAGCTGCTCTACAAGGCAAAACGCCAGGGATTCTCCGACTTCCAGGTGGCACGAGCCATCGGCTACGAAGGCGATATGGAAGAAGGCAGCCTGGCCGTCCGCAACCATCGTAAGAACGCAGGTATCGTACCGGTAGTAAAGCAGATTGACACGCTGGCAGCCGAATATCCGGCACAAACCAACTACCTGTACCTGACTTACAGCGGTGTAGCCAACGACGTGCATTACCTGGGCGACCACAAGAGCATCGTCGTACTGGGTTCAGGTGCTTACCGCATCGGTTCATCCGTAGAGTTCGACTGGTGCGGCGTGCAGGCACTGAACACCATCCGCAAGGAAGGCTACCGCTCGGTAATGATTAACTACAATCCTGAAACCGTATCGACCGACTACGACATGTGCGACCGTCTGTACTTCGACGAGCTGACCTTCGAACGTGTGATGGATATCCTCGACCTGGAAAACCCGCACGGCGTCATCGTATCTACCGGCGGCCAGATTCCGAACAACCTGGCCCTGCGGCTGGATGCACAGAAGGTAAACATTCTGGGAACTTCTGCCAAGAGCATCGACAACGCCGAAGACCGCGACAAGTTCTCGGCCATGCTCGACCGCATCGGTGTAGACCAGCCTGAATGGAGCGCACTGACTTCTATGGAAGACATCAACGCTTTCATCCAGAAGGTAGGCTTCCCGGTACTGGTTCGTCCGTCGTACGTACTCTCCGGAGCCGCCATGAACGTCTGCTCCAACCAGGAAGAGTTGGAACGCTTCCTGCAACTGGCCGCCAACGTATCGAAGAAACATCCGGTGGTAGTCAGCCAGTTCATCGAACACGCCAAGGAAGTAGAAATGGATGCCGTGGCACAGAACGGCGAAATCGTGGCTTATGCAATTTCTGAACACATCGAGTTTGCCGGTGTACATTCAGGTGACGCAACTATCCAGTTCCCGCCGCAGAAACTGTACGTAGAAACCGTACGCCGCATCAAGCGCATCTCTCGTCAGATTGCGAAAGAGCTGAACATCTCCGGTCCGTTCAACATCCAGTTCCTGGCTCGTGAAAACGACATCAAGGTAATCGAATGTAACCTGCGTGCCAGCCGTTCGTTCCCGTTCGTCAGCAAGGTACTGAAGATTAACTTCATCGAACTGGCCACAAAAGTCATGTTAGGTCTGCCGGTAGAAAAGCCCGAAAAGAACCTCTTCGACCTCGACTACGTAGGAATCAAGGCCAGCCAGTTCTCGTTCAACCGCTTGCAGAAAGCCGACCCTGTGCTGGGTGTAGACATGGCTTCTACAGGTGAAGTAGGTTGTATCGGTGCCGACACATCATGTGCCGTACTGAAATCCATGCTATCCGTAGGCTACCGCATTCCGGAAAAGAACATCCTGATGTCTACCGGTACATTGAAACAGAAAGTAGATTTGCTCCAGGCGGCTCGTGCCCTCAAAGAAAAAGGTTATAACATCTTCGCGACCGGCGGTTCTTCTAAATTCCTGGCCGAAAACGGAGTAGAAAACACCCGCGTGTACTGGCCAAGCGAGGAAGGACATCCACAAGCGCTGGAAATGTTACACAAAAAAGAAATTGACATGGTAGTGAATATCCCTCGCGACCTCACTCCTACCGAATTGGATAACGGATACAAAATCCGTCGTGCCGCTGTCGATTTGAATATACCTCTGGTAACTAATGCCCGTCTGGCAAGCGCATTCATCAATGCCTTCTGCTCTATGAGCATTGACGACATCGCCATCAAGAGCTGGGACGAATACAAATAATCTGTACCGCTTAAGGTATAGCTAAAATTTATCCCCTCCGGGACTCTTTGTTGTGAATGAGTTTCGGAGGGGATTTTATTTATAGAAAACACCAGACAATAAAAAAGCCCACCGATAAAGGACGATGGGCAAGAGCCTAAATGTTTTCACAACGGAATAATCCTTATTGTGATTTGCTTCATTTTAGTTTTACAAATGTACAAAGAAACGGCACAAAAAACAAGCTTTTCTCGCAAAAAGTTAGTAGTTTTGAGAAAACTGAAAAAAACATAACTATGAAACATATTTTAGGCTTAGATTTAGGGACAAACAGTATAGGATGGGCAGTCATCAATTCAAGTTTTGACGAAACGACTCAAAAAGAACAACTGACAAGCATAAATGCAGCAGGAAGCAGAATAATTCCCATGGATGCAGCTCAATTAGGAGATTTCAATAAAGGAAATACAGTATCACAAACAGCCAATCGTACTCAATTTCGTGGAACACGCCGATTATATGAGCGCAAAAAGCTCAGAAGAGAAAGACTGCATCGCATCTTACAATTATCAGGATTCCTCCCAGCACATTATGCCAGCCAATTAGACAGGTATGGAAAGTTTATTGCTAATTCTGAGCCAAAACTTGCCTGGACAACCAATACGAAGGGACTTCCTTGCTTTATCTTTCAGAATTCATTCCAAGAGATGCTCAATGACTTTTTACAAAACAACTGTCAGGTAAAAAAAGTTCCATACGACTGGACTTTGTTTTATTTACGTAAAAAAGCTTTGACACAAAAAATTGAAAAAGAAGAATTAGCTTGGATTTTATTAAATTTCAATCAAAAAAGAGGATACTATCAGTTGCGCGAAGAAGAAATAGAAAAGCCATCGTCTAAAACACGACAATATTTTGACAGTCAGATTGTAACAGAAATTATTGATACCGGACAAGTTTATAAAGGATTAAAAATTTTCACCATAACGCTTGAAAATGGAGAGAAAGGGAAATTCTTCAGAAAAGATATACCCGACTGGAAAGGCCAAAAGAAAGATATTATCGTAACCGTAGACCTCGATAAAAATGGGAATGACAAATACGATGAAAATGGAGAATTATGCCGTCGTTTCAAAATTCCTACCGAACAAGAATGGGAAGAACAATGGGAGCTTATTAAAACAAAAACTCAAAAAGACCTTGACGCATCTCAAAAAACAGTTGGTGCATACATCTATGATACGCTATTGAAAACCCCGAACCAAAAAATTCGGGGAAAGTTGATTCGCACCATTGAACGCAAATATTACAAAGAAGAACTCTATCAAATACTGAAAACACAAGAAAAGTTCCATCCAGAATTACGAGATTCCAATCTATTACAAGCCTGTATCGAAGAACTATATTCCAATAATGAAGCACATCGTAATACAATTGCTAAATACAGCATGGCGCAATTACTCATTGAGGATATTATATTCTACCAGCGTCCGCTTAAAAGTAAAAAGTCGCTTCTCAGCAATTGCCCTTACGAAGAATACACATATATCAATAAAGAAACAGGAGAAATATGCATTTCTCCGCTGAAATGTATTGCCAAATCGCACCCTCTTTTTCAAGAGTTCCGTCTTTGGCAATTTATATCCAATCTGCGAATCTACCAAAAGGAAGGCACTCTCAACGGAAAACTTGCGACTGACATAGATGTAACAAATGAACTCCTGAAAAATGAAGAAGATTATGCCAACTTATTCGACTGGCTTAATCAAAAAAAAGAAATCAAACAAGATGCATTTCTCAAATATCCGACATTTGGGCTAAAGAAAAATGCGGCAAATTATCGCTGGAATTATGTGGAAGACAAAACATATCCCTGCAACGAAACACATTCTAAAATACTTTCCTATTGGGAGAAAGCAGGAATAGAAAAATCAGCCTTAACATCAGAAATAGAAGAAAAGCTATGGCATATCTTATATTCTATCTCAGATAAAAACGAACTCAAGACAGCGTTACAACATTTTGCCGATAAAAACAAGTTGGGAGATAACTTTGCAAACATCTTCCAACAAATACCTTCTTTCCCAAAAGACTATGGATCTTATTCTGCCAAAGCCATCAAAAGATTGCTTCCTCTCATGAGAATGGGAAAGTACTGGCATCCTGAATCAATAGACAATGCTACCCTTACCCGCATCCATCAAATTCTGAATAGAGAAATAGACGAAATTACAGCAAACAGAATAAAAGAGAAAACCATCCATTTAGACAGCCTCTCCTCATTTCAAGGACTTCCAACCTGGTTGGCATGCTATATCGTATATAACCGGCACTCTGAAATAAAAGACATCACAAAATGGCAGAAACCTTCAGACATTGATGCTTTTCTGAATACGTTTAAGCAACACTCCTTACACAATCCTATTGTGGAACAAATCATAATGGAAACCCTGCGTACTGTACGCGACATTTGGAAACAGATAGGACATATTGATGAAATTCATGTCGAACTAGGACGTGAAATGAAGAATCCTGCCGACAAACGCAGAAAACTCACCCAGCAAATACAAGAAAACGAAAATACTAATCTGCGTATCAAGGCACTTCTTACTGAATTTGCAAACCCAGCATTTGAAATCGAAAACGTACGTCCCCACTCTCCTAGTCAGCAAGATTTATTGCGCATATACGAAGAAGAGGTGCTAAACGAGAGTAAAGATATACCAGAAGATATAGCTAATATTTTGAAGAAATTCAATGAATTTGATGTAAAAAAACGCCCGTCTACATCCGATATATTACGCTATAAATGCTGGCTGGAACAGAAATACCGTTCCCCTTATACCGGAGCTATGATTCCTTTGGGAAAATTGTTTACCCCTGCATATGAAATTGAACATGTGATTCCACAGTCTCGCTACTTTGACGACTCTTTCACAAATAAAGTTATTTGTGAAGCAGAAGTCAATAGACTCAAAGGAAATATGCTAGGCTATGAATTTATCAAAAACAATCAAGAAAGAATAGTAGAACTGGGATTCGGACAGAACGTAAAAATACAGACAATTGAAGCCTATGAACAATTTGTGAAAGAACATTATTCATACAACCGCACTAAAATGCAAAAGCTATTGATGGAAGACATTCCAGACCAGTTTATTGAACGTCAATTAAACGATAGCCGTTATATCAGTAAGCTTATAAAATCATTATTATCTAATATTGTACGTGAAGAAGGAGAAGCAGAAGCTACCTCTAAAAATGTCATTGTCTGTACAGGGAACATTACAGACCGATTAAAAAAAGACTGGGGAATCAATGACGTATGGAATAAAATCATTTTGCCTCGTTTCCTGCGCTTGAATGAGATTACAAAAAGTAACCGCTTTACGACGACCAATGCACACAATAAGATAATCCCTACGATACCACTAGACTTGCAAAAAGGATTCAACAAAAAACGTATTGACCATCGTCACCATGCCATGGATGCCATCATTATTGCTTGTGCCAACCGGAATATAGTCAATTACCTGAACAATGAATCAGCCAGCAAAAATGCAAAGATCTCACGCCATGACTTACGCCAGATATTATGTAAAAAAATAAAGACCGATGACTCAGGAAACTATCAATGGCTCATCGATAAACCTTGGGAAAGATTTACTCAGGATGTCTATTCCATTTTAGACAATATTATTGTAAGTTTCAAACAAAATCTACGTGTCATCAATAAAACAACTAATCACTATGTCCATTATGAAAACGGAAAGAAAGTAAGTTGTCCACAAAGACAAGGCGATAGTTGGGCTATCCGTAAGCCTATGCATAAAGAGACCGTATATGGAGAAATCAACCTTCGCAAAACAGGTACTGCCACGTTGAAAGCCGTTCTTGAAAATCCTCAAAGCATTATTGAAAAAGATTTGAAGAAAAAAATAA
>NZ_DBEXBB010000212.1:0-3101 GCF_048170425.1 Phocaeicola sp.
TTTTTCCTCTTTCGATTTCTTCTTCGGGCGGGTAGACTGGTTCAATGCGGCCAAATCAATCTGACCTACTACATTAATCTTTGATTTAAATTCTGTCGGACGAATTTTGAAGACTTCGTCTCCTTTATTTTCCTGAACAGATTGTTGCTTTTTTTCTTCTTCCATCGGCTCTGGTTTCAATTCTTCTGCCTTTATCTCCGGCTGTTTCGGTTCTTCTTTTTCTTCTGCCTGAGGTTGTTGTATGGGAGTTTCTTCAATTTTAACCTCCGCTATTTCTACCTCAGTTTGTTTATTCTCTGATTCTGGCTTAGCTGGCCCTTCCTCTGCCACAGACGTTTCAGCAGGCTCAACCACAGCCGGTTTTTTCTTTTTCTTCAGACCATCCAAGTCTATTTTACCTACAGGCTTGAATTTAGGTCGCACATCTTCTGGAACCACTGTCTCTATTACTTCCGGTTTCTTTAATTCCGGATGAATATCCTCAATAGAAACAGAAGCCTTATTACGCTCCTTATTCTGCCGTTCCTGAATAATTTTCTCAGACTCTATTTTCAAATCCTTATCTTTGCTGAACTCTTTTACCAGCGCAGCATACTGTTCTTCAGTAATTTTGGTATTTGGGTTCGCCTCGACTGTATATCCTTTTTTCTGCAAAAAGTCTACCACCGTGGTTATTCCAACATTCAAATCTCTTGTTACTTTATTCAATCTTATAGTCATAATTCATCACAATTTTTAGAGTTCTGGAAAATATATCAGTCACAGATAAACAAGCAGACGAGAATGAAACTTTCATCCTCATCTGTCATTACAAGCAAGCGCTATTATTCCTCAAACTCTGCTTTTAAAATTCTCAGAATATCATCCACCGTATTTTCCTCCAAGTCTGCTTTTTCGATGAGCATCTCACGCGGTGCATTCAATACGCCTTTAGCTGTATCAATTCCGATAGCTTTAATCGCATTGATAACCCATTCGTCAATTTCATCCTTGAATTCATCCAAATAGATATCCTCATCAGCCACAGCATCTTCACCCAGTTCACGGTAAACATCGATTGTATATTCAGTCAGCATACTAGCCAGTTTAATATTCAATCCGCCTTTACCAATAGCCAACGACACTTCTTCCGGCTTCAAATACACCTCAGCTCTCTTTTCATCCTCATGCATAATGATAGATGAAACTTTTGCCGGGCTCAAAGCACGCTGAATAAACAACTGAATGTTAGATGTATAGTTAATCACATCAATATTTTCATTACGCAATTCACGCACGATACCATGAATACGAGAACCTTTCACACCTACACATGCCCCCACCGGATCAATACGTTCATCATACGATTCTACCGCAATCTTAGCACGTTCTCCCGGGATACGGGCTATTTTCTTAATAGTAATCAGTCCGTCATTAATTTCAGGAACTTCCTGTTCAAACAAACGCTGCAGGAAGACTGGCGATGTACGGCTCAAAATAATCTTCGGATTGTTGTTCTTATTATCTACACGAGCTACTACGGCACGAGCAGTTTCTCCTTTCCGGTAGAAGTCACTCGGAATCTGTTCTGTCTTAGGCAACAGCAATTCATTACCTTCATCGTCCAGCAACAGGATTTCTTTTTTCCAAATCTGATACACTTCCGCACTGATTACAGTGCCTACTTTATCAATGTATTTATTATACAAGCTGTCTTTTTCCAACTCCAGAATCTTTGAAGCCAGTGTCTGGCGAAGATTCAGAATTGCACGGCGGCCGAATTTTTCAAAAATCACCTCATCGGTCACTTCCTCTCCCACTTCATACGATGCATCAATCTTGCGTGCTTCCGACAATGCAATCTGCAGGTTCGGATTAGTCAGCTCCTCATCTGCCACGACTTCACGGTTACGCCAGATTTCAAAATCTCCCTTATCTGGATTTACAATCACATCATAATTTTCATCTGTACCGAACATTTTTGCAATCACACTGCGGAATGACTCTTCCAACACGCTCACCATCGTGGTGCGATCAATGTTCTTCAATTCCTTAAATTCCGAGAATGTGTCAATCAAGCTGACAGTTTCTTCTTTTTTGGCCATAATTATTTAAAGCTAATTAAGTATTTGGTGTATTTTATCTCATCATACGTAAAGGTTACATTCTGTTCCACCAGTTTCGGACGCTTAGCACCTTCCGGCTTCATTTTTACTTCTACCGTAAGCGTAAAATTCTCCTCGTTGGCATCTGTCAGCACACCGGTCCATTTCTTCCCTGTCTTGTCCAGTACTTCTACTTCACATCCTACATGTACCACATACTGCTGCAGTACCTTAAATGGCTGACCGATTCCCGCAGAGCCTACTTCCAGTTCATAATCTTCTTCTTCACGACTCAATTTTGACTCAATGTAACGGCTCAACTCCACACAGTCGTCTATCCATACGCCTTCTGCATGATCTATTTCCACTACAATTTTGTCATCCGGACTCACATTTACATCAACCAGAAAATAACTTTTATCTTCCAGCCATTCCTCTACAATCCGAGCTACAACGTTTTTATCTATCATGTATTAACTATTAAGAACAAAAAAAGGAGCTAAATCGCCCCTCCACCTTTTCATCCAATCATTTGCAAAGATATAAATAATCTCATGTCACACAAAATAATGGCTAAATTATTTATTACCGAGGAGAAGTATGAAAAAGCGGCAAATGATGTAAATCATCTGCCGCTTTTCAGTCGGAATGAGGCGACTCGAACGCCCGACCCCTACGTCCCGAACGTAGTGCGCTACCAACTGCGCTACATTCCGATAGCAACGTTATCTTTCGTTTGCGACGCAAAGGTAGATATATTTTCAATACCAACAAAAAAAAGAATAAGTTTTTTTCATAAAAAATTATTTTTTACCATTTTCATCCCGTTTATTTTGGAGATTAAAGATTTTGGCCTATCTTTGCAAACACAAAACGATGGTGCCATAGCTCAGTTGGTAGAGCAAAGGACTGAAAATCCTTGTGTCCCCGGTTCGATTCCTGGTGGCACCACTTTGAAGAAAAGCAAAAGACAGTAAAATCCTGATTTCCAAGCGAAATCGGGATTTTTTGTTTTCC
>NZ_DBEXBB010000213.1:0-6168 GCF_048170425.1 Phocaeicola sp.
TTTCAAGAAAAACGCCTTTACGTTTGAAACAAAACACCAAAGAGTTTTTAGTCAAAACGTACTTGCGTTTAAAATAAAACGTCCTTGCGTTCTGGTACAAACGCAAGGACGTTTTTGAATCCATTTTAAATCCTTTATTCTGAAGCTATTACTTTATCCAATAAAGTAGCAAGTTCTTTCACCTTTTCCGGATTCTGTGATGCTACATCCTCTTTCTCTGCCGGGTCTTTTCGTATGTTATATAACTGAGGTTTCGGAGAGTTACCCAGTTCTGTCTTGGTCCAGAATTCCAGTGCCGGCTTATCGCTGGGCTGGAAATATTTCCATTCACCCTGAATAATGGCCAGTGTATTATCCAGATTTTGTTCTACCACATATTCACGATCTGCTTGATCCTTACCTATCAAAGCTTGTGACCGTGCATGGCTGTCTGGAGCTACACCTTCAGCCAGCGGCATTTCCATGATTTCTGCCAATGAAGCAAATACGTCAATCTGCGAGAACAATCCCTGCTGCTTGCAAGGCTGCTGGATAGCTGCCGGCCAGCGTACAATGAACGGTACGCGGGTTCCTGCCTCGTACAAACTGTATTTTCCTCCACGGTAGATACCCATAGGTGTGTGTCCGTTCAGCATTTCCCGTGCCTGGTCCTGATAACCGTCATCAATGACCGGACCGTTATCACTGGTAAAAATAAACAAAGTATTATCGGCAATACCCAGACTATCAAGAGTATTCATAATCTGTCCGATAGTCCAGTCCAGCTGAAGGATTACATCCCCACGAGTGCCAAGCCCGCTCTTTCCTGCAAAACGCGGATGAGGAATGCGCGGCACGTGCACATCCTGCGTACCCATGTACAAGAAGAAAGGTTTGTCGGTAGACGAACAGATAAAGTTTTTCGCTTTTTCAGTGATAACATCAGCAATTTCCTCATCATTCCACAAGGCAGCCTTACCTCCTGTCATCCATCCGATACGAGGAATTCCGTTAATAATAGTATTGTTATGCCCCTGACTGGGTTTCAGTTTCACCAGTTCTGGATTTTCTTCACCTGTAGGCCAATCGCCCACCTTATGGTCATAGCTGACAGTAATCGGGTCGGAAGGATCCAGACCGGCAACTCTTCCGTTCTCCACAAATACACAAGGCACACGGTCTACCGTAGCCGGAATGATGAACTCATAATCAAAACCTATGCTCTGGGTATTCGGCTTAATGAGCCCGTTAAAATTAGTTCCACCTACAGGTCCAAGTCCCAGATGCCACTTTCCGACAGCAGCGGTATGGTAACCTGCCTCATGGAATACATCAGCCAGTGTAACACAGGTAGTATCAATAATCAGTTCAGAATTACCGGGAGCAATGCCCGTATTTTCCTTTCTCCACGGATAGCATCCGGTCAGCATTCCGTAACGTGAGGGGGTACTAGTTGCCGAAGTAGCATATGCATTGGTAAACTGTACTCCCTGAGCTGCCAGCTTGTCAATATTCGGCGTAGAAATCTTCGTTGCTCCATAACAACTCAAATCACCGATACCCAAATCATCCGAATAAATAAAAATCACATTCGGACGCTTCAGGTTAGGAACTTCCTGCTTCTGCGCTTGACCACATCCGGCCAATCCGGCTAACCCGGAAAGTGCAGAGATACAAACTAAAAGGTCTTGTTTCATTTTTCTATATTTAGGTTAGTAAAAAGCGTATCATTCATCTCCCTGACGATAGGCCATCGGCGTCAGCTGATAGGCTTTCTTGAAAAGTTTACTGAAATAACGGGGTGAACTGAAGCCAGTCTGATCGGAAATCTGGGTCACATTCAGTTCTGGATTATTCCGCAAAAGGAAAGCCGCCTTTTTCAATCGCAAGGTAATGAAAAAATCATTGGGAGTTTGCCCGGTAATAGCCTTGATTTTTGCATACATTCTCGTACGCGAAACCAGCATTTTCTGCGCCAACATATCTACGGTAAAGTCTGAATCGTCCAGGTGCTGTTCGAACACTGCAATCACTTCATCAAGGAATCCTTTATCCAACGGATTCGTGGCAAGTACTGGGGTCTCCACGGTAGGTTGTTTGGTGAAATACTCCTGCAACTTGCGACGATTATTTACCAGATTATTACAGCGGAACACCAGCAGCCGGGAATCAAAAGGTTTCGTGATGTAATCATCCGCCCCGATTTTCAGTCCTTCCAGGTTTTGTTCTATTTCCGTACGGGCAGTCAGCAATACCACCGGAATATGGCAGGTATCCAGATTACCTTTCAACTGCTTTACCAGTTCAATGCCCGACATACGCGGCATCAACACATCACTCAAGATAATATGCGGAGAAGCCTCTTCCACCTTTTCCAGTGCATCTTGCCCATCGACAGCAGTCACCACCTCATACATTCCCCCAAACAAATCTGCCAGCATTTGGCGAATAGAATCGTTATCCTCTACAATCAGAATACGAGGCCGGAAACCATCTTTCCCTCCTACGAACGTTTCTTCCGTCGGCAATAATTCACTTGACAACTCTGTATCCAGCTCTTTCTTCTGTGCGTCAAAAGTTAACTGACTGACCATCGCATTTTCTCCTTCTTCAATGATTTCATCTTCCGAATAAAGTTCCTTACCCAACGGAATGCGTACAATAAACTTAGTTCCTTTTCCCTGTGCACTCTCCACAGAAATTTTGCCATGATGAAGTTCCACAATACCCTTGGTCAAGGCCAGTCCAATACCAGTTCCTACATTAATTTCTGTGTCCAATGAACTTTGATAAAAGCGGTCAAAAATCTTATCGATATCTGCCGGTTGAATGCCACTACCATTGTCTTCTACCGAGAACCAGGCTTCTTCATCGTTTACTCCTACCTCCATCACAATTTTACCTTGAGAGGGTACATGCTTCACGGCATTCGACAAGAGATTATTAATCACCTTCCGCATCTGTTTCCAGTCGAACCATAGCTCAATATCATCTTGTGACTTATGGAATTCCAGATGTATCTGCTTGCTTTCAGCATAAGGCTGGAAAAGCAGGTATGTTTCATTCAAAAAGTTTACCAGATTCATCCGGCATACCTTCAGTTTCATTTTGCCCTGTTCCTGCTTACGGAAATCCAGCAACTCACCTATCAACTCCTTTAACTGTACCCCACTCTTATAAGCCAGCAATACATTCGAATAAACAGAAGGAGAAAGTTGAGAAGTCTGCATCAATTTTTCCAGCTGTCCGATGATAAGGGTTAGAGGAGTACGAAACTCATGGGAAATACTGGTAAAGAAACGTAGCTTATTCTGATTCAGACGCTCAATATCCTGTAAATGGCGCTGTTCATAAGTCAGCGAAGCCTGTAGTTTTACACGGCTCTGATACATCCGCATCAGGTAGTAAACAATTCCTCCTACTAACAAAACATAAAGCAAGAATGCCCAATTCGAAGCATAAAACGGTGGCTTTACCACAATCTCCATGCTGATGGGTTTACTTAAACTTTCAGGATTAGATGAGCGTACCCACAAAGTATATGTTCCCGGATTTAAGTTTGTATAAGTAATAACAGGCTGTTCTCTTACTTTAGTCCACTCTTTAGAAAAACCTTCCAAAAGATATTCCATCGGCTCCTTGTTCTCAGGCACATAGTTATTAGTGGCAAAATAAATACTGAACATATTCTGATCTGCCTGCAAAGTAATTCGTGAAGTATGATTCAAAGCGTGTTTCAAAATACCAGAAGCGTCATTAACCATTATCTCTTTACCGTTTACCACCAAACGGCTCCACATGATGGAATAGGGCTTTGAACCATAGTCCAAACTATCAAGAGCAAACATTACCATCCCTGAAGTGCCTCCCAAAAAGACTTCTTTCTTCTTTGACAGAAACAAAGCATTCTCGTTCACGGAATATAACGGGAAACCATTTTCCGATACATAGTTACGTATAGTTCCCTTCCGATAATCAAAACAAGAAAATCCCTGATTCGTAATCATCAACAGTTCGTGATGATTTCCCTCACAAACTTTATAAATACAATCTCCGGGAAAGCCGCTATTGGATACATCATAGTTTCGGAAAGTATTTGTTTTCTGATCCAGACAATCCAACCCGCTGCCCGAAGTAGAAAACCATATTTTATTTTCATTGTCACAGAAAATACTGTTCACGTTATTATTACTGATACCAGGTTCTCCATTACGATATCCATAATGCGTTAACAAATCCGTAGCCAGATTATAGGAAAAAACCCCTTCACCTGTTACCGCCATCCATAAGACTCCATTCTTGTCAAACTCTAAATCAGCTACCATACGAATCAATTTCCCCTCCTTATGATTCTGGAACAACTGACGGCATTTTCCTGTAGTACGCGAAAACAGACAGACACCAGTCTGAGTGGCTACTACCAGACTATCTTTATAGGGTATGATATCACGTACGATATCCGAAGGAATAGTTTCCTGATTTCCTTCTATTTTCCGATATACAGTGAAACGTCCGGTTTTTATATCCAGTTTATTGATTCCTCCCAAATGCAATCCCAACCAGATACAGTCTTCTGCCTCATCATACCAAATTGATTTTACATTATTATGCGAGATACTATTAGCGGCAGACTGATGGGTAAACCACTGAAAAGTTCCTGTTTCCGGATCAAACCGATTCAGACCACCACCTTCCGTACAAATCCAGATATGCCCCCTTTTGTCCTCAAGCATGTTTCCCACAATCGGACTGCTTAACCCCTCAGAAGGTTTCTCCCCTTTCCGGAAAAAACGGTATATCGCATATTCCGGATTAAAATAGTTCACACCTCCAAAATAAGTTCCAGCCCAGATAGTTCCTTGGGCATCCTTTTGCATACACCACACTGAAGAATGAGTCAATCCATATGAATCCACCCTTTCTCCATAATGTGAAAGTTGGCCCGTCCCTGTGTCCAGACAATCTAGTCCGGTTTCTGTTCCTATCCATAAATTCCCCTTATTGTCTTCTTGAAAACAGCGTACGAAATCGGAAGACAGAGAAGATTCACCAGACAAAGACGCAC
The DNA here is from genome assembly GCF_048170425.1 of Phocaeicola sp. Lineage (GTDB taxonomy): Bacteria > Bacteroidota > Bacteroidia > Bacteroidales > Bacteroidaceae > Phocaeicola. The sequence continues at coordinate 5,045 of NZ_DBEXBB010000213.1, forward strand.
GTAAATTACGCATCGTATCATTGCTATCAAAAAGGTAAATACCTCTATTCCAGGTTCCGACCCAAATATTACGTGAAGAATCTTCAAAAATAGAAGACACATGCTGCATGCTTACCAGATGTAGCGCCTCCTGCCCTTCTATCCAGCGATAAAGACCGTCATGCTCCGTGCCAATCCAAAGGCGCATGGAAGAATCGAAGAATAAGGATGAAATATTCCCACTGGCAGAAGAAAGTCGGAAAAAGCTATCAAAATTACCAGTTTCTTTATTATAATGAAAAATCTCATTACCACATGCTATGTACAAGCCTTTATGATAGGTCATGGCATCCACCTTTCCACTTAACAAAGTGGTAAACCTACGGGTATCCATGTCAAAGCTGGCTACTCCTTCCATACACAACAAATAAAGACATCCTTCCCGGTCACCCGTAATACGCAAAAGATGGTTGGAAAATAAACTATATGGATTATCTTTTTCCAGCCTATAAATCGTAATATCATTCCCATCATAACAGTTCAACCCTTCACGTGTACCAATCCATATCAGATTATTTTCGTCCACATAGATATCATTCACAGAGATTTGTGACAGGCCATTATCAGTAGAAAGATGCTTGAAGGTTATATTTTGAGCAGCCAGACGAGGGGATAATCCAGCTAACGATATTAGTAAAAGACAATACAAAAATATTTGTCTCATTTTTCTTAGATTCGTAGAAGCTATTACCTGCAATATTCGATAAAAATCTTGAAATATACAAGCGTCTAAAACAAAATATACAAAACACATACACCAATTGTACAATTTAGGAACATAAATCACCCTAAAAACTATTTTATTTGTCTCTGAGTAAAATTATTATAGAAACTATTAAAAATATACTATGAGATATCTCACTCTAATTTTATCATTAACAATATCATTATTTACGCAGGCAGAGAAATACACCTTTGAAAAAGGCATTCCTACTCAGTTCCAAACTTCAGAGAACTCACACATTGAACTTAGTCCACTATATTATAAGGATGGTATAAAAAGTTTAAAATGGGATTATCAGCCTCACTCCTTTTTAACATTAAAAACTCCATTGAAATTAACCTCTCAAACAGAAAAGAATTAC
>NZ_DBEXBB010000214.1:0-8475 GCF_048170425.1 Phocaeicola sp.
AAAGTACTCCCACAAGAGAGTACTTCTATATTCAAAGTCGCTTTAAAGCAAGTTTGATCACTTTTTCCACAGGTGCATCCGGTTCCTCCTTGAGAATCTGCGCGGTCACCTTTTGAGAAGGCGCCTGTGCAAATCCCAACATGGTCAATGCAGCCACTGCCTCTTCATATATTTCCGTATTGGCAGCCACGGCCACCGATTTGACGGTTGCCGCACTCTCTATACCTGTCACTGCAATCTTATCTTTCAGCTCCACAATGATGCGCTGGGCCGTTTTCAAACCAATTCCCTTCACGGTCTTCAGCAGCTTGTCGTTTCCACTGCCAATCACGTTACACAATTCCGAAGGAGAAAGTGCTGACAAAATCATACGTGCCGTATTTCCTCCAATGCCCGATACACTGATAAGCAGCAAAAACAACTCCCTCTCCTGACGGGTGGCAAATCCATATAACACATACGCATCTTCACGGATGGCCTCATATATATAGAGTTTGACCTCCTTTTTTCCCTGTACGGCAGAGTAAGTGTTCAACGACACATTAATTCCATATCCTAATCCATTACACTCTACAACCACCCACGCCGGAGTAGCATCCACAAGTTCTCCTTTGATATATTCAATCATGTTTTTCTAACAATTTATAAAATGGAGAACAAAAATAACGATAAGAAAGTTATAAATTGTAAGTTCAGCCAGATTTTTTTGGAATTCGTGGCTTTATTGCTTGTTTGGAATGATTCTAATTCTGTATTTTTGCGCCAACTAAAACGAAACAACTTAAAACAAATAAGAAATATGAAAAAGATTAGAGCAGCCGTAGTAGGTTACGGAAACATCGGAAAATTCACACTGGAAGCTCTTGAAGCAGCTCCTGATTTTGAAGTAGCAGGTATCGTACGCCGTAATGGAGCAGAAAACAAACCTGCAGAACTGGCCGATTATTCTGTAGTAAAGGATATTCGCGAACTGAAAGATGTAGATGTAGCTATTCTGGCAACTCCGACCCGCAGCGTAGAACAATATGCAAAAGAAATCCTTGCATTAGGAATCAACACGGTAGACAGCTTCGACATCCACACTCAGATTACCAGCCTGCGCCGTTCTTTGGGTGAAACAGCAAAAGCTCACAACGCAGTAGCCATCATTTCTGCCGGATGGGATCCGGGAAGCGACTCTGTAGTACGTGCGTTGCTGGAAGCCATCGCTCCGAAAGGAATCACTTACACTAACTTCGGTCCGGGCCGCAGCATGGGACACTCTGTAGCCGTTCGCGCCATTGCCGGAGTAAAAGATGCATTATCTATGACTATTCCGGTGGGAACAGGTATTCACCGCCGTATGGTATATGTAGAACTGGAAGAAGGTGCAGATTTCAAGACAGTAGAAGCAGCTATCAAAGCTGACCCCTATTTTGTAAACGATGAAACACACGTTATTCAGGTTCCTTGCGTAGACGACCTGAATGATGTAGGCCACGGTGTAAATTTGGTTCGTAAGGGTGTATCAGGTAAAACTCACAACCAGCTCTTCGAATTTGACATGAAAATCAATAACCCGGCTCTGACCGCTCAGGTACTGGTTTGTGTAGCTCGCGCTTCTATGAAGCAGCAACCGGGATGCTATACCATGATTGAAGTTCCGGTTATCGACCTGTTAGCAGGCGACCGTGAAGAACTAATCGCTCACTTGGTATAAAATACATAATCTTTCACGCTACGGGCCGGTTTGTCGCACAGATAAGCCGGCCCGTTTTTATTCATATAGCTTATAACCATTTCTTTACAATCTCCTCCGTACGTTCCCACAGCTCCTGCTGTTGCACATGAGGAAGATACTTCCTGGATAACTTTACAGCATGTCCGCTTACATTCAGCGTACCGGTACGCCTGCCTGCTTCCTCATCCAGTAACAAGCCAATTGCCGTAGCTGCCCCTTGACGCGGTGTCCGGATAAACGGTCGGAAGAAAATATCCGTCAAAGGATCAAACCACATATGCATGGTAATAATATCCGTCGATACAATTCCCGGATCAGCCGCATTCACCACAATACCTCTCTCCTTCACACGAGCTGCCAATTCAAGCGTAAAAAGCGTCAAAGCTAATTTCGTATTGCTATAAACCGGTATTCGCCAGAAACTCCCCTTCTTTCCGCGCAAGAAAAAATCCGGGAAATCCAGCCGTCCGATTGCATACGTACACGACACCATGTTGACCACCCTGCTCCCTTCTCCCATCAGCGGAAGCAACTTGCGTGTCAACAGATAAGGCCCCACATAATTCACACTCACCGTGCGTTCCAGGCCATCCTCCGTCAGTCTGCGACCAGTTTCCATCGTCCCGGCATTGTTCATCAGCAATGTCAGCCTCTCTCCTCGGGTACAGAGTTGCTCCGCAAAATCGGCCACAGAAGCCAACGAAGCCAAATCAATATACATTACCTCCACATCCGGATTCCCCATTTCCTTCACCAGCCACTCTCTTTTAGCCTCAGCCCTTTCCCTGTTACAACAAGCCATTATCACCCGATAACCAGCCAATGCCACCGCACGAGTAATCTCTGTTCCCATTCCTCCGTCGGCACCTGTAATCACTGCTAATTTACGCTCCATCTCATCCTTTACTTTCAATGCGTTCAATTTCTTTCTTCAGACAAGGCGGCAGTTCTTCCTGCAAATGCTGATGACAAGCCATATCCAACGTATACATACGGGCAATGCAATAATTACTGTGACGACAATTACACCTTGCATTCTCCTCCCGCCGCATTCGATTCACAAAATCCGGCTCATTCAGCAGCGCACGACCCATTTGTACCGCTTCAAAACCATGGTTCAATACCTCTTCTATTTTCTGTCGTGACACCAGGCCTCCCACATACACCAACGGTATGTCCAGTGCTTCACGAAATTTCAAGGCATCTTCCAGGAAATAAGCCTCACGGAAAGGAACAGAGGGTATCATGTATTTACCTACCAGCCGTACCCCATACTTCAACCACCAGCAAGTCATGTAATGCGTCATGGTCCGGATTGGCATCTCTCCCCGCATTACGTACATCGGTGCCTTGCTGACAAACCCACCGCTCAGTACCAGCGCATGCGCTCCTAACTCCAGCAGTTTCCGTGCCACCTGTAATGACTCGTCCAGTTCCATACCTCCCCGAAAACCGTCGCGCATATTCATTTTCACCAGTACAGCCATGTCATTTCCCGCTGCTTTCATCACTTCCTCCATCACCATCTCCATGAAACGCATCCGATTCGCTAACGTCCCACCAAATTCATCCTTCCGGTGATTGGTAGAAGGGGAAAGAAACTGACTGATCAGGTATCCATGGCCGGCATGTATTTCCACCGCATCAAAGCCTGCTTCACGCGCCAGACACACAGAGCTTCCATAAGCTTTCGCCATTTCCGGCAATTCATCGGCACGCAACCCACGCACAAAAGTCGGTGAATACAAATTGAATCCGCTGCTTGCTCCTACCGGAAGGCATCCGCAAATACTCTTATGCGACATATTGCCACAATGCCCCAGTTGAATGCTTGCCGCAGCCCCTTCGGCATGTACCGCATCCGTCAGCTCACGCAGTCCCGGCACAATCTCCGGTCGCATCCACAACTGCCGGTCAAATGAAAGTCCACTACGCGTTACGGCTGCATACGCCACCGTAGTCATTCCTACCCCACCAGCAGCCACCGAGCGGTGATAATCCAGCAATTGCGGTGAAGGCACATTTCCCGGACACATGCTTTCAAATGCGGCTGAACGAATGCTACGGTTACGCAGTGTCAGCGGTCCCAAAGTGACCGGAGTAAATAAATGTGAGTCCATCTTCCCTCCTTTTCCTAATATATATAAGGTATAATCCTTTTTCTGTTTCCTACCGCCTGCTTTCCGAACTCCTCACAATAGCGTTTGTAAATGGCATCGGCACGCGGCACCAGGTTAGCTGCCGTCCACCACACAAACACCCAGGCCGCAGGCGAAGCCGTCAGCAAGGCAAATCCTGTCCACTCCACCAGTTCCCCGAAGTAATTGGCTGAAGTCACATAACGGTAAAAACCTTTCTCTGGCAAATAATGGCGAGTGTCTCCCGGCTTTCGCAGGTTCCGAATCACATGGTCTGCCTGCAGATTGATGGCCATACCTATGAAAAATATCACGAGTCCTACCCAAGGTAAAGGATTCGCCCAGAAAGTGGCCGGTTCGTATATTCCCGGCAATGCAAAACTGCAAAAACTGGCCGCCAACAATGTCGCATTGATTACATTGAAAAGTATCCCCATCGCCATGATAGCCAGCGGCATCCGGCTCTTCCCTTTCATCAGCATCGGAAAGACAAACGAACGTTGAAAATAATGCAGCATGAACAGTCCCACGAATACGGCCTGCGGAGTATACACCTCTACTTCTGCTTTCCATGCCCAGAGCCCCATTACCACAAATGAAGGAGCTTCCATCAGTACCCAGCCTACTTTGTTCGGCACCGACCATCCCCACGAGCGGGTACGGAACATGCCGTAACCGGCCTTCACAAAATAAAGTGCTACAAAGACTATCACTGCCAGGAAGGACAGGACATATAGCATGATTTGATAAGTTTCGTAATTCATAGCGTGCGGTTTTGCCCTTGAAGATAAAGAATATATTCAGAAAAGAGAAGAAATCAGAAAAACTTACCCCAAATAGCGGGATTTATGCTATTGGGGGTAAGTTTCAAAGCCTGACCTCACATTCACATCAATGATGCAACCTAGAATGAGCATATTCTTCAAACCAGTCAAACCACTTCTGCTCCTCAAAAGTCAGTTCTTCAAGAATCGGCTGATAGCTCTGGTCGGGAATATACCACCATTGAGAATGGAAATAATCACTCAACATTTTATTCTTAAATATGTATCCCCGCAAAGCAAAAGGTAAATTACGCCCCCTTCGGTATAAAGTTTCCGTCAATGGGAATTCCGTATACCCCCCTAAACGGTTCCGAAGTGCATAATAATCGGTTGGTCGGGTAAACACACCCGTATCTGTACAGTCCGCAGAAAAAAGATACAGTTCTGCCCCAGGACGATAATTTCTCACCCGGTATTCAAGTACCGCATCCCGAAGGAAATATTCACATACCCTCGCTACATCGTTTCGATTTCCATTTAAGACAGTGCGCCGGCGCCATTTCCCCGTACCTGTAATACGTGGAGGAATTGCTTGAGAAAACAGATTGTCTTCCATCATAAAATGTAACGGCACATCACGTGTTTTGATACGCAGTGTAAAATCATCTATCTGATGGTTAGCCCAGCGCATGGCTGGAGACAATTTATAATCCAGTTCATAACGACAATACGCACTCTGGCACATAAGATACCGGTAACGATGACGTACTACATTGACACCCGGTTTAAAATCAGCAGAAAAGTGGTATACAAACGAAATAGGAATTCCGTCATTAATCTGAGGGTTCCACAAATAATTTCCACTCCGTGCTTCATCAATCTCATATTGGAAAAGATTAAGGGCACACACCATCCCATTCTGTACATAAAGCGTATCATTCTTCACTACAGAAGTAGATACGGAAAGCGGCTTGTCATTCATTTCTACCGTAAAATCTGAAATATAAGGATGCGCCCCACTCCTGTCAAGCGAATCCATGTACATTGGTGGATTAGCCTCAAATCCCATCAAAACCTTCTTCCTTTCTTCCGGGTTAAAAAATTCGTAATATACATCAACTTCCGCCATACCATCTTCACCCCAACTGAGAGTCAGCACCTCACGCTGTACACGGATATCGGTTTCAACAAGAGGAAGCAACTGATTTCCACTGGTATAATATGTCCCGTCATTAGCCAGGAGCGCCACATGTACCATCAAAAAACAGCACACAATTATCCAACGTAATAATGTTTTCCTTATAAAAAAGAGACGAATTTTCTCTGAATAACATTCTGCTTTCATGTTTTACGTTATTAATATGAATACCCTATCCTGAAAACTAATCTTCAACTTACAACGACAGACGGCTATTATCTCTATGAACACATCCGTCTTCAAAGATGCTCCCCAACTTTCAATTCCGCTAAATACAAAAATAAGGATTTATTTTGACATTCTACAACCATATAACTATGTAAACCCAACCATCCTCCAATAACAATCAGCTTTTATTAGTAACTGAAAATATGCCAGAATCATAAATAGACCCTGAAACCGTATTTACCAAGTACCTCTTTATTAAAACGAAATCTCTTCCGTATATCCTACGTTTTCCATCTCAGAAACCTATGTTTCTCCAAAGAACAACCTATGTTTCTCCAAAGAACAACCTACGTTTCTGCCATGAGAAACGTAAGTTTTACGGAAGGGAAATATAAAATTCAACTTAGAGGTTTCTCTTTTTCAATACTACATTTCCAAGTCTGAAACAATAAATAATAGAAATCCCTGTACTTCTCACAAAAGCGTCAGAAATACAGGGATTTAAGTGAGCCCATAAAAAACTTACGTCATTCCACCGTTACAGATTTAGCCAGATTGCGTGGCTGGTCGACATCCATTCCACGGCATACCGCAATGTGGTAAGCCAGCAACTGCAACGGAATAGAAGCTACTAACGGATCCAGACATTCCAACGTAGCGGGAAGTTCGATACTGTAATCAGCTAAGTTACGGATAACCGTATCTCCTTCGGTTACTACGGCTACCACTCTTCCCTTGCGGGCCTTGATTTCCTGAATGTTGCTCAGCACTTTTTCGTACAAAGGTGACTGAGTGGCTACGATGACCACCGGCATTTCGGCATCAATCAGGGCAATGGGACCGTGTTTCATTTCGGCTGCCGGATAGCCTTCGGCATGGATGTAGGAAATTTCCTTCAGCTTCAAAGCTCCTTCCAAGGCAACCGGGAAGGCGTATCCCCGACCTAAATAAATGAAGTTACGGGCATAGGTAAACATCTTTGAAAAATCGGCAATGAACGAATGCTGTTTCAGGACAGCCCGCATCTTCTCGGGGACGGTGACCAGTTCTTTCACTATCCGATGATACTCTTCTTCCGAAAGTGTACCTTTTTCTCGCCCCAACGCCAAAGCCAACAAGGTGAGTACAGTGACCTGTCCGGTAAAGGCTTTCGTAGACGCCACACCGATTTCGGGACCTACATGGATATAGGAACCGGTATCCGTAGCGCGGGCAATGGAAGAACCGATGACATTACAGATGCCATAGATAAAGGCTCCCTGCGACTTGGCCAGTTCAATGGCGGCCAGCGTATCGGCAGTTTCTCCGCTCTGGGAGATAGCAATGACCACATCGTCAGGATGAATCACTGGATTGCGGTAACGGAACTCGGAGGCGTATTCCACTTCCACCGGAATGCGGCAAAAGCTTTCAATCAGTTGCTTGCCGATGAGTCCGGCATGCCAGGAGGTACCGCAGGCTACGATGATGAAGCGTCCGGCACGCAGCAGTTGTTCCTTGTAATTGGATACAGCGGAAAGAGTGACCGTACAAGTGTCTGGATTCACGCGGCCACGCATACAGTCGCTGATGCAGTCGGGCTGGTCGAAGATTTCTTTCAGCATGAAGTGGGGAAACCCTCCTTTTTCCAGTTGCCCGATGTTAAGGGCTACGGTCTGTGCCTCATGCGGGCACTCTACATTGTTCAGGTCGACAATCTTCAAGGGAGCACCTGCCCGCAGTACGGCAATTTCTCCGTCGGAGAGATACACCACCTGATTGGTGTAAGTCACCATGGGAGTGGCATCGGAAGCCAGAAAGAATTCTCCCTCGCCTACTCCGACAACTAACGGACTACTCTTGCGGGCAGCAATAATCTCGTCGGGATGCTTACGGTCGACTACTGCAATGGCGTAGGCACCGATAACTTCCCGTAAAGCTAACTGCACAGCGGTCAGCAAGTCCAGATTACCTTGCTGCTGGATGTAGCCAATCAACTGCACCAGTACTTCGGTATCGGTACTGCTCTTGAAGGTGCAGCCTTTGGCCTGCAGTTTTTCTTTCAGCACGGCATAGTTCTCGATAATCCCGTTGTGTACCAGTGCCAGATTACCGTTCTGGCTGCAATGCGGATGGGCATTCACCGTACTAGGCTCGCCATGAGTAGCCCAGCGCGTATGGGCAATTCCCACGCAGCCGGACACATCCTGTCCTTCGACTGTCCGTTCCAAATCGGCGACTTTTCCCACGGATTTATACACATTCAACTGATGAGTGCTGTTCATCAAGGCTGCTCCGGCACTGTCGTATCCACGATACTCCAGGCGCTTCAGACCTTCTATCAATATCGGCCAAGCTTTCCGCTTTCCGATATATCCTACAATTCCACACATGTTACTTTTAACCTTAAAATATTATAGAAATCAATTTTATTCACCTACGAAATTACGATTTATCACAATAGTTTTTGGAATGAATCTTCATAAAATCGGGAAATTTTCAATATTT
>NZ_DBEXBB010000215.1:0-10872 GCF_048170425.1 Phocaeicola sp.
TTATATTTGTTTACCTAACTACAAAAACAAAAGCCATGAAAGAAATCAAACTTGAAATCTGTATCCATTCCTTACAATACGATGAACTCACCCCACAAGACCGTGAACTGATGGACAAAGCCAAAGAAGCCACTTCACGCAGTTATGCGCCTTACTCCAAATTCTCAGTCGGTGCCGCTGCCCTGCTGAAAAACGGGGTGATTGTGACGGGTACGAATCAGGAAAACGCGGCCTACCCATCCGGAACATGTGCCGAACGTACCACACTGTTTTATGCCAATTCCCAGTATCCTGACCAGCCTGTGCTGACACTGGCCATTGCTGCCCGAAGTGAATCCAGCTATCTCGACACACCGATTCCTCCTTGCGGAGCCTGCCGGCAGGTGTTACTGGAAACTGAACAGCGCTACCAACAGCCTATGCGCATTTTACTATATGGAGAAAAAGCGATTTACGAGATAGACGGAACCAAAGACTTGTTACCCTTATCTTTCGGCGGGGAGTTTTTGAAATAAACTCCCTCACCCTACCACATAACGGGCATACTTTCCAGTCAACCGGCGAAGCAAAATCACCAGTCCCCATGATACAAGGAAAGCAACTACCGCAGCAAACGATATCTGCAATCCGACAGGCACGTGACACATACGGGCCAGCACTACGCTCGGACCGGTGAAGAAATAATGAATCATATACACTCCGAAACCGCATACCGTCAGATTGGCAAGGGCTTTCTGTATTTGCTGATTATTTACACGGACTTTCTTGCAAAGCATGAATAATGGAAGGGTCATCAGTACCACGTTCGGTGAGCAATAGTAGAAGAAAAGTTCGAGCTGTTCTTCCGTGCAGTCGGGCGATGCGGTCATGTGACGGAACCCGAAGAACGTGACACAGAAACCTACGACAAACATAGGGATTCCCCATCCCAGTGTTTTTGCCAGACTCCATTCCGTGTGACGCAGATAATGTCCTAACAGCAGATAACCGTTGAATCCGGCAAACATATAGAGCATATAAAACTCGTTCCAGGAACAGGACCCCCAAATGTAAGGCCCTACAAATTCTCTGTAATAAGGAACGAAAAGCGTCACACCCCAAGCCACAAGGAACCACCGCTGTGCTTTCCGGCTGGCTTTTTCCACCCAGGCAGAAAATACCGGCATGTACAGATACAGCCCGATAAGCAGATAAATGTACCACATGTGCACGTCCAGCAAAGAGAAGTTGAACGGCATCTGTGCAATGTATCCCAACGATACATCGAGCGACTGGCGCATCACTTCCTCACCCGAATACGGGAAAAAATCAAGAATAACTTCCGGAGCTACTCCCAGTAAACCTGTAATCCACGGGAAAAGATTGTAAATGACCGACCAGATAAGGAAAGGCCAGAACACACGCCCGATGCGTTTACGATAGAACGGAGCCACCTCCCCTTTTACCGGCAACAGCAAGGCTCCTGTAATCATCACAAACAAAGGCACACACGGACGAAGTAAGGAACCGTACACGGCACCCCACCACTTGATTTCCGCAATATTGGCCGGAGGTTCTCCCGGATAGAAGTTAAACGGGTCTGCCGAATGGCAGCATATTACAGTGAACATGGCTACCAGACGAACCACGTCGAGCCACACAATGTGTGTTTTTTGAGTAGGATTTAAAGTTGAGTCCATAATAACTAACTGATAATTTGAAGATTATACCTATATTTTCATAATATCCCAAAGGAGTCCTGACGAACAGAAAAAAACGCAAGTGCGTTTCCACAAAAACGTACTTGCGCTTTAAGTAAAACGCCTAAGCGTTTTGATCAAAACGTCCTTGCGTTTCGGATAAAACGTACTTACGTTTTCTTCCAAACGCAAAGGCGTTTTTTGAGTCTTATTTATCGCCGTACATACGGGCACGCATTTCCTTGATATGGTCGGATGAAATATACTCGTCGTAGCTCATCATCTTGTCAATGATTCCATTCGGAGTCAACTCGATGATACGGTTGGCCACAGTTTCGATGAACTCATGGTCATGTGAAGCAAAGAGCACATTTCCCTTGTAAATCTTCAGGTTGTTGTTGAACGCCTGAATAGATTCCAAATCCAGGTGGTTGGTCGGAGTATCCAGAATCAGACAGTTGGCATTACGTAACTGCATGCGGGCAATCATACAACGCATCTTCTCACCTCCCGACAGCACGCTGACTTTCTTCATTACCTCTTCACCAGAGAACAACATACGGCCGAGGAAGCCTTTCATCTCCACTTCATTACCCTGACCGTACTGGCTCAGCCAGTCTACCAGGTTCAGGTCGCAGTTGAAATAATCCGTATTATCCAGCGGCAAGTAAGCCGTGGTAATGGTTACTCCCCAGTTATAGTGTCCGGCCTGTGCTTTACGGTGTCCGTTGATAATCTCAAACAAGGCCGTCATGGCACGCGGGTCGCGGCTCAGGAAGACAATCTTGTCGCCCTTCTCCACGTTGAAGTTCACATCATTGAAAAGCACTGTTCCTTCTTCCGTTTCGGCACGCAGTCCGGAAACCTCCAGAATCTGGTTACCCGGTTCACGGTCCATCGTAAAGATGATACCCGGATATTTACGGGAAGACGGCTTGATTTCATCCACATTCAGTTTCTCCAGCATCTTCTTACGGCTGGTAGTCTGCTTGGATTTCGCTACATTGGCAGAGAAACGACGAATAAATTCTTCCAGCTCCTTACGTTTTTCTTCTGCCTTGGCCTTCTGGTTCTGCTGCTGACGGAGAGCCAGCTGGCTGGATTCATACCAGAAGCTATAGTTACCGGCAAAGAGGTTCACCTTGCCGAAGTCGATGTCCACTGTATGCGTACATACCGAGTCAAGGAAGTGACGGTCGTGGCTCACCACGAGTACGGTATGTTCAAAGTTCGAAAGGTATTCTTCGAGCCAGGTCACCGTATCCATGTCCAGGTCATTGGTCGGCTCGTCGAGCAACAGGTTGTCCGGATTTCCGAAAAGCGCCTGTGCCAGCATCACGCGCACCTTTTCCTTACCACTCAAATCACCCATCAGCGTGTAGTGCTTGTCTTCTTTTATGCCCAATCCGCTCAGCAGGATAGCTGCATCGCTCTCGGCATTCCAACCTTCCAGTTCGGCAAACTTTTCTTCCAGTTCGGCAGCCTTGATACCGTCTTCATCGGTAAAATCTTCCTTGGCATACAGAGCCTCGCGCTGCTTCATGATGTCCCAAAGGATGGTGTGTCCCATCAGCACGGTATCGAGCACCGTGTGGGCATCAAACTTAAAGTGGTCCTGGCTCAACACTGAAAGACGTTCGCCCGGTCCCAGGGTAATGCTACCCTTAGTAGGGTCCAGCTCGCCTGAAATCACTTTCAGGAACGTAGACTTACCGGCACCGTTGGCTCCGATAATACCATAGATATTACCATTCGTGAACTTCAGGTTCACGTCGTTATACAACACTCTTTTACCAAATTGAACGGCTACATTTGAAACTGTTATCATCTGTTTTTTCTACCTTTTTTGAATTATGGCACAAAGATAATATAAAAATATGAGATACAGTACAAAGGAGAAGAGGAGGTTTCACTTCGGACAGACAAGTACCGCACGTCTTACGAAATCAGAACCAGTCTTTCAACTCCGAAGCCTTGGCCTTGCTGATGATGATTTTCTCGGGCACCGGCACTTTCAAGTTGATGACCAACCGCCCGTTGAACCACAGGCTGATGTCGGATACGGCCTTCCGCGACACGATAAACTGGCGGTTGGCACGGAAGAAATCATGCGGATTCAATTGCTCAGCCAGTTCATCGAGCGACTGGGAGAAGACAAATTCTTTCCCTTCACTATCTACCGCCTTGACCAGTCCGTTGGAGATATAAAAATACTGGATGGCTTCCACCGAAACAGGCAGAAGTTTATCCCCCTTCACCGGCACCAGGAAATGCGTCTTGTAATTCTCTTCCTTTTTCAAGCTACGGATAATGGCCGACAAGTCAGGCTGTTTCTCTTCCTTCACCTGTCCGCCCAGCAATTCCAGTTTGTGCATGGCCTCCTGCAAATCTGTCCAGCTGATGGGCTTGAGCAGATAGGCCACACTGTTCACCTTGAAGGCCCGCAAGGCATATTCATCGTAGGCCGTAGTAAAGACGATAGGGCACGTGATGTCTACCTGCGCACAGATGTCGAAGGCTGAGCCATCTGCCAGATGGATGTCCATAAACACCAGCTCCGGCATGGGATGCGTGCGAAACCACTCCACCCCGTCGAAAATACTGTCCACTTCGCCGACGATTTCAAAATCGGTATCCACTTCCTGCATCACGGCCTTCAAGTTACGCAAGGCCGCTTTCTCATCTTCTATAATCAAAGTCTTCATATCAAAGGCAGAATAACGGTGAAACGATGATTTTCCTCTTTTACGATTATGTCTTTTTTATACAGCAACTGATAGCGCTTGGCCAGATTTGCCAGTCCGATACCCATTCCGGCACTCCCTCCCCGTTTGGGCTGAAGCGGATTGCTCACCTCCACCGTGTCACCTTCGGCTATCACAGACACTGTCAGCGGACGGCGGTTACTGATTTCATTGTGCTTCACGGCATTCTCCACCAATAACTGCAGGGCCATGGGGGGCAGCTTCCGTGACATCAGTTCCGGATGGATACGGATATCAAACTGAAGATTCTCTTCATAACGCACCTGCAAAAGGTACATGTACGACTGCACGAACTCCATTTCCTCCCGCAATGTCACGGAATGCGACTCATTGTCCTGCAAGGTATAACGCATCACCCGCGACAGTTCTTCCAGGTAACGGCGAGCCTTGTCGGGCGACTCCCGAATGAGCAAATGCAAGGTATTCAATGAGTTAAACAGCATGTGGGGGTTCAACTGGCTTTTTAAAGCCTCGTACTGATTAATGACATTTTCCATACGCAGCTGCTGATTTTCGAGCAGCATCTTGCGACTTTTCCTATTCTGATGAAAGAAATAGCAGCTTCCCGTCACAATGCAGGTTATCAGGAAATCACGCAAGGGATGAAGATAATGATGAAGCATGGCATCAATGGCAGGCACATCGAAATGCTGATGCAGGTAAACAAAACATTTGCCCAGCAGGTTACTTACTACCCAGGTCAGCACAAACGAACAAACCACCTTTTTCCACCCGATAGAAACCATATCGCTATTGAATCGGAACACGGCTTCATTCAGGAAAAAGAGAAAAAGAAGGGAAAGGTACGTAAACAGTACCTCATTGCCCACATCGGCCCAGTGCATGCCCGGAAACGAAAGCCCGTCGGCCGAATACGGATTCGACAAGGTAATCAGTTCCGGGAAATGCGTAAGGAATGCCACCATGATGGAGATGGCATTCACTATCAGCACATATTTATTACTCCAGATTCGCTTCATGCTGCAAAGTTATTCATTTTTTGCCGACTTACGTGCCGACACATACATGCCGGGACGAAAATCTTTTTGCGGATGAGCTACACGAGCATACACTTTGATGGAACGGTTGGCATTGTCTACCATCTGGTCAATGGAAACCAGTACGGCTTCGAAGGTTTCATTTCCCATTCCGTTTACATGGAACTCCATACGGTCGCCCACATTCAACTTATCCAGATCTTTTTCGTAGGCTGTAAGCTGCAGCATCGGGGCCTGCTTGTCAATCACATCACACACGGGCTCACCTACATTGAAATATTTTCCTACGTTCACGCTCATGTTCGTGACATAGCCGTTTAATGGTGCTTTTATCTCCAGATAAGGCTGAATACCTTTTGTCTGCAAGCTGCGGGCATCTACTCCTAAAATCAGCAACTGGGCTGCAGCTGCATCCAGACGACTCTTCATCGACAAATATTCCGCCTTGCTCTGCTGCATCCGTTTTTGTGAAGCAGCCTCATGAGAAGCCAGATTCTGCTGGCGAAGATATTCTTTTTCCAGGAACTCTGTCTGCGCAGCTGCATCGAGCCAGGTTTGCTGCAAGGCAATGAATTCCGGATTCTCCAACGTCAGAATGACCTGATTTTTCCGCACATAATCACCCGGAAGGAAAGAAACACTGTGTACAGCCCCACCCATACTAAGGGTAATCGTTGCGTGTTGCTGTGGCGGTATCATCAAAATGCCGTTAAAAGAAGGCGCATTGGCCACCTGGGTAGCTCCCGTAGTTCCATCCACTTTCAGGCTGTCGGCAGATGCCTGAAGACTATCCTGCTGTACGGGCTGTACCGCTGTAGATTCATCGGATGTTTTTTCAGTGGCACCACCTCCGCAAGAGGCCATCACCAGCGAGTAGCATAAGGCTGAGAAAAAAAGAATTTGTTTCATCTTGCTATGTTTTTTATTTTTATTCTGTATATAATTCGATTTCCAACACGGATACATTGTATGCATACACCGTCTCAATATAATTCCGGCGAATGTCACGGGAAGCATTCAGACTCTGCACAAACTCCGTAATGTTGATTTCACTTTCCTTGAACTTCATCAAGGCACTTTCCTGCAAGGCATCCGCCTCTTTCAACGCAGCCTTGGCATAATAGTCCAGGCTTTCCTGCTGCTGGCGCACACGACGGTAAAGTTCCTCCACTTTGTTATTCAGTTGCACACGGTTCTGGTCGGCCTCCCATTGAGCTATCTGCAAACTCACCTTTGCCTGCTTGCTGCGGCTGCGCTGCGGGAAGAACAGAATGGGGAAAGACACACCCACCATCCACGAATTCAAGCCATTCAACGGAGCAATTTTCTGACGGACATAACCCAGCGAAAATTCCGGAAAGAACTTGCTCCGCTCTATCCGGAGCTGCGATTTCTTTTCCTGCACCTGACTGGCAAAATAGTTCAGATGAGGGGCCGAAAGCATCCGGTCTTGCAAGGACAAGGGAAGTATAGCCAACGAACTGTCAATAGGCACCACTTGCTCACCGGCATAGCAAGCCCACGCAAAACGGCGGGAAGCCAGTTCCATCTCCTCCCGCGCCTGCAAGCTGCGAGTATGAAGTTCGGCTGCAAGCGTGGCAATCATATTACGCTCCGTCTGGTCAATATCTCCTTGCTGGTAACGCAAATCACCGCTCTCACGCAACTTCAAAGCCAACTCTTCTTGCGCTCCGTACAAATGATACAGGTGGAAAGCATACTGATAATATACCCAGGCACGTTTCACTTCGGCCACAATTTCTTTCTCCACCATGTCACGGTAATGAGTACCAGTCGTTACCTGGGCATTCACCAGCGCATTCTTATAAAAAGGAGTCAGCAAAGAGCCTAACGACTGTTCCACGGCCAGTTCATTATCTTTCTTGTATTCGCCGTTCAATTGTCCCCAGGAATAGCTGAACGAGGTATTTCCTCCATCCCACACCTCACCACGGGCTGCGCGGCTGCGTTCAATCTCCGCACTGGCCATCTTCAGACGGGGATGGTTCTGCAAGGCTATTTCTACCGCCTCATCCAGAGTAATTGCTTTCTGCGGAGTAACTGCAGAAACAGATACGGCTGCGAGGAGCAACATACACGTCATACCCGCCTTGCGTCCCAACCGTGCGCGATGTCTTTTCCGGCCCCACAGATGGGCTATCACATTTACCAGACGATAGAATACCGGAATGACAATCAGGGTCAAAACAGTAGATACTATCAGACCACCAATCACTACCGTGGCCAGCGGACGCTGTACCTCGGCACCGGCAGAAGTAGCTACAGCCATCGGCACAAAGCCCAACGAAGCAACCAGTCCGGTCAGGAAGACAGGTCTCAACAGATGAGGACATCCTTTTGCTATAATTCGGTTCGTACACATGGTATATGTTTTTTCTTTTCGCAAATCATTAAAATGGTTAATCATCAGAATACCGTTCAACACGGCTACACCAAACAGGGCGATGAATCCTACACCGGCTGAAATACTGAACGGAAGTCCGCGCAACCACAGAGCTACCACACCGCCAATCAGTGACAAGGGTACCGTAGAAAAGACAACCAATGAATAGATAACACTGCGGAAGGCAAAGAACAGCAACAGCAGAATCAGCATCAGCGCAATCGGAATGACAATGCTCAGGGTACGCACGGCATTCTGCAAGTTCTCAAACTGTCCGCCGTATTCCCAGTAGTATCCCGGTTTCAACTTGATATTTTTTTCCAGAGAGGTACGTATCTGCTCTACTACCTGCTGAATATCGGCATCGCGCACATTGACCCCAATGACAATCCGTCGTTTGGTCGCATCGCGGTTAATCTGCAAAGGACCGTTTTCCAAATCAATGCTGGCTACCTCGCTGACCGGTATCTGAATACCTTCTCCCGTGCGGACAAACAGTTTGTCGATATTCAAGTCCTTCACCTTTTCGTTATCCAAACGAAGTACCAGGTCGAAACGACGTTCGTTTTCAAAGACTACCCCGGCGGTTTCTCCAGCGTATGCCGTACGAATAATGGAATTCAACTCTTCTATGTCAATGCCATAACGGGCTATTTTAGAGCGGTCATACTTCACCAACAATTGCGGAAGTCCCATGGCCTGCTCCACCAACACATCAGCGGCTCCAGGCACCTGTTCCACAAATTTCGCAGCTTCTTTGGCCTTGGCATACAACTCAGCCATATCCTCTCCATACAGTTTGATAGCAATGTCGGCTTTGGCACCCGTCATCAACTCATTGAAACGCAACTGAATAGGCTGGCTGAAGTTGAATTCTGCCCCTTCTACTGTTTCCAATGACTTCTTCATCTTCTCTACCATCTCTGCCCGACTGCTGGCCGATGTCCATTCACTGAAAGGCTTCATCACAATCATCACGTCGGCATCCTCTACCGCCATCGGGTCGGTTGGGACCTCTGCGGTACCAATCTTGGCGACCACATGCTTGATTTCCGGGAAATCCTGCTTCAGTTTCTTTTCAGCCTCAAGCGACACCTCGATGCTGCGGCTCAATGAACTACCTGCCGGAAGCGTCATCTGCATGGCAAAGTCACCTTCGTCAAGAGTTGGAATAAACTCGGCGCCCAAGCGGGTAAACAGGAAGAACGAGAATATTAATAAGGTAAAGGCTGACACCAGCGTACCCCATACATGCGACAGGCAGAAGTCCAGTGTACGGCGATACACACGGTTCAATTTCTCAAAAAAGCGGTCGGCCAATGTCGGTTTTACCGATACCGTACGCTTCAGGAACAAGGAAGCCATCATCGGCACATAAGTCAGCGACAGCAGCAGAGCACCGATAATACAGAACACCAGCGTCTTGGCCATCGGGGTAAAGTATTTTCCTTCGATTCCGGTCAAAGTCAATATAGGGAAAAACACAATCAGAATAATCAGAACGGCAAACGTGGCGCTTCGTACGACATTGCCGGCTCCTTTCTCCACCTCTGCATCCATTTCTTCTTTGCTGAGGGTACGCCCCATCAACCGACGGCCATAGATATGTGCCAAGATTCCTTCCAATATCACAATAGAACCGTCTACCACAATACCAAAGTCGATAGCTCCCAAACTCATCAGGTTGGCAGATACACCGAACACTCTCATCAGAATAAAGGCAAAAAGCATAGCTAACGGGATTACGGAAGCCACAATCAATCCTGCACGGACATTGCCGAGGAACAGAATCAATACCAGGAACACAATAATGGCTCCTTCCACCAGGTTGCGGATAACTGTCGAAATGTTACGGTTCACCAATTCTGAACGATTCAGATAAAGTTCTACACTGACGCCTTCGGGAAGCATCTTCTGTACCTTCGCCACGCGCTTCTCCAACTCCTGCGTGACCACATTGGCATTGGCACCTTTCAGCATCATGGCAATACCTCCCACGCATTCGCCTTCTCCATCCTTGGTCATGGCACCAAAACGCTTAGGAGCCCCATAGCGTACTTTACCAATATCGCTCACATGTACAGGGATACCTCCACGATTGGTCACGACAATCTGTTCAATATCTTTCAAGTCGGTAATCATACCCTCCGAACGGATGTAATACGCACGGTTTACCTTTTCTATATAACTACCTCCGGTATTCTGATTATTGCGGCTCAATGCATCGTACACATCGCTGATGGTGATATTGAGCGAATACAAGGCATCCGGGTCGACAGCTACTTCATATTGCTTCAGGTATCCTCCGAAACTGTTGATTTCCACAATGCCTGGAATGCCCGAAAGCTGTCTTTTCACAATCCAGTCTTGAATGGTACGCAACTCCATGGCATCATACTTATCCTCATACCCGGGAGCCACTTTCAGTACATACTGGTAGATTTCACCCAAACCGGTAGTAATGGGCATCATCTCCGGTACACCCAACTCCGAAGGTATTTCTCCGGCCACGGTTTGTATCTGCTCATTCACCAGCTGACGGGCATCCAGCGTGGGCACACTTTCCTTAAACACCACGGTCACCAGCGACAAGCCGAAACGGGACACGGAACGAATTTCCTCCACATTCATGATGTTGCTCATGGCCACTTCTATCGGAAAAGTAATCAACTGTTCCACCTCCTGAGGGGCCAAAGTGGGCGACACGGTAACAATCTGTACCTGATTATTGGTAATGTCGGGCACTGCATCGATGGGCAATGTCAGCATTGAATAAATGCCCCCAATCATTAAAAACAAGGTTGTCAGCACGACAAACAGTTTTTTTCGAATTGAAAAACAGACTATTTTCTTAAACATTTTCTTGTGTATTGATTGATGATGGAAACAAAATTACCTCACACCACACAATAAAAGCCCAACAAACGTGCGAAGCTGACAAATCAAGGGTTGAACTGACCTATCAGAATGATGAAATGCCAAAACCGGGAGTGCACGTGTAATCTTCGTCTTTTCTATGTCAGTGT
>NZ_DBEXBB010000216.1:0-11258 GCF_048170425.1 Phocaeicola sp.
TAATCTGAGAAATTTCTTAAAAGATGAAGAAATATGTGCAGAGGTAGTGAATAGAGGTTGCAAATTCAGAAACTAGTTTCAGGAATCGTGAATAATGTGTACCTTTGCAGACTTCTAAAATTGTAAAGAGATATGATTGATACAACTATTTTTCAGGATAAAGTAGCTGTTTATTATACGTTGGGCTGTAAACTTAATTTTGCAGAGACCTCTTCTATCGGAAAAACATTAAAGGAAGCAGGAGTTCGAACAGCCAGAAAAGGTGAAAAAGCAGATATTTGTGTGATTAATACTTGCTCGGTAACAGAAATGGCAGACAAGAAATGTCGGCAAGCCATTCATCGTCTTTCTCGTCAGCATCCAGATGCATTTATTGTGGTAACCGGCTGTTATGCCCAGTTGAAGCCTGGGCAGGTGGCTGACATAGAAGGAGTGGATTTGGTATTAGGAGCAGAACAGAAAGGTGAGTTGATGAATTATTTAGGCAACTTGCAGAAACATACGCATGGAGAGGCTGTAGTTACCGCTACCAAGGACATTCGTACTTTTTCTCCTTCCTGTTCCCGTGGAGACCGTACCCGCTATTTTCTGAAGGTACAGGACGGATGTGATTATTTCTGCTCTTACTGTACCATTCCGTTTGCACGAGGAAGAAGCCGTAATGGAAAGATAGAAGATTTGGTGGGGCAAGCTCGCCAGGCAGCTGCTGAAGGAGGAAAAGAAATTGTGCTGACCGGAGTGAATATCGGTGATTTTGGAAAGTCTACGGGTGAAACCTTCTTTGATTTAGTGAAAGCTTTAGATGAAGTGGAAGGCATTGAGCGTTACCGTATTTCTTCTATTGAGCCCAATCTTCTGACGGATGAGATCATTGAATATGTAGCTCAATCCCGTCGCTTTATGCCTCATTTCCACATTCCTTTGCAATCCGGATGCGATGAGGTACTGAAGTTGATGCGCCGTCGTTATGATACGGCTTTGTTTGCCGCTAAAATTGCAAAGATAAAGTCTCTGATGCCCGATGCCTTTATTGGGGTAGATGTCATCGTAGGTACTCGCGGAGAGACGCCTGAATATTTTGAAAAAGCTTATGGGTTTATTAAGGGATTGGATGTAACTCAGTTGCATGTGTTCAGTTACTCAGAACGTCCTGGAACTCAGGCTTTGAAAATCGATTATGTGGTTCCTGCTCAGGAAAAGCATGCCAGAAGCCAGCGTTTGCTGGAACTTTCGGATGAAAAGACGAAAGCTTTTTATGCCCGTCACGTTGGTGGCGAAGCGGAAGTGCTGATGGAGAAATCTAAAGCAGGTACACCCATGCACGGCTTTACGAAAAACTACATTCGGGTGGAGTTAGCTCACGATGAGGAATTGGATAATCATCTGGTAAAGGTGTGTTTGGGAGGTTTTAATGAAGACGGAACGTCGCTTAAAGGAACTATTTTATGATAAAGACAGCTGTAGTCATCTTAAACTGGAATGGGGAAGCCATGCTTCGCCAGTTCTTGCCCTCAGTGATTGCTTGTTCGCGTTTGGAGGGAACGGAAATTTATGTAGCCGACAATGCTTCTACGGATACTTCGTGTGAGGTGGTAGAAAAAGAATTTCCTTCTGTCCACCTGATACGCCTGGATAAGAATTATGGTTTTGCAGATGGCTACAACTATGCTTTGCAGAAAATAGATGCGGAATACGCTGTCCTGCTTAACAGTGATGTAGAGGTGACAGAAGGATGGCTTCAGCCAATGGTTGATTATTTGGATTCTCATCCGGAGGCTGTGGCCTGTCAGCCGAAAATCCGTGCGTATCGTCACCAGAACTTGTTTGAATATGCCGGAGCAAGTGGAGGCTTTATTGACCGTTATGGTTACCCCTTCTGTCGCGGACGCGTTTTTGAGGGTGTAGAGGAAGACAAAGGACAGTATGACGAGGTGATTCCTGTGTTCTGGGCTACGGGGGCAGCTTTGATGATTCGTCTGGACGTATATCGGAATGTTGGTGGACTGGACGGACGTTTCTTTGCACACATGGAAGAAATAGACTTGTGCTGGCGTTTACGCAGTCGAGGCTATCAGCTTGTCTGTATTCCTTCAAGTACGGTATATCATGTGGGAGGGGCTACCTTGAGAAAGGAAAATCCCCGTAAAACTTTCCTGAATTTCCGAAATAATTTGCTGATGCTGTATAAGAACCTGCCGGAAGAAGAATTGAAGCCTGTGATGCGTGTCCGTACTTTCCTGGATTATTGTGCCGCTGCAGTCTGGGTTTTGAAAGGAGATTTTTCCAATGCCAAGGCCGTGTGGAATGCCCGTCGGGAGTTCTTCCGGATTCGCAGCCAGTTTACTGCCGACCGTCAGCAAAACCTGGCCCATACAGTATTGAAAACCATTCCCGAACGCTATTCTTTCAGTCTGGTGTGGCAAGCAAAAGTAAAGGGCCGAAAAACCTTTTCAGCCCTTTTACATTAAAGTTTCTTGAGTTCCTGATACAAGCGTTGTACTGGAAGGCCCATGACATTGAAATAGGAGCCTTCCAGTCGGGAAACTCCTACAAAGCCAATCCATTCTTGTACTCCATATGCCCCCGCTTTGTCCAGTGGGCGAAATTTCTCTACATAAAATTCAATTTCATCCTCTGTCAGTACGTCGAATGTGACTTGAGTAGTAGCCGAAAATGTACGTTGTAGGTGACGGGTCATCAGACATACTCCGGTAATTACTTGGTGTGTCTTACCGGAAAGTTCCCGTAATATTTCTTTGGCTTCTTCCAGTGTCCGAGGTTTTCCCAATACCTTTTCGTTGATGCACACCACCGTGTCGGCTGTAATGATTAACTCGTCTTCCGCCATGGAATTACGATAAGCTTCCGCTTTTTCACGTGAGATGTACATCGGAATTTCTTCCCCTTTTAACGTGTCAGGATAGCTTTCATCTATATCCGGAAGTACCCTGGCCGTATATTCTAAATTCAGTCCGCTCAGCAGTTCCCGTCGTCTGGGAGAATTGGAGGCAAGTACGATTTTGTAATGCTGTATGTTTTCTAATGGTTTCATTTCTTGCATGCTTATTGGTTACCAGCCAAAGGCAGCCTGCCCGGCCATCCATTTTCCCTGTGCCTTTAAAACCTGTTCAATGACATCGCGTCCGCAGCCGTATCCTCCCTGTCGGTGAGAAATGTACTTGCTGATGGCTTTGATTTCAGGTGCCGCATCTGCCGGACAACAGGGTAGTCCTACCAACTGCATGACCTCGTAATCGGGTATATCGTCTCCTATGTAAAGCACTTCTTCCGGTTTCAGGTTATATTTTTCTAACAGTTCCTTGTATTCACGGGTCTTTACGGCAGCCCCTAAGTACACATCCTTTATGCCCAGTCCTTCGTAGCGTTTCCGTACGGCTTCTGTCTTTCCCCCTGTGATAATAGCCACATGCAGTCCGCATTTCACAGCCAGCTGCAAAGCATATCCGTCTTTGATATTGACAGAACGCATGGGTTCTCCGTCAGGATGTAAAAAAATCGTTTCGGCGCTCAGTACTCCGTCTACATCGAAAAACAGCGCTTTTATTTGAGTCAAATCGTAATTTATCATATCTGAAAAATTAAATGGTCAATGATTAGTTGTTTCATATAAATGAATATGTTCGCTTAGTAACCGATAGATTTCTGCCAGCTTAGGTTCTTCTTCCAGCATATTCAGGTGGCGGTTAATCACATTTTCATCATAGCGTCTTGCCGGACCGGTTTGTGCTTCTACTGGAGATAATTCATGCACCTTTCGGGCGGTTTCATCTATCAGTGGCAGCATAGCCTCGAAAGGAAGTTGATGCACCTGAAGCAAATGCTGGCAAATGGCGTACATGTGATTGCTGAAGTTACAGGCAAAGACAGCTGCAATGTGCAGGTATTTTCGTTGGTCCGAACTGGCTTCGTACACTTTCGGGCTAAGACTTCCGGCTATTTTCTGAAGCAGGGACAAGTTCTCCGGTGAATTGGCTTCAAGAAAGAACGGTACGTCTTCAAAAATAACTTCCCGTTGTTTGCTGAAAGTCTGCATGGGGTAAGCCACTCCGTAATTTTTGAATTTTCCCTTCCATACCTCCATCGGCATGCTTCCTGCTGTGTGCAGATACAGAGCATCCGGATTACAATGGACAAGTTGTGAAATAATTGTTTCCAAAACGGAATCTTTTACCGATACGATGTATAAATCAGCATGTTTGTCTACCTGTTCCAGGCAGGTTGTCCACGCACATCCTAATGTCTGTGCCAATGCTTGTGCCGATTCCTGTGTCCGGCTGTAAATTTGTGACAAGTGGAATCCCTTTTGCTGTAGAGCCTGAGACAGATGAGTGGCTACATTGCCTGCCCCTATGCATACAATGGAAAAATCTTTTTTATTCATCATCCGCGTGAAGATAAGAAGTAAAGTAAAACTCCTATGACCAGCAAGGTAGCTGGCAGGAGGAAAGTCGACATCTGTCCCAGCAGAGAGATAACCAGTCCGATGTTCTGAATCAGCCAGATACCTAATAAAATGAGTCCTACCGATTTGTCACTTTTGAACCACAGAAAAATAATGGCTGCATACAGCAGCATCGTATCTTTTTGCATCACCCACGGCAGTCCGAGGTGACCGAATCCTACCCATTTGTCTATCAGGTAGAGTAGTCCTGTCAGTACAAGAAAGACGGCTGTAGCCCGATAGGTATCTTTGTATTTGCCTGATGCTGCTGCCATTATTTCCCTCCGAATTTATTGATATGTACCTTCTCCCATTGCAGGTGTGATTCGTCGAAAGGTTTGCGTTCCATCCCCTTATGTCCCACAGCGATGACGGACAGCACTTGCAACTGTAAAGGAAGATCCAACAGTTCATGGATATATTCGTTGGCCGGTGTGCCGTTGGCGGTAAATCTTTCTCTTACCTGCACCCAGCAGCTTCCCAGTCCCAAATCTTCAGCCTGAAGCTGAATCATGATTGACGCAATGGAAGCATCTTCAATCCACACATCGCTGGCGAGCGGGTCGGCAGTCACTACAATGGCCAGTGCTGAATCTTTTACGAATGCAGCTCCCGATTCCTTACAGAAAGACAACTTTTCCAGTGTCTCCTTGTCGTCTACGACGATGAACTGCCAGCAATTGGAGCGTTTGGAGGACGGAGCCATCAAGGCCGCCTTCAGTAATGTGAGCACCTGATCTTGTGTCAGTTCCTCATCCGTAAACTTTCGCATGCTTCGCCGGTTCCTGATTAAATCACTGAAGTTTTCCATAAAAATTTAGTTTGTTTGGACAAATATAAGGCTTCCCCGTTAAATCCTCAATAAAAAAATGTAAATTTGCATCACATGAACATCCGTTTAGCTACATATTACCATGCTAAGGATGTACCCGCCCTTCCGGGTTCAAACATCTTTCATTCCACAGAACTGTTTCATGTGCTGGAACAGACAAGGGGAGTTTGTCCGCTTTTGCTGGTAGCCTATGAAGGGGAATCTCCTGTGGGAAAGCTGTTATGCATCACTCGCCGTTCCACCAATTTGCTACGTTTTGTCGAAAAAAGTTATGCGTACGGCACAGGTGAATACTTTCCTTCTTCCTATCCGAAAGAGCATATTTTTCAGGAGTTGCTTTCCTATTTTACGCAGCAGTTTGCAGAAAAATCTTTTATCTTGGAATTTCGTAATCTGGAAGAACCTTTGTTCGGCTACCGTTATTTCCGGCAAAACGGCTACTTCCCGATACGCTGGCTTCGGGTGCGCAACTCTTTGCATCATGATTCGTTGGACAAATGGATGAGTACCTCCCGCAAGCGGCAAATTCATCAGGGACTAAAGAATGGAGCCGTAATTGATGTGGCACGTACAGAAGCAGATGTGCAGGCTTTTTTCAGTATGCTCAAGCATTATTATTCGCCCAAGATTCATCGTTACCTGCCCGATATCGGTTTCTTCACTACTTTGTTGACGCATTCATCCCATTGTGGACGGATTTTTATCATTCGTTATAAAAACAAGATTATCGGAGGTTCGGTCTGCTTGTTTTCCGGGGAAGATGCCTATCTGCTTTTTTCCGGGGGGATGAGAAAAACTTATCCGTTGCAGTTTCCGGGAGTGCTTGCTGTATGGGGAGCCATGCAGTATGCCCGTGAGCACAGATATGTTCATTTTGAATTTATTGAAGCTGGACTTCCTTTTAAAAAATACGGCTTCCGTGACTTTATTTTGCGTTTCGGCGGAAAGCAGATGAGTAGTCGCCGCTGGTTTCATGTGCGCTGGAACTGGTTGAATCGTCTGCTTACAAAAATCTATGTATAGTCCTTTTAGATACTTTTGTCAATGGATTAAACTCTTTTTAAACAACGGGATTTCTTTGAAAAAATCGTCAAAAAGTTTCTTTTTTCACCACAATTTTCTTTTCTTTGTCAGTGTGTATATTAAACACGTTCTTTAATTTAATACCCATAAAAAACAATTCTATTATGAAAATCTCTCACATTGAACATTTGGGCATTGCGGTCAACAGCATCGAAGAAGCCCTTCCTTATTATGAGAACGTCCTCGGATTGAAATGCTATAACGTAGAAACCGTAGAAGACCAGAAGGTGAAGACTGCTTTTCTGAAGTGTGGTGATACTAAAATCGAATTGCTGGAACCTACTGGTCCTGACAGTACGATTGCCAAGTTTATTGAAACCCGTGGAATGGGTGTACATCATGTGGCATTTGCTGTAGAAGACGGAGTAGCCAATGCGCTGGCACAGGCTGAAGGGGCAGGCATTCGTTTGATTGACAAGGCTCCGCGTAAAGGAGCAGAAGGTCTCCACATTGCATTCCTCCACCCGAAATCTACCATGGGCGTATTGACGGAACTTTGTGAAAAATAACATGGGAAAAGACTCTTATTTAATTATCAAATATAAATACTAATACCATGAGTAACCAACTTGAAAAAGTAAAAGAATTAATAGAACTTCGCGCACAGGCCCGTCTGGGTGGAGGTGCGAAGGCCATCGAAAAACAACACGATAAAGGTAAGTACACAGCGCGCGAACGTATTTCCATGCTCCTTGACGAAGGCAGTTTTGAAGAGATGGACATGTTCGTACAGCATCGTTGCACAAACTTCGGAATGGACAAGAAGCATTATTTGGGAGACGGCGTCGTAACCGGATACGGAACAATCGAAGGCCGTCTGGTTTATGTTTTTGCCCAGGATTTCACGGTATCTGCTGGTTCTTTGTCTGAAACCATGTCACTGAAAATTTGTAAGGTGATGGATATGGCCATGAAAATGGGAGCGCCTTGTATTGGGTTGAATGACTCTGGTGGTGCACGTATCCAGGAAGGTATCAATGCTTTGGCGGGCTATGCAGAGATTTTCCAGCGTAATATTCTGGCTTCGGGAGTTATTCCGCAGATTTCCGGTATTTTCGGTCCTTGTGCAGGAGGTGCAGTGTATTCTCCGGCTCTGACGGATTTCACCTTGATGATGGAAGGCACTTCTTATATGTTCCTTACCGGTCCGAAGGTGGTAAAGACTGTGACTGGCGAAGATGTATCACAGGAAGACTTGGGAGGTGCCAGTGTACATTCCACTCGTTCCGGTGTGACTCATTTCACAGCTTCTACTGAAGAAGAGGGTTTG
Organism: Phocaeicola sp.; assembly: GCF_048170425.1. GTDB lineage: Bacteria > Bacteroidota > Bacteroidia > Bacteroidales > Bacteroidaceae > Phocaeicola. The sequence goes on from NZ_DBEXBB010000216.1 coordinate 7,648, forward strand.
GCCTTAATTCGTAAATTGTTGAGCTATATCCCACAGAACAACCTGGAAGAACCGCCTTATGTAGATTGTACCGACCCGATAGACCGTCTGGAAGATTCTTTGAATGAAATCGTACCCGACAGCCCGAATAAGGCTTACGATATGTATGAAGTAATCGGTGCCATTGTCGATAACGGTGAATTTCTTGAAATCCAGCGTGATTTTGCCAAGAATATCATTATCGGTTTTGCACGTTTCAACGGACAGTCGGTGGGTATCGTGGCCAATCAGCCGAAGTTCCTGGCCGGTGTGCTCGATTGCAATGCATCTCGTAAGGCAGCTCGTTTCGTTCGTTTCTGCGATGCCTTCAACATTCCTATCGTATCACTGGTAGACGTTCCGGGATTCTTGCCGGGAACAGGTCAGGAGTATAATGCAGTCATTCTGCACGGTGCGAAGTTGTTGTATGCTTACGGTGAAGCTACAGTGCCTAAAGTAACAGTAACCCTTCGTAAGTCGTATGGAGGTTCTCATATCGTGATGAGCTGTAAGCAGTTGCGTGGTGATATGAATTACGCATGGCCGACTGCGGAGATTGCTGTGATGGGAGGAGCCGGTGCCGTGGAAGTACTGTATGCGAAGGAAGCGAAAGACGCACCCGATCCGAAAGCCTTTATGGCCGAAAAAGAAGCCGAATATACCAAACTGTTTGCCAATCCGTATAATGCGGCTAAGTATGGTTACATTGACGATGTGATTGAACCGCGTAACACACGTTTCCGCATTATTCGTGCCCTGCAGCAGTTGCAGACTAAGAAATTGACCAATCCGGCCAAGAAACACGGTAATATTCCTTTGTAATAGTAACTAAAACTTGACAATGATGATGAAAACACATAAAATCGGAATATTTCTGGCCCTGTTTCTGCTGGTCGGGTTCTCGTCCTGTAAGGAACAGAACACCGCGTCCAAGTTGCTTATCAATGAAGTCTTGATTGATAATGAAAGCAACTTTCAGGATGATTATGGCATCCACAGCGGTTGGGTAGAAATATTCAACAGAGCTTACAGCAGTGCCGATTTGGCCGGATGCTATCTGAGAGTGAGCAGTCAGCCGGGCGATACTTTGTCTTATTTTATTCCCAAGGGAGATGTGCTGACCTTGCTCAGACCTCGTCAGCATGCACTTTTCTGGGCTGACGGGGCACCGAGAAGAGGAACTTTCCATACCAACTTTGTATTTAGCAAGACACAGGATAACTGGATTGGTTTGTACGACTCCGGTAAGAAATTGCTGGATGAGGTGGTAGTTCCCGCAGGCTTGCTTCAGGCTGACCAGTCGTATGCACGCGTAGGCGACGGTACGGCTACATGGGAAGTGAAGGGGGGCAGCGAAGAAAAATATGTCACTCCGAGCACTAACAACCAGACCATCGAGAGCAATCCGAAGATGGATAAATTTGAACAGCATGACCCTGTAGGTATTGGTATGGCAATTTCTGCCATGAGCGTGGTATTTACCGGACTTATCTTGCTTTATCTGTGCTTTAAGTTCGTGGGTAAACTGGCGGTCAAGTTGCGTAAGCGTAATGCCATGAAAGCGCAGAATGTAACCGACAAGCAGGAAGCAAAAGAACGCAAGTTGGGTGAAGCTCCGGGTGAAGTGATTGCCGCCATTTCCATGGCTTTGCATGAAGCACAGGGAGCCGACCACGATGTGGAAGAAACCATCCTGACCATCAGCCGGGTAAAACGAAGCTATTCACCATGGAGTTCCAAGATTTATACCTTGCGTGAAACTCCTCATAAGAAATAAACTCTAAAGCATAACGAAAACCATGAAAGAATACAGATATAAAATTAACGGAAATCTTTACAAAGTGACCGTGGGAGACATAGAAGACAATAATGTACATGTAGAAGTAAATGGAACGGCTTATACCGTAGAACTGGAGAAAAAGTCCGGTCCGAAAATCAAACCGGTAGTTCGTACGGCAGCTACTACGCCGGCAGCTCCTCCTCCCGCAGTGAGCCGTCCTGTTGTGGCAGGCAGTAAGTCGGGTATCAAGTCTCCGCTTCCGGGTGTAATTCTGGAAATCAAGGTGAAAGAAGGAGATACCGTGAAACGTGGACAGACATTGCTCGTGCTCGAAGCCATGAAGATGGAAAACGACATCAAGGCCGACCGTGACGGTAAGGTAACCGCCATCAAGGTGAGCAAGGGAGAATCAATACTCGAAGGTACAGACCTTATAATCATTGAATAATTATGGGAGAATTTGCTAGTTTTTTACAGAATAACCTGGCCGATTTCTGGACTTATACCGGTTTTCATAACGCTACGCTCCAGCATGTGGTGATGATTCTGGTCGGTATATTCTTCATTTATCTGGCCGTGGCCAAAGAATTTGAACCGATGTTGCTGATTCCTATCGGCTTCGGTATCTTGATTGGTAACATTCCCTTTAATATGGAAGCTGGCTTGAAAGTCGGGCTTTATGAGGAGGGGTCCGTATTGAATATCTTGTACCAGGGAGTCACGTCCGGCTGGTATCCGCCCCTTATTTTCTTAGGTATTGGAGCTATGACCGACTTTTCGGCTCTGATTTCCAATCCAAAGCTGATGCTGATTGGGGCGGCAGCACAGTTTGGTATCTTTGGTGCATACATGATTGCCTTGGCTTGGGGCTTCGACCCGATGCAGGCTGGAGCTATCGGTATCATTGGTGGTGCCGACGGTCCGACTGCTATTTTCCTTTCGTCCAAGCTGGCACCTAACCTGATGGGAGCCATTGCCGTGTCGGCCTATTCCTACATGGCCCTTGTGCCGGTGATACAGCCGCCTATCATGCGTTTGCTCACTACCAAGAAGGAAAGACTGATTCGCATGAAAGCGCCTCGTGCCGTGTCACACACAGAAAAGGTGATGTTCCCAATCGTAGGTTTGTTGCTGACCTGCTTTTTGGTTCCTTCCGGTTTGCCTTTGCTAGGTATGCTGTTCTTCGGTAACCTGTTGAAGGAAAGTGGTGTAACTCGTCGCCTGGCTGAAACAGCCCGTGGCCCGCTGATTGACACCATTACTATTTTGTTAGGACTTACCGTAGGAGCTTCTACTCAGGCTTCTGAGTTCCTGACTGTGGATTCTCTGAAAATCTTCGGCTTGGGTGCTTTGTCATTCGTTATCGCTACAGCTTCAGGTGTGATTTTCGTGAAGATATTCAACCTGATTCTTCCGAAAGGTGACAAGATTAATCCGCTTATCGGTAATGCCGGTGTATCTGCCGTGCCCGACTCAGCCCGTATTTCTCAGGTAGTAGGTTTGGAATATGATCCAAGCAACTACTTGTTGATGCACGCCATGGGTCCGAATGTGGCAGGTGTAATCGGTTCGGCAGTTGCTGCCGGTATCCTGTTAGGATTCCTGGTTTAAAAAATTACTTTTCTGAGATAGAAGGAGGGATGCATCGGATGGTGTATCCCTCTTTTTTTACACTGTAGTGTACTAAATAAGTTGACACAATTTATTTAGTGACATGCGTAAAAATCGAAAGTACTCAAAGGCAGAATGTCTGTCTTATCTGGAAGAATACATGTGTTCTTCTCAGAACCACAGTGAATTTGAACGGAAAAAA
>NZ_DBEXBB010000217.1:0-15938 GCF_048170425.1 Phocaeicola sp.
ATTCATGGCTGGTGCCGCCAGCATACTATTCACAGGATGTAGCGACTGGCTGGATCCGAAACCATTGTCTTTCTTCACTCCGGAGAATACCTACAACAGCTACAATGGACTAAAAACAGGTACAGACATGCTGAACCGTGACGTACGCTATTTCGATTACTACCCAACTTCATTCTCGGCAGACCCCTGTATTCTGAGTGAATATTTCTTCTCTGAAATGGCTGTAAACGGACGTACAGATGCAGGAAACACGCCTGTCGACCTGACTGCTCTGATTACTCCCAGTGCGAACTTAAAAGGTAATAACAGCCAGATTAACAACTACTGGACTTACCTGTACAAGGGTATCAAAGATGCCAATACATTGCTTACACGCTCTGAAACCGCAGAATTTGAAAACGAAGACCAACGTAAGGAAATTGAAGCACTGGCTCATTTCCACCGTGCATTCCGCTATTACCGTCTGGTACATCAGTATGGTGATGTTCCTTTTATCGTAGAAGAAGTAACCGGTCCACGCTATGACTTCTATTCTACCAAACGAGAAGCCATCCTGCGCTGGTTAAAGAATGACCTGGAAACCACAGCACCCTATCTTTCGAATGATGTAAACATCGGTCAGGTTACTCAAGCTGCTGCCTATCACTTACTTGCCAAAATAGACCTGGCTCTTGGAGAGTTTGATGCAGCTATTGAGGCTTGTAACAAAGTTATCGGTGACGGAGTACATCATTTGATGACAGAACGTTTCGGAGTAGACAAAAATGACCCGACAAAAAATGTGGTATGGGACTTGCATCAATCTGAAAACAAGCATTTACCAGAAAACAAAGAAGTACTCTATCTTGTATTAGACAACTATGATGAAACGGATGCGCGTTCAGCTACTGGACTGGAAATCAAACGACAAATCCTGCCTATGTACTCAGCTACCACAAGCAATATCAAAACGCCCAATGGTAAAAAGGCTTTCGTTGACAATGATGAAAAGAAAAATCCATACCTGTTAGAGTATGGCCGAGGCATCTGTACGCTTAGACAGACGTGGTATGCCACTCACATGATCTGGACATTGGATAATACAGACTTACGCCATGCTCCCGGTAACTGGATGCGAATGGAAGATTTGACTTATAACAATCCGGCATTGGCAACAGAAGACCCTGAATGGTATGGAAAACCTCTTCAGAAATATGACAGCAAAGGCAACCTGCTTCTGAATGATACTATTCGCTCTTGGTGCGAATGGCCACACTACAAAACCAACGTAGCAGACCAGAAAGCAAACAACTGGCGTGGAGGATGGGCAGACTGGTACATTTTCCGCCTGGCTGAAACCTATTTGTTGAGAGCTGAAGCTTATATTTGGAAAGGAGAAACTGGAGCTGCAGCTGCAGACATCAACGAAGTACGCCGCCGTGCACAAGCACGTGAAATCAGTGCCAGTGAAGCTACTATTTCCATGATACTGGATGAACGTGCCAGAGAACTGTTTTATGAGGAACCACGTAAATGTGAATTAACACGTATTGCTTACATTTACGCACAAACCGGGAAAGCGGACGATAAAGGAAGAACCTATTCAACAGATAATTTCTCTCAAGAGAACTTCTTCTATAATCGCATTATGGATGTAACAGACTTCTATAATAAGGGAGTGAAAAACGCATACGGTCTGACTTATACAATACAACCTTACCATGTATTGTGGCCAATAGCAGAAACCGCTACATCTGTGAATGTACAAGGTCACATCAACCAGAATTATGGTTATGATGGCTACGAAGACAACGTAGCTCCGCTGGACGGTCCGAACGAATAAACGTATATACTTAGTCAATATATCTTTATAGAGCTGTACTTAACAGAGAATATCTTTGAGGTACAGCTCTATTTTATTTATCTTTACATCATAAAACTACAATTCTATACAGACTATGAAAAAACTTTCATTGCTTTTTTGGCTAATACTGTCAGGATTGGGGCATCTTAACTTACTTCAAGCCCAACACGTCTCGCAAAGAGATGAATTTGAAATATTGATGCAAAAAATACGGCAGGATTTCGCGCAAAATCCAGACATTGCACAAGGGCTGGAAAAGTATAACGCTCAAGACGGCTCCTTCACCGATGTGGATTATGCCAGCATCCAGCGTACCAACTGGCCTCCGCTGGTACATATCAACCGCATTTCAGACTTCGTTTTTGCTTATACTAATCCCGACAACAGATACTATCAGAATAAGGATTTGTATAATAAGATAGAAAAAGGACTTGAGTTCTGGCATGAACGAAACCCATGGTGTCATAACTGGTGGTACACCCAGATTGCAGAACCGCAGGCTTTAGGCGTGTTACTCATCCAGATGCGTACCGGCAAGAAACAACTTCCTCATGAATTGGAAAGTAAACTATTGGAACGTATAAAAAAGGATGGTGGGAATCCGGCCAAATGGACAGGAGCCAACCGTACAGACATTGCCCTCCACTGGATTTATCGCGCATGCCTTTCGAAAGATGCCGAAACGCTAGAGTTCGCACTGGAAAATGTCTATAACCCGGTAGTCTACACTACAAAAGAGGGATTTCAGCATGACAACAGCAACTTTCAGCACGGGCAACAATTGTATATCGGAGGATATGGAGATGAAATACTGAAAGGAGTCACTCAGGTGGCCATGTACACACGAGGCACACGCTTTGCCATGCCTCAGGAGAAACTGAACCTTATCAGCAAATTCATGCGGGAAACCTATTATCCGACCATACGAGGAAAATACATGCTGTTTGATGTCATGGGGCGCAGTGTGAGTCGACCGGGTGTTCCCGACAAATCGCATACAGCGTTATTTGCACAACGTATGGAAATTCTGGATACAGCTCATGCACAGGAATTCAAAGAAATCATTTCACGCTTGAAAGAGGAAAAGCCGGCTAATTATGCAATCAAGCCTCAACATACACATTATTTCCGCGGAGATTATTCACTACATGTGCGTCCGGAATATACCTTCGATGTACGGCTGGTTTCCAATCGTACCGCCCGTTGTGAATATGGCAATGGAGAAAATCTGAAAACTTACTTCATGTCCGATGGATGTACCAATATAGTACGTAGGGGAAATGAATATGAGGGTATTTTCCCATCGTGGAACTGGAATCGGATTCCAGGTACTACAGCCCCGCAACTGAAAGAAATTCCACTTGCAGCCAGCGACTGGCAAACACCGGGAACTTCCGATTTCGCCGGAGGGGTGTCCGACAGTTTATACGGAGTTACGACCTATCGCTACATGGATAATTACAAAGACATACGGACCGGAGCACACAAAGCCTGGTTTTTCTTTGATGAAGAAATCGTATGCCTGGGAGCAAACATTTCTTCTACAGCTTCTGAAAAAGTATATACCACAGTCAACCAATGCCTTACATCGTCTGAGCCGGCATCTATTTCTCTTTCCGGAAAGCTGCAATCCATGGAAAAAGGAGAAAAACATTATAAAGATCCTGAATGGATATGGCATGATGGCATAGGTTATCTGTTCCCGAGAGGAGGAAACATTGTGGCCGGTCAGCAAATACAGAGTGGAAATTGGTACGATATTAACCACAGTATCAACCGGAAAGAAGAAATACAAAACGATGTTTTCACCGTATGTATAGACCACGGTCTGCAACCTAAATCCGGAAACTATGCATATATAGTACTACCTGATAAAAAGACTCCCGAAGCAGTAAAAAAATACAGTCGTAACAATCTTGTGGAAATCCTTCAAAATGATGCTGATATACAAGCTGTCAGACACAAAGGGCTTCATATCTGGCAGATAGTGTTCTATCGTGCCGGTCGTTTTCAGTACAAGGAGATGTCCATTGAAGTAGACAGACCTTGCGCGTTGATGATTAAGCACCCCCAAGGACACACTCCTGTTCTGCACATAGCCGACCCAGGACAAACAAGGCAAACTATTAATGTCATCATACATCCTCGGAAGAAAAAAGCATATACCATTCGCATGCAGCCCGCAGAAAATCCTATTTATGCAGGAGCTACTCAATCATTCATTCTACAATAAGCCATGAAAACAAACCGAATCTTCTATTCCACAATCGCACTGGGTACAGGAGCATGCAGTCTTCCTTATACCCTTATGGCCCAACAACAACCGCATATTATCCTGATTGTGTCGGACCAACATCGGGGCGACGCCCTGAACTGCATTGGTAATCCCTCCGTCATCACCCCGAATCTGGATGCACTGGCGCAAGATGGTACCTTGTTTACTAACGGATACTCCTCTACTCCCAGCAGCACACCTGCCCGTTCCGGTCTGCTCACGGGCCTGTCTCCCTGGCATCATGGCATGCTGGGATATGGAAGAGTAGGCAGCCAGTACCGTTATGAAATGCCCCAGATGTTACGCGACTTGAATTATTTTACTTTCGGCATCGGAAAAATGCACTGGTTTCCGCAAAAAGCATTACATGGATTCCATGGTACACTCGTCGATGAAAGCGGCCGCGTAGAAACAAAAGACTTTATCAGCGATTACCGCCTGTGGTTTCAGATGCAGGCTCCGGGACTTAACCCGGACAGCACAGGTATCGGATGGAATGACCATGGCGCAGCAGAATACAAACTGCCCGAGGAGCTTCATCCTACCGCATGGACCGGAGAGATGGCCTGTGAGATGATTCATAATCATAAGAAGGGCAACGGACAGCCCCTTTTCCTGAAGGTTTCTTTTGCACGCCCGCATAGTCCGTATGATCCGCCCCAGCGTCTGTCTGATTTATACAAAGGACGTGACGTGCCGGCTCCATTCATTGGGGAATGGTGTAAAGAGAAAGACTATGCCCGCCTGACAAAAGTGGAAGATGCCCCCAAGGATGCTGCTTTCGGTAACTTTGGTGAAGAATATGCAAAGAACTCACGCCGTCACTATTATGCCAACGTAACTTTCATTGATGAAGAAATCGGAAAAGTAATTGAAGCCTTGAAGGAAGAAGGTATGTATGACAATACGCTCATCTGTTACGTATCAGACCATGGTGACATGCTGGGCGACCATTTTCACTGGCGCAAGACCTATCCTTACGAGGGTTCCGTACACATCCCTTATATTGTGAAATGGCCCGCCGGATATCAGTTTACCAAAGGAGGGAAAATAGACGCACCGGTTGAACTTCGTGATTTACTTCCCACTTTTTTGGAAGCAGCCGGTGGTACGGTTCCCAATGACATGGACGGACAATCCTTATTCCAACTGATGAAAGGGCACGCATGGCGTACGTACATTGACTTGGAACATGCCACTTGCTATAGCCCGGATAACTACTGGTGTGCCTTGACTGACGGAAAAACAAAATATGTATGGCGGTTCCACACTGGAGAAGAAGAGCTGTTTGACTTAGTAAATGACCCTCATGAGCTGAAGAATGTGGCACATGAAAAGAAATACCACAAAAAATTACAAGAACTTCGACAGGCAATGATCAATCACTTGTCTGAACGCGGAGAAGAGTTTGTGAAAGACGGAAAACTTCAAACGTTGAGGCGCACTGTACTATACAGTCCGTTATTCCCAGACAAGAATCCGGTAGATACAGAAATCTGAGACAAAAAAATAGCGAGGCTCCATAATGAACCTCGCTACTTTTTGTCTATTTCTTATTCTCAAGCTTTCTTTTCCTTCACATCCCGATGAGCCTCTACCACATTCACCGCATAATCGCCTAACTTTTCACATTCACCAATGATGTCCATGTAGTGTACCCCCATCTGATAATCGTATTTCTTCTCGTTGACATCAATCACATTCTGGTTCTTCAACTGATTACGATAGTTGTTGATTTCCGTCTCAATATTGAACGACTTGTTGACATCCACCTGCTGATGCACGTCTTTCACCAGTGCAATCATCTGTGTCAGGGCATCATCTGTCAGCTGGAACATTTGTGAAATATGCTCATACTGTGCCCCCGTAAAATCCTCATTTCCGCGATGCTTCCGGTTGATGGTACGAGCCAGATTATAGCAGCTGTCACCGATACTTTCTATCTCTGTCACTTCTCTGAGCATACCCCGGATTTGCAATTTACTTTCAGAACTTAACCTGCCTTCCGACACCAATGTCAGGTAGTTGGCAATCTCCACCTCCATATTGTCGCTGATATTCTCATACTTTTCAATCCGGCTGAACAACTTGTTGAAATCATTTTCATTCTCCGTATGCAACAAGTCACGTACCATGCGGAACATACGCTGTATACGCTCAGCAAACAGGTTGATTTCTTTCCGAGCCTGAAGAATAGACAATTCAGCCGTAGAAAGCATACCGCCCGTAATGAACTGCAAACGGTATTCTTCTTCCTGCTCTTTCTGAGGAATAATCTTGCAGACCGTTTTCTCGATAAAATGTACGAACCAAATCAACAGCAGTACATTGCAAACGTTGAAACAAGTATGGAAGGCTGACAATTTAAAAGATACAGCTACTCCGTCTGCCTCACTCACGTTCATAAAGTCAGAAATAATCCAGTCTACCATCGACAGGAATGGCTCAAACAAAATCAGTACCCAAACCACACCGAACACATTAAACATCAGGTGGGCCATTGCCGCACGACGTGCCTGCGTATTGGCTGTCAACGCTGCCAGATTAGCCGTAATCGTAGTTCCGATATTTTCTCCTAATACCAGAGCCGCTCCCAATTCAAAGCTAATCCATCCATTCGCACACATAATCAGTGTAATGGCCATGGTAGCCGCCGAAGCCTGTACAATCATAGTCAACACAGTACCAATCAGCACGAAAAGTAAGACTGAGAAAAAGCCCATGTCTGTATAATTCTGGACAAAGGCCAGCATATCAGGGTTCTGACTAAGGTCTGGAGCATTTGTTTTCAGAAGATTCAACCCCATGAACAGAAAAGCAAATCCAAATATAAATTCACCGATAGACTTTCGGGTACTTTTTTGAGAGAAAAGTAATGGAATACCAATAGCCAGAAGCGGCAGAGAGAATGCAGATATATCTACTTTAAAACCGAGAGCTGAAATAATCCACGCCGTCACCGTGGTTCCAATATTAGCTCCCATAATCACCCCTATAGACTGGGAAAGCGTCAGCAAGCCCGCGTTGACAAAGCTGACCACCATCACGGTAGTGGCAGAAGAGGACTGGATTAAGGCGGTAATCAACATACCTGTCAGCACCCCCGTGACACGGTTCGTGGTCATTGCGGTTAAAATACTACGAAGGCGGTCGCCCGCAAACTTCTGAAGTCCCTCACTCATGATTTTCATTCCATAAAGGAACAGCGCCAGTGATCCAAGAAGCGCTAAAAAATCATAAAAAGAATATTCCATTTGTAATTAGTTAAGTTGGAAAGAGGCTTTTAATTGTTTAATGAGTAAATTAACTGCCTATTCACAAGGTTAGTAACACATATTACATTTATGCTACAAATATATTGCAAAAATAATAATTCGACAAGAGAATTCCCGGAGGGAAGCTCACTTTTGGATATTTATAACGGTTTTAATCTGTCCATGCCATACGGTCCGGTCAGTGCCAAAGTTAACAATAAGGTAGAGAGTCTCGATTTCCGGGTGTACTACAATAAAGACATTGAATTTCTTGATATTACCAGTTCTTCCGGCATGCGTACTTATGTCCGTTCGCTTTTTTTCATACTGGTCAAAGCGGTAGAAGAACTTTATCCGCAAGGCAGCATTTCACTGGAACATCCCATCTCAAAGGGATACTTCTGCAAACTGCATATTGACCGTACCATTGGATTGGATGACGTACAACGCATCAAACAGAAAATGCAGGAAATCATTGCGGCCAATATTCCCTATACACGTACCGAAAGCCATACGGAAGAAGTGGTCCGTCTGTTCGAAAAACGAGGAATGCTGGACAAGTCACGGCTGCTGGACACTTATGGACAGCTCTATTCTTACTACTATCAGCTGGGCGACACGGTGGACTGTTACTATAGCAGCCTGGTGCCGAGTACGGGATACATCCGTCTGTTCGACATCGTGAAATACTACGACGGGCTGCTTTTACAGATTCCCAACCGGAAAAATCCCACCAAACTGGAAGAGGTAGTGAAGCAGGAAAAAATGCTGGAAGTTTTTCAGGAATATCACCGCTGGAACCAGATTCTGGGCATCAGTACGGTGGGCGATTTGAATGTGGCCTGCAACCATGGACATGCCACCGACCTGATTAACGTATCGGAAGCCTTGCAGGAAAAGAAAATTGCCCAGATAGCTGATGAGATTACCCACCGCAACCAAGACGGGAAACGGGTGAAGCTCGTGCTTATATCCGGTCCGTCATCTTCCGGAAAAACCACTTTCAGCAAGCGGCTGAGTATCCAGCTCATGACCAACGGCCTGAAACCCTATCCCATTTCCCTGGATGACTATTTTGTAAACCGGAACGATACACCGCTGGACGAGAACGGCAAACACGACTTCGAGTCCTTGTATGCCGTAGACCTCCCCTTCTTCGAAGAACAGTTGACGACCTTGCTCAACGGAGGAGAGGTGGAACTGCCACGCTACAACTTCACTACCGGGAAAAGAGAAATGAGCGGTAAGAAGCTCCGGATAGACGAACACATGATACTGATTATTGAAGGAATCCACGCACTGAATCCGGCACTGACCTCACATATTCCAAATGAAAACAAATACAAAGTGTATGTATCGGCACTGACCACCATCCTGCTGGACAACCACAACTACATCCCGACAACCGACAACCGCCTGCTGCGACGCATCATCCGCGATTACAAATACCGCAACTACTCGGCCGAGGAAACCATCGCACGCTGGCCAAGTGTCCGTGCCGGAGAAGAAAAATGGATTTTCCCCTATCAGGAAAATGCCGATGCCATGTTCAACTCGGCCCTGCTGTTCGAACTGGCTGTATTAAAGGATTACGTGGAACCCGTTCTGCGCAAGGTACCCAACCGTTGTCCGGAATACTCCGAAGCTCACCGTCTGCTCCGCTTCCTGAACTATTTTGTTTCCGTACAAGACAAGGAACTGCCCCCGACTTCTCTGCTACGAGAGTTCTTAGGAGGCAGCAGTTTCCAATATTAAAAATTTTGCCTTTTTCTTTGAAGTTCATTTTAATTATTATTTTTGCACGCTGTTAACTCAAGACAACAATAAAAATGGTACAAGGTTCACGTCAGGTACAGACACAGGCGCAACAACAAGTACAGACCCTGTCTCCCCAGCAGATACTGGCTGTCAAGTTGCTGGAACTTCCGACTCTGGAGTTGGAAGAACGGATTCACGCTGAATTGCTGGACAATCCGGCACTCGAAGAAGGGAAAGAAACTTCCGATGCCTCCGACGACCTCAACGATGAGTACAATACAACTGACCAAGACGGAGAACCTAATACCGATTCAGGTGAAGACATCGAACTGGGCGACTACCGCACGGAAGACGATATTCCGGACTACAAACTACAGGAAAACAACCGCTCCAAAGAAGACCGGGCAGAAGACATTCCTTTTTCGGACAACGTATCTTTCTACGAAACGCTGAAAGAACAGCTCGACATGCAACACCTCACTCCGGAACAAAAACAATTAGGTGAATACCTTATCGGCTCTCTCGATGACGACGGACTGCTCCGCAAATCTACTGAAACGATTCTCGACGAACTGGCTATTTACCAGGGAGTCTATACTTCCGCAGAAGAGTTGGAGCATGTGCTTTCGGTGATTCAAGACTTTGATCCTGCCGGCATCGGTGCCAGAAGCCTGCAAGAGTGTCTGCTCATCCAGATTCGCCGGAAAGAAGATTCTCCGCTCAAGCAGATTGAGCTGGACATCATCGGAAAGTGTTGCGAAGACTTCACACGCAAGAATAAAGACAAGATTATTCAGAAACTGAATATCACGGAAGAACAATATAATGCGGCGGCTGCCGAACTGACCAAGCTGAATCCGCGTCCGGGCAGTTCCATGGGAGAAGCCATCGGAAAAAACCTGCAACAGATTATCCCTGACTTCCTGGTAGAAACGGAAGACGACGGTACGATAAACCTCAACCTCAACAACCGGAACGTGCCGGAACTGCGGCTGAGCCGGGAATTTACCGAACTGCTGGACGAACACACCCGCAACAAGCAGAACCAGAGCAAAGAATCAAAAGACGCTTTGATGTTCCTCAAGCAGAAGGTGGATGCAGCACAAGGATTCATCAATGCCGTGAAGCAGCGTCAGCAAACGCTGCTCAGCACCATGCAGGCCATCATTGACTTGCAGCGTCCGTTTTTTGAAGAAGGGGACGAATCCCTGCTGCGTCCGATGATTCTGAAAGATGTGGCAGAACGTACCAAACTGGACATCTCCACCATTTCCCGTGTGAGCAACAGCAAATATGCACAGACCAACTACGGTATTTACCCGCTGAAATTCTTCTTCAGCGACGGCTATACGACCGAAAACGGTGAAGAATTGTCCGTCCGTGAAATCAAGCGCATCCTGAAAGAATGCGTGGCCGGTGAAAACAAGGAAAAGCCTTACACAGACGATGAGCTGGCCGATATGCTGAAGGAAAAAGGCTATCCTATTGCCCGACGAACTGTGGCCAAGTACCGCCAGCAATTGAATATCCCCGTAGCAAGATTAAGAAGATAACATATTGATATGGAAGAAACCAGTATCCCCGATGAACTGACTTATCATGAACCAGCTCCCCGCCATGCAGGGGAACCCCGCGATGCCCTGTTTATGACTGCCCGCATCGTATCACTCATCTTTACGCCGTTCATGGTACCGTTTGTGGCATTCTGCCTGCTTTTTTTCTTTACTTATCTGAACATCATGCCGCTGCAGTACAAGCTGACAATCTTAGGGCTGGTGTATTGCTTCACCATCCTGCTGCCAATGCTGGGCATCTATCTGTTTCAGAAAATCAACGGCTGGACACTCCACGAACTGGGGCACCGCGAAAAGCGTTTTATCCCTTACGGAATGACCATACTGAGCTACATGGCCTGCCTGCTGACGATGTATCGTATACATCTGCCACGCTATATGAGCGGAATCATTGTTGCGACCCTGATTTGCATGGTCATCTGTACGGCCATCAACACACGCTGGAAAATCAGTACCCACATGGCCAGCAGCGGCATGATGGTGGGCGGGCTGCTGTCCTACAGCTTCATTTTCCAGTTTAACCCAGTGGAATGGCTCTGCTTCTTCATCCTGCTCGCCGGCATGTTAGGTTCAGCCCGTATCATCGTCAAGCAACATACTTTAAATGAAGTGGCAGGCGGGTTTTTCGTCGGTTTATTTTGTGGTATCACGGGAATTTTGTTTATTTGAGAACAGATTATCTTAAACTTTAAATTTATTCAACATGGAATTCCCGACTAACATCAAGTACACCAACGAACACGAATGGATTCGGTTGGAAGGCGACACTGCCTATGTAGGTATCACAGACTATGCACAGCAACAGCTGGGCGACATCGTTTTCATCGACGTAACTACGGAAGGCGAAACGCTGGATAAAGGCGAAGTATTCGGTACCATAGAGGTAGTGAAAACCGTTTCAGACCTGTTCCTCCCCATCGGAGGCGAGATTCTGGAAGTCAACCCTCAACTGGAAGAACATCCGGAACTGGTAAACCAGGATCCTTACGGCGAAGGCTGGATTATCAAGCTGAAACCGACGGATGCCAGCGAACTGGACGAACTTCTGGATGCTGCCGCCTACAAAGAGATTATTAACGAATAACTAAAATAAAAACAACGAATGAAACCAATTGTAAGTATCATTATGGGCAGTACTTCTGACCTTCCAGTAATGGAAAAGGCCGCCAAGCTGCTCGATGAAATGCAAGTCCCGTTTGAAATGAATGCCCTGTCGGCTCACCGCACTCCTGCTGAAGTAGAGAAGTTTGCGAAAGAAGCTGCCGGACGTGGCATCAAGGTAATCATCGCGGCTGCCGGAATGGCTGCTGCACTGCCGGGAGTAATTGCCGCCAACACCACCCTTCCGGTTATCGGAGTGCCTGTAAAAGGTTCTGTACTCGACGGTGTAGACGCACTCTACTCTATCATCCAGATGCCTCCCGGAATACCTGTGGCTACGGTAGCCATCAACGGTGCCATGAATGCCGCTATCCTAGCCGTACAGATGCTGGCCCTGAGCGATGCAGAACTGGCTCAAAAATTTGCAGCTTACAAGGAAGGTTTAAAAAACAAAATCGTAAAAGCCAACGAAGAGCTGAAAGAAGTCAAATACGCTTATAAGACAAACTAACTGAATGAATTACTTCAACTATTCTCGCCGACAGGCGAACGAGGTATATGTAGGCGCCACTCCTATGGGTGGCGCTTATCCTATCCGTATACAGAGTATGACGAATACCGTCACCATGGACACTGAAGCTTGTGTGGAACAGGCCAAACGTATCATTGAGGCGGGAGGAGAATACGTACGTCTCACCACACAAGGAGTACGTGAAGCAGAGAACCTGCAGCATATCAATGCATCTCTGCGTGCCCAGGGATACCAGACTCCATTAGTGGCCGATGTACATTTCAATCCGAAAGTGGCAGAAGTAGCGGCCTTGTACGCAGAGAAGGTACGTATCAACCCGGGCAACTACGTAGATGCTGCCCGTACCTTCAAGCAACTGGAATATACGGACGAAGAGTATGCAAAAGAAATCCAGAAGATACGCGACCGCTTCATTCCCTTCCTGAACATCTGCAAAGAGAACCACACGGCCATCCGTATCGGTGTGAACCACGGTTCGTTGTCCGACCGCATCATGTCGCGCTACGGAGATACCCCGGAAGGCATGGTAGAATCGTGCATGGAGTTCCTGCGCATCTGTGTGGAACAGAATTTCATGAACGTGGTCATCTCTATCAAGGCTTCCAATACGGTCATCATGGTACGTACCGTCCGCCTGCTGGTGGAACAGATGGAAAAAGAGGGCATGGCCTTCCCGCTCCACTTGGGAGTGACGGAAGCCGGTGACGGAGAAGACGGACGCATCAAATCGGCCCTGGGCATCGGTGCCCTGCTGTGCGACGGACTGGGTGACACCATCCGCGTATCCCTGAGTGAAGCCCCCGAAGCTGAAATCCCGGTAGCCCGCAAACTGGTGGATTACGTGCTGAAACGCGAAGGACACCCTTACATTCCGGCCACCGAAGCTCCGGAGTTCAACTACACGCATCCCAGCCGAAGAGAAACCGTAGCCGTAGGTAACATCGGAGGCGACCAGCTTCCGGTAGTCATCTCTGCCCGTCTGAACAACGACCTGGAAGTGAGCGAACAGTTCAAACCCGACTACCTGTACTGCGGACAGCGCTTGCCCGAAAACCGTAGAGCAGACATCGGCTACATCGTGGATGCCTGCGCATGGGATGGCAGCGAGCACACCTATCCGGCTTTCAACTACCAGCAGCTCATCGAACTGCATCACCATCCGGCCAAGATGAAATTCCTCTTCACCTCCTATTTAGGACTGAACGAAGAAGCAATGGCCTGTCTGCGCCTGCATCCGGAAGTGGTTATCGTGGCCCAAAGCAACCACTACAACCGCTTAGGTGAGTTCCGGGGTATAGCCCATCAGCTGATGAACCGGGGACTGAAAAACCCGTTGGTATTCTTCCAGCTGTATCAGGAAACCGAAACAGAGGATTTGCAAATCAAGTCGGCTGCCGACATGGGTGCCCTGATTATCGACGGACTATGCGACGGTATCTTGCTCTACAACCACGGCAACCAAATCAGCAACCTGAAAGTGGACGAGACTGCTTTCGGTATCCTGCAGGCAGGACGTATCCGTACTTCCAAGACCGAATACATTTCCTGTCCGGGCTGCGGACGTACCCTGTACGACCTGGAATCGACCATCGCCCGCATCAAGGCAGCCACTTCCCATCTCAAGGGACTGAAAATCGGTATCATGGGCTGTATCGTCAACGGCCCGGGAGAAATGGCCGATGCCGACTATGGCTATGTAGGTGCCGGAAGAGGCAAAATCAGCCTGTACAAGAAGAAGGAATGTATTGAAAAGAACATTCCGGAAGAACAGGCCGTGGAAAAACTGATTGAACTGATTAAGGCAAACGGGGATTATAGAGACTGATTCTCTGGCTCAGATATAAAAACCGTCTGCATGAATCTTGATTTTTTCAAGACATGCAGACGGTTTCTGTATAAAGCATGGATAAATAGCTATTTTTCATCTATAATTCCAAGCCACACACATATCCCATAAAATAGCAGGCTACTTATTATTATGGCTATGATATCATATACATCGAAAGTGCCATGTATATGAAAAAGTCCGAGAAACTCGTATGCAATATAAACGATTGTACCCTTAATTGTATATTGCTTTATTGAATATCTGTTGTCAATGCCATAAAAGAATAACACTGCAGCAGGTACACATACGATACTGCCTATCACATCTGCCAGATGAAAATCATTGATATGGTTTTCATATACATATGGGCGATACGTGTGCGATAGTACCAGCCCGATAGCGGCAATCAGAATACCTGATATTATAAACTTCATATTCACTGTAAATATAGCATGTAAAAAATGAATTATACTATCTCTCTGTTCAATCTTTAATTCTTATAATTTTGCCTTAATCTCTCGGCCATAGCTACAATAGAATCGGAATACTTATATAACTTCAATATTTTTATTGCATTCCCATCTCTGTCAACTCCTTTTTTCAATTTATAATCAAACTCCAGTTGGGTATCCGCTACTTTTTCTGAAAAGTAATATAAATCATATTCATCTTGCAATAAGGTGGTGATTTCATTATCGTGTGTAGACGCAAGAACGATGTGATCAGATTTTGCAAAATCCAACAACAAAGCATAATTAATTGCTATCCGCTCTACAGTATTCGTCCCCTTGAATAATTCATCAAATATCAAAATATATTTTCCGTTATTTGACACATCAATAGCTTTCTTCACGTTCTCAACTTCTTTAAGGAAGAAACTCTTTCCCCGGATAAGGTCATCTTCAGTATGGATAACCGAATAGATTCTACGGGATAGGTCTATACGAAATTCTCTAGCAAAACAAGTGTTTAATACTTTACCAAGAAGCAGATTTACTGCTATAGTGCGAATGAAGCTTGTTTTCCCAGACATATTGGAACCAGTGATAATCATTGATTTTTCAGACAAGGATAAGTCATTAGGAACACAACTATCTATTAATGGATGACAAATACTACGAGCATACAACATTTCTCCTTTACTGTTTTCTATCGGTTTACACCAATATGGAAGACTGTCACGAAAAAACGATAATGAACATAATACGTCTATAAAACCGACAAATTCAAAAACGTGCTCTATTTCTTTTCGTTCATCCCTAATGCAAAGAAACGATTTTGCCACATTCACTGCTGCATACAACGTAAAAATATTCACTAATTCCGTAACTAAGAAAAATAAAAAAGCTGATTCACTTTGCAATGCAATTCCCAATCGGAATGAATGTAGCATTTTTTTAAGTTTCTTCAATCTGTTCAGACAATCTCCTATTGTGGAATCTGTTTTAAAGAACTTATCTATTTGTGCTAGTTTGTCCGCTGTAAGCAAAAGACGATAAAGTTGTGGTATGGAAAAGTAATAGCACGTTAGCTTGCTTTTCTGCCTATAATGTAAAAAAGCATTGCCTACATAAGATAGAAGGAATAAAACAAATGGTAAAGCCGGAGTTGCAGCCACCAACATCCAGATTGAAAGACACTGTCCAAAATTTTGTGTAAATGGAAACAGGATTCAGTTATAAGTTCTTTCTTATATCTGGATTCTGTTTTCAAACATAAGCATAAACTGATTCATAATCAAGCCCCAGTTTGAAATAGGCATTGTCCATTTCT
>NZ_DBEXBB010000218.1:0-31207 GCF_048170425.1 Phocaeicola sp.
CTTATAAATTTGCAGCCTAAATTTGGGAGGTTACTCCCTGAATGATTAGAAATTAGATAAAAACCACATAATTATGAGTAAGAAGTTTACTGAATATTCTCAGCTCAACTTGTCAGAAATAAACAAGGAGGTGCTGAAAAAATGGGATGAAAACGATGTGTTCTCTAAAAGTATGACAGAACGTGAGGGGTATCCTTCTTTCGTGTTCTACGAAGGTCCTCCCTCGGCTAACGGTATGCCGGGTATTCACCACGTGATGGCACGTACAATTAAGGATACATTCTGTCGTTTCAAGACCATGAAAGGTTTCCAGGTGAAGCGTAAAGCTGGATGGGACACACACGGACTTCCGGTGGAACTGGGAGTGGAAAAGGCACTTGGAATCACTAAAGAGGATATCGGTAAAACGATTTCGGTGGCAGACTACAACAAGCATTGCCGCACGGATGTCATGAAGTTCACGAAGGAATGGACTGACCTTACCCATAAGATGGGTTACTGGGTAGACCTGGAAAATCCGTACATTACTTACGATAACCGTTACATTGAGACTTTGTGGTGGTTGTTGCAGCAGCTTTACAAGAAAGGTTTGCTGTACAAGGGATATACCATCCAGCCGTATTCTCCGGCAGCAGGTACAGGCTTGAGCTCGCATGAGTTGAACCAGCCGGGATGTTACCGCGACGTGAAAGACCTTACCGTGGTAGGTCAGTTCAAAATGAAGAATCCGAAGCCGGAAATGGCAGAGTGGGGTACACCTTACTTCATTGCATGGACTACTACTCCGTGGACATTGCCTTCAAATACGGCACTTTGTGTGGGCCCGAAGATTGACTATGTAGCTGTTCAGACTTACAATGCTTATAATGGAGAAAAGATGACGGTGGTACTTGCCAAACCTTTGCTCTATACGCATTTCAATAAAAAAGCGGAAGACATTGCACTGGAAGACTACAAGCCGGGTGATAAACTGATTCCGTTCAAAGTGGTAGGCGAGTACAAGGGTACTGATCTGGTTGGTATGGAATACGAGCAGCTTATCCCATGGGTGAAACCAGTGGAAGCTGCAGAAGACGGTTCCTGGAAAGAAGCTTCGGCTAAAGCATTCCGTGTCATCCCGGGTGATTATGTCACTACAGAAGACGGTACGGGTATCGTACATATTGCACCGACATTTGGTGCGGACGATGCGAACGTGGCTCGTGCGGCAGGTATTCCTTCTTTGTTCATGATTAATAAGAAAGGCGAGACTCGTCCGATGGTTGACCTGACCGGTAAGTTCTACCTGATGGAGGAACTGGATGAGGCTTTCGTAAAGGAATGTGTCGATGTAGAAAAATACAAGGAATATGAAGGCCGTTGGGTGAAGAACGCATACGATCCGCAGTTCACTGTAGACGGAAAATACGATGAAAAGGCTGCACAGGCTGCTGAATCGCTCGACGTATATATCTGCATGATGCTGAAACAGCAGGGACTGGCATTCAAGACTGAAAAGCATGTGCACAACTATCCGCACTGCTGGCGTACCGACAAACCGGTATTGTACTATCCGCTGGATAGCTGGTTTATCCGCTCTACTGCTTGCAAGGACCGTATGATTGAGTTGAACAAGACCATCAACTGGAAACCTGAATCAACTGGTTCCGGACGTTTCGGCAAGTGGCTGGAAAACTTGAATGACTGGAACTTGAGCCGTTCACGCTACTGGGGTACTCCGCTGCCTATCTGGAGAAGTGAGGATGGCGAAGAAATCTGCATCGGTTCAGTAGAAGAACTGTATAACGAGATTGAAAAGTCTGTGGCTGCCGGCTTCATGACAGAAAATCCATATAAGAAACTGAGCTTCGAACCGGGCGTATATGATAAGGAAAACTACGATAAGATTGACTTGCACCGTCCGTATGTAGACGACATTATTCTGGTGTCTGCTTCTGGCAAGCCGATGAAACGTGAATCAGATTTGATTGACGTATGGTTTGACTCAGGTGCTATGCCGTATGCACAGCTGCACTATCCGTTCGAAAACAAGGAACTGGTAGATTCACGCAGCTACTATCCGGCCGACTTCATTGCAGAAGGGGTAGACCAGACTCGTGGATGGTTCTTTACACTGCATGCCATTGCTACAATGGTGTTCGACAGTGTGGCCTACAAGAACGTGATTTCAAATGGTCTGGTACTCGATAAGAATGGAAACAAGATGTCTAAGCGTCTGGGTAATGCCGTAGATCCGTTCGGTGCTATCGAGAAGTTTGGTTCCGACCCGTTGCGCTGGTACATGATTACTAACTCATCTCCATGGGACAACCTGAAGTTTGACACAGATGGAGTGGATGAAGTACGTCGTAAGTTCTTTGGAACGTTGTATAACACTTACTCATTCTTTGCACTGTATGCCAATGTAGACGGCTTTACATACGCTGAAGAAGAGGTACCGATGAACGAGCGTCCGGAAATTGACCGCTGGATTCTTTCACTGTTGAATTCACTGATCAAGAATGTGGATGCTTGCTTTGCCGATTATGAACCGACGAAGGCTGGCCGTCTGATTACAGATTTCGTAAACGATAACTTGAGTAACTGGTACGTGCGTCTGAACCGTAAACGTTTCTGGGGTAGTGCCATGTCAACTGATAAGTTGTCTGCTTACCAGACTTTGTACACTTGCTTGGAAACTGTGGCGAAATTGATGGCGCCGATTGCTCCGTTCTATGCAGACCGTCTGTACATGGATTTGATTGCGGTGACCGGACGTGACCAGGTGGTATCTGTTCACCTTGCCAAGTTCCCGGTAGCCGATGAAAACCTGATTAATGCAGAACTGGAAGCTCGTATGCAGATGGCACAGGATGTGACTTCCATGGTATTGGCTTTGCGTCGTAAAGTCAACATCAAGGTTCGTCAGCCGCTGCAGTGTATCATGATTCCGGTGGTAGATGAAGCGCAAAAGCAGCATATCGAAGCCGTGAAGGATTTGATCATGAACGAGGTGAACGTGAAAGAAATCAAGTTCGTGGATGGTGCGGCAGGCGTACTGGTGAAGAAAGTGAAATGCGACTTCAAGAAACTGGGCCCGAAGTTCGGAAAACAGATGAAGGCTGTGGCTGCGGCTGTGGCAGGCATGTCGCAGGAAGCTATTGCTGAACTGGAAAAGAACGGAAGTTATACCTTCCAGCTTGACGGAGCAGAAGCAGTGGTAGAGGCGGCTGATGTGGAAATTTTCAGTGAAGATATTCCAGGCTGGCTGGTAGCTAATGAAGGCAAACTGACCGTAGCGCTCGAAGTGACTGTTACCGACGAACTGAAACGTGAAGGTATTGCCCGTGAACTGGTGAACCGTATTCAGAATATCCGTAAGAGCAGCGGTTTTGAAATTACTGACAAGATTGCCATCGTGCTGTCAAAAAATTCAAATACCGATGACGCGATAAATGAATATAATACTTATATTTGCAACCAGGTGCTGGCTAATTCATTGACACTGGCTGATGAAGTGACTGATGGCACTGAACTTAACTTTGATGACTTTTCGTTGTATGTAAATGTAACGAAACTGTAATATGAACCCATCCACCCGGCCTGGCTGGGTGGATACTATTATTAACTTAAAACTTTAAGCACTATGGCTGAAAAAACGAGGTATTCTGACGCTGAACTTGAGGAATTCCGCGCCATTATCATGGAGAAACTTCAGCTCGCGGAACGCGACTATGAGAAACTGAAAAGTAGTATAATGAACACAGATGGTAACGATACTGACGATACGTCTCCCACATATAAAGTGCTGGAAGAAGGAGCCAATACCTTATCGAAAGAAGAAACGACCCGTCTGGCTGCCCGTCAGCTGAAGTTCATTCAAAACCTGCGTGCGGCACTGGTTCGTATTGAGAACAAGACTTACGGCATTTGTCGCGAAACAGGAAAACTGATTCCCGCTGAGCGCCTTCGTGCTGTTCCTCATGCTACATTGAGCATCGAGGCCAAGCAGCAGGGAAAGAAGTAACGAACATTAGTTTTTTAACTTGAAATTGGGAATTGACAATTGAGAAACGGGACTTTTCAAAGTGATCCATTTTCAATTTTCAGTTCTCAATTTTTTTGAATCCAATTTGCAAATTGAAGAAGATGAAAAAATTTTTCACTCAGGGACGTCTGGTTACTCTTGTGGTGGCAGGAGTGCTGATTATTGACCAGGTCATCAAAATTGCGGTGAAGACAAACATGTATTTGCATGAAAATATTCATGTAACCGACTGGTTTTATATCTATTTCACAGAGAACAACGGCATGGCTTTCGGCCTGGAGATTTTTGCCAAACTGTTTCTGACACTTTTTCGTATTGTGGCTGCCATATTGATTACGGTCTATCTGGTGAAACTGGTGAAACGGACGGATAAGGTGAAGAATGGTTATTTGGTTTGTCTGTCCTTAATCCTGGCTGGTGCAGTGGGTAATATCATCGACTGCGTGTTCTATGGAGAGATTTTCAGCGAAAGCACGCATTCGCAGATTGCTTCGTGGGTTCCGCTGGGGCAAGGGTATTCCGACTGGTTGCATGGAAAGGTGGTCGATATGTTCTATTTCCCGATTATTGATACTTATTGGCCTGACTGGATGCCTTTTGTGGGAGGGGATCATTTTATTTTCTTCAGCCCGATTTTTAATTTTGCTGATGCGGCCATCAGTTGTGGCATCATTGCCTTGCTTATTTTTTATTCGCATTACCTGAATGCGGGGGCACATGCGGAATCTTCCAATAAAGAAGTCAAGAAATGAAACGAATACTGCTTATAGGAGTGCCGGCACTGGTGTTGTGCGGGGTGTGGGGTTGCGGCAAGAAAGTGCCGTCGGAAATCATCCAGCCGCAGGCCATGGAAAACCTGCTTTATGATTATCATCTGGCGACTACGATGAGTAATGATTTGCCTTACGATGAGAATTACAAGAAACAGGCTTATCTGGCTTATGTGTTCCAGAAACATGGGGTGACAGAAGCGGAGTTCGATTCTTCCATGGTGTGGTATTCACGTCATAGTGATGAGATGAACACGATTTATCAGAATTTGCAGAAGCGCATGGAGACTACTGCTGAGTTGTTAAAAAAACAGACTGTCCGCAGCAGTGGAGAAGTGACAGTTTCACTGTCAGGAGATACGGTAGACCTCTGGCAGGACCATACCATTTATTGGCTGACATCTTCTACACTCACTAATAAGCTGTCTTTCGACTTGAAGGCTGATACTTCGTTCCACGAGAGGGACAAGATGGTGCTGGAGGCTAATTTCTCTTTCTTGCCTAAAGGTAAGCACGCAGGTAAGGTGGTGATGGCTATGAACCTGACGTTTGACAATGACAGTACGCAGGGAATCAGCCAGGTGGTAGAGGCCTCAGGCATACAACGGTTGACGCTCCGTCCGGATTCTGCATTCAAATACAAGAACGTGACTGGATTCATGTATTACACGGGAAAAGAACATTCATCGGCCTTAATTAGCGATATAAGGCTGATGCGTTATCGTATGCGCGAAGACAATTTACAGTTGCAGAATGATTCTATGGCTGTAAAGGCCGATACACTGGTTTCAAACGATACTCTTCGTAGGATAAAACGGCAGGAAATTACCAAACATTGATACTTATGCAATATTATGCATCTCATTATCTCTGGCATGCGGGGCAGGACAGACTGTTCCGCATGCAACGTATAGGGCTGGAGGTGTCTGGCCATACATGGGTGTCGATGGAGCCTTTACAAGAAGAGGTCCGGAATACTCAATGGTTGAGCGGACTGATTATTTTAGCTGTATCTGTCCCGGATTTGAGGAAGGGAGAAATGTTTCAGGACTTTCGTGCGCGGGTTGCTTCTGCGGTAGATGATGGTCGGCCGTTTTATGCTTTCCATGTGTCATTTTTTGACTTGCAGAAGATGGCATTCACCGACCGGAGCCGCCTGGTACGTTTATGACAGACGGCGGCGGAATTCCGCACACACGATGGCAGTGGCCACCGCTACATTCAGCGATTCGCTGGTTTCTTTTCCTTGCGGGTAGTTGGGAATCAACAGTTTCTGAGAAACAAGATTTTCAATTTCCTTGCACACTCCGTTTCCTTCATTACCCATCACGATAACCCCTTGTGCTGATAATTCCTGCGAATAGATGTTTTTCCCGTCCAGGAAAGTACCGAATACCGGCACGTTTCTTTCTGTCTGCACGCGAATGAACTCTTTCAAATCGCAGTAATGCAGCCTGACACGTGCCAGGGCTCCCATTGTGGCTTGTACGGTTTTCGGGTTAAAGGCATCGGCGGTACCTGGTGAGCAGAAAATATCCTCTATGCCAAACCAGTCGGCGATGCGGATGATGGTACCCAGGTTACCAGGGTCTTGCACATCGTCCAGCGCTAGACAAAGTGAGCGTTCCGGCAAAGAATCGTCATAGGGATAAGAAGGCAGTTCGAATACAGCCAGAACCTCTTGCGGGGTTTTCAACAAACTGGCGCGAGCCAGTTCCTCTGCACTCACTTCAATGGTTTCCTGAGCCATCAAGAGTGGGTGAGTTTCCAGCCACTGAGCAGTAGCAACCAGCAGTTTGCATGAAAAGTGTCCCAGCAGGTCGTTGACAAGTTTATTACCTTCGGCCAGGAAAGCTTTTTCTGTTTTCCGGTATTTTTTCATCTCAAGTGACCGGATATATTTGATTCTGTTTTTGCTCAGCATAATGTGACAGGGGATTTTTAATTATATTTTAAGAACAAAGCTAAGAAGATATTTTCATATTGCCTATCTTTGCATATAAAATTTTGCGTATAGTTCCACTTTGTATGAAGATAATTTCCTGTATTTATATCGGCCTGCTTGCTCTGCTGCTTTTTCTGAGCGGATGTTCGGTCAGTAAATTTATTCCCGAGGGACACTATCTTCTGGACAATGTGAAGGTGGAATCGGACAATAAGGAAATCAAGCCTTCCCAGATGAATGTGTACCTTCGCCAGACACCCAATGCCAAGTGGTTTAGCCTGGTGAAACTTCCGATGTACATTTACGGCGCAGCTGGGAAGGATTCCACAAAATGGATCAACCGCTTCTTATACCGTATGGGGGACGCGCCTCGTATTTATGATCCGGTTTTGGCTGAAGAAACCCGTTTGCAGATAGAGCAAGCTGTGCGTAACATGGGATATATGAGCGGGCAGGTGAGTATGTACACCCAGGTAAAAGGAAAAAAAATCAAGGTTGGCTATCAGATTCATTCGGGTGATCCTTACCTGATTTCACATGTGGCATACGATATTGCTGACTATCAGATACATGATTTCTTGATGGCAGATTCCGCCCGTTCTTATCTTAAGGCTGGTTCTCGCCTTGATGTAAACAAACTTGACCAGGAACGCGACCGCATTACACAGTATCTCCAAAATCGGGGATATTATCGTTTTAATAAGGATTTTATTACATATCAGGTTGATACCATGCGTAATTCACGTAAGGTTGATTTGATTATGCAGTTGCATCCTTATCGCCAGAAGAAAGAGGACCCTCCTTCGCAGCATCGCCAGTATTATATACGTAATGTAGATTTTATGCTCGATGTGGACTTTACAGAACTTACTTCCGAGAGTCTGAAAGGGATTGATTCTCTTCGTTCGGGCGGGGTGAACTTTTTTTACAAAGATAAACTGTTTTTGCGCCCTCAGGTTATTAATGATAATAATTATCTGGAATCTGGAAGTCTCTATCGTAGCCGTGATGTGCAGAGTACCTATTCCGCATTGGGGAGACTTAATATCCTGAAATATTCCAATATCCGCTTCCGTGAAGAGCTGAAGGCTGACTCTGCTTATCTGGATGCGTATGTTATGCTTACCCGTAACAAGAATAAGTCGCTTTCTTTTGAAATTGAAGGAACAAATTCTGCGGGCGATTTAGGAGCTGCTGCCTCCGTTGCTTATTCTCACCGGAACTTGTTTAAGGGGTCTGAAACCTTTACCATTAAGTTACGTGGAGCATACGAAGCGGTTACAGGGCTGGAAGGTTATGCCAATAGCAATTATTTGGAATATGGAGTGGAAACCAGCTTGAGCTTCCCGGAGTTCATGTTTCCCTTTCTTTCGTCTGATTTCCGTCGTCGAAGTCGTGCCACTTCTGAAGTGACGGTGAAATATAACTGGCAGATTCGTCCGGAGTTTGAGCGTACAGTGGCTTCTGCTGCCTGGAGTTACCGTTGGGGAAAGCGTGGAGCTACCCATCGCTTTGATGTGTTCGACTTGAATTACATTTATATGCCTTATCGTTCGGAAGCGTTCCGTGAATATCTGGATTATATGGATGAAAGGAATCCCCTGTTGCGTTATAGCTATGAAGACTTGTTTATTGTGCGTTTAGGCTATACTTATACTTACAACAGCTCGGGTGCTACTACGTTAAAAACATCTCAACGTAATTCCTATTCTATTCGATTCAATATTGAAGAGTCGGGCAACTTGTTGTACTTGTTTTCACGGATGATTAACGGCAGCCCGAAAAATGGAGAGGCTTATCAGATGGCCAATATCAGTTTTGCACAATATGTGAAGACGGATTTCGATTATGCCAAGAATTTCATGATTGATGACCGTAACGCCTTGGTATTTCATGTGGGGGTGGGAGTGGCTGTGCCTTACGGAAACTCCAAGAGTCTTCCGTTTGAAAAGCTCTATTTTTCTGGAGGTGCCAACAGTGTGCGTGGATGGAGTGTACGCTCCTTGGGACCGGGAGGCTACCGCGGGGATGATAACAGCCTGGATTATGTGAACCATACCGGTGATATCAAGCTCGACCTGAACCTGGAGTATCGCACCCATCTGTTCTGGAAACTGAACGGTGCGGCGTTTGTGGATGCCGGAAACGTGTGGACCATCCGTAACCGGGAAATGCAGCCCGAAGGACTCTTCAAGTTCAACCGTTTCTATAAGCAGCTGGCCGTGGCCTATGGATTGGGACTGCGTTTTGACCTGGATTTCCTGATTATCCGTTTCGACGGTGGTATGAAGGCCATCAATCCGATGTACACCGGGCGCGACCGTTATCCGATTATTTCTCCTGATTTCAAACGCGACTTTGCGTTTCATTTTGCAGTAGGTTATCCCTTTTAATATCATCTATTATTATATGGACAAGAATGTATATACCATTGAAGAAGTAGACCAGCTGAAAGCCTGGGCAGAGCAGACCGAGTTTCCGGCAGAGATGCAGCTGGACAAGGCTATCTATATACCCGATGTCAAAGAAACGGTACGTCGGTTGATTATGCAGGCCTACGTATGCCATGAAAATCCGCGCTTGCAGGGTTGTCTTCGTTTGCTGGAGCGTATCAAGGCACGGATAGAAGAAGAGAAAAGAAGCTAGATACGGCTAAAATTGCCGGCTTTCTTTCATATTTGCAAAAAAAATACGAAATTTGCACAGTAATAATAAAGATTAATTCATACACCTTTATAAAAATAACAATTATGACAAAAAGTGCATTACAAATCGCAAGAGCTGCTTACCAGCCGAAATTGCCGAAAGCGTTGACTGGTGCTGTAGTAGCTAAGGAAGGCGAACCGACTCAGTCTGTAGCCGATCAGGAAGAAATCAAGAAGCTGTTCCCGAACACATACGGCATGCCGTTGATCCAGTTCGTGGAAGGTGAAGCAAAAGAATTTGCTCCGATGAACGTCGGCGTAATCTTGTCTGGTGGACAGGCTCCTGGTGGCCACAACGTAATCTCAGGTTTGTTCGACGGTATCAAGAAACTGAACCCGGCTAACAAACTGTACGGTTTTATCCTGGGTCCTGGCGGTTTGGTTGACCACAACTATATGGAACTGACAGCTGATATCATCGACGAATACCGTAACACCGGTGGTTTCGATATTATCGGTTCAGGACGTACCAAACTGGAAAAAGAAGAACAGTTCGAAAAAGGATACGAAATCTTGAAAGAACTGGGCATCAAGGCACTGGTAATCATCGGTGGTGACGACTCTAACACTAACGCTTGTGTATTGGCTGAATACTATGCTGCCAAGAACTACGGCGTGCAGGTAATCGGTTGCCCGAAGACTATCGACGGTGACTTGAAGAACGACATGATTGAAACTTCATTCGGTTTCGATACTGCCTGCAAGACTTACTCAGAAGTTATCGGTAACATCGAACGCGACTGTAACTCAGCTCGTAAATACTGGCACTTCATCAAGTTGATGGGACGTTCTGCTTCTCACATCGCACTGGAATGTGCTTTGCAGACCCAGCCGAACATCTGTATCATCTCAGAAGAAGTAGAAGCTAAGAACATGTCTTTGGATGACATCGTTACTTACATCGCACAGGTAGTTGCCGACCGTGCTGCTGCCGGAAACAACTTCGGTACTGTATTGATTCCGGAAGGTTTGATCGAATTCATCCCTGCCATGAAGCGTCTGATTGCTGAATTGAACGACTTCCTGGCTGCCAATGGTGAAGAATTCAACAGCATCAAGCGTTCTAAACAGCGTGATTACATCATCAGCAAACTGTCTGAAGAAAATGCTGCTATCTACGCTTCTCTGCCGGAAGGCGTGGCTCGTCAGTTGTCACTCGACCGTGACCCGCATGGAAACGTACAGGTTTCTCTGATTGAAACTGAAAAGCTGTTGTCTGAAATGGTGGCTACTAAGTTGGCTGCATGGAAAGAAGAAGGCAAGTTTGTTGGTAAGTTTGCTGCTCAGCACCACTTCTTCGGTTATGAAGGACGTTGCGCTGCTCCTTCTAACTTCGATGCTGACTATTGCTACTCACTGGGTTACACTGCATCTATGCTGATTGCTAACGGTAAGACGGGTTACATGTCTTCTGTACGTAACACTACAGCTCCTGCTGCAGAATGGATTGCAGGTGGTGTGCCTATCACTATGATGATGAACATGGAACGTCGTCACGGTGAAATGAAGCCGGTTATCCAGAAAGCGTTGGTGAAACTGGACGGTGCTCCGTTCAAGGCATTTGCTGCCGTACGTGACACTTGGGCTAAGGAAACTGCTTATGTATATCCGGGTCCTATCCAGTACTTCGGTCCTACAGAAGTTTGCGACCAGCCGACTAAGACGTTGCAGTACGAACAGGCAAAATAATTTGATTCCTGAATTCCCGGAAGGGAACTTTCTATAGGAAGATTGATTTAGCGAAGAATCGGGCCGACCGAAAGAGGGCCGGATTCTTCGCTATTTGTTGAAACAAGCTCAACCGGTTCTGCCGGTACATCTGTTGAAATTTTCTATAAACCTTATTTGAGATGACAAAGAAATCACCCATTCTCGCGGTGAACGAGCCCGTGAAAAAAACGACCCGCAAGCGTCCTGCGCCCCGAAAAGCGACAGGCAGTAAGAAGACCGCTTCCGGAAGAACGTCGGGCAGGAATTCCAAAGGGAAGAAAACCATCCGTCGCTGGCAGATGCCCTCGTGGTGTTACTATCTGCTGCTCGGTTTCATTGGAGCCTGTTTTGTCATCTGTTTTTACTATTTTTTTATTCGTCCGTACGCCTACCGTTGGAAACCCTGCTATGGCATGAAAGCATACGGGGTATGTCTGCCATACGGATTTGAGGTGCACGGTTTCGACGTATCCCATCATCAGGGACAGATAGACTGGAGCGAACTGCAGAAAACCCAGACAGCTCCTTTTCCTGTACGTTTTGTATTCATGAAAGCTTCCGAGGGAGGTGATTTCAGCGATACAGCTTTTATTCATAACTTTGATGAGGCCCGCAAGCATGGATTTATCCGTGGTGCCTATCATTTTTACAATCCCAAGACAGACGCTTCCCGTCAGGCCGATTTCTTTATCCGCTCCGTGAAACTGGAATCGGGCGACCTGCCTCCGGTACTCGACATCGAGGTGAGGGGAGAAGATGAGAAAAAGCTTCGCCGCGACTTGAAAGTCTGGCTGGATAAAATCGAAGATTATTATCGGGTAAAACCGATTCTCTATACCTCTTATAAATTTAAGACCCGTTACCTGAACGATTCTGTTTTCAACTCTTATCCGTACTGGATAGCCCATTATTATGCCGACTCGGTGGAATACAAAGGGCAGTGGCGCTTCTGGCAGCATACCGATGTGGGACGTTTGCCGGGTATCCGTGAAGATGTGGACCTGAATGTATTTAACGGCACGCTGGAGGAGTTGAAGCGCATGACGATACCCTGATTCAGGAAGAAAACTCTTACCTATACAGACAAACAAAAACCCTCCGCAGGGATTTCCTCAAAAGGATACCTGCGGAGGGTTTGTTTTTATATAGAAGATAGGGAAATCCCGCTGACTTAGTTGCGGAACTTCAAGGCATCTCCTTCGCGTTCTACGATGATCGGTTTATCGCGGTTCACTTCCTGTGACAGAAGCTGCTTTGACAAATCGTTCAGCAAGTAGCGCTGGATGGCACGTTTTACCGGACGTGCACCGAATTCAGGATCATAACCTGCGGTAGCCAGGAAGTCGACAGCTGCATCTGTCATCTGCAAAGTCACTCCATTGCCTTCCAGCATCTTCCGGATACCGTTGATTTGCAGACGTACAATCTGTTCGATTTGCGGCTTGTTCAGCGGCTGGAACATGATGGTCTCGTCAATACGGTTCAGGAATTCCGGTCGGATGGTCTTCTTCAGCATGTTCATCACTTCCTTCTTGGTCTCTTCTACAATCTGGTCATGGTTCTGGTCGTTAATTTTCTCGAACTGACTCTGAATGTAGGCACTGCCCAGGTTAGAAGTCATGATGATGATGGTATTCTTGAAGTTCACCGTACGTCCCTTGTTGTCGGTCAGACGTCCGTCGTCCAGTACCTGCAACAAGATGTTGAACACATCCGGATGAGCCTTCTCGATTTCATCGAACAGCACCACAGAGTACGGTTTCCGGCGCACGGCTTCGGTGAGCTGACCACCTTCATCGTAGCCTACGTATCCCGGAGGCGCACCAATCAGACGTGACACGGTATGCTTTTCCTGATACTCACTCATGTCGATACGCGTCATCAGCGATTCATCGTCGAACAGGTATTCTGCCAGTGCCTTGGCCAGCTCGGTCTTACCCACACCCGTCGTACCCAGGAAGATGAACGAACCAATCGGACGTTTCGGGTCTTGCAGTCCGGCACGGCTACGGCGTACGGCATCGGCTACGGCTTCGATGGCTTCGTCCTGTCCGATAACCCGCTTGTGCAGCTCATCTTCCAGGTGAAGCAGCTTTTCCCTTTCGCTTTGCAGCATCTTGCTTACCGGTATGCCCGTCCAGCGGGAAACTACGTCGGCGATGTCTTCAGCCGTTACCTCTTCCTTAATCAAGGCACTGTCACCCTGCTTCTTCTTCAGGTCTTCCTGGATAGACTTGATTTCGTTCTCCAGTGCCTGAAGCTTTCCGTAGCGGATTTCAGCCACCCGTCCGTAATCACCTTCACGCTCTGCCTTGTCGGCTTCGAACTTCAGTTGTTCAATTTCCTTCTTGTTCTGCTGAATCTTGTTCACCAGTTCCTTCTCACTCTGCCATTTAGCCTTGTAAGAAGTCTCCTGTTCCTTCAGTTCTGCAATCTCCTTGTTCAGTTGAGCCAGTTTAGCCTCGTCCTTTTCACGCTTGATAGCCTCACGTTCAATTTCGAGCTGCTTCAGCCGACGTTCGATTTCATCCAGTTCTTCCGGAAGCGAATCACGCTCCATACGCAGTTTGGCAGCCGCTTCATCCATCAGGTCGATGGCCTTATCCGGCAAGAAACGGTCGGAAATGTAACGGTTGCTCAGTTCCACTGCCGCGATGATGGCTTCGTCTTTGATACGCACCTGATGGTGGTTCTCGTAGCGTTCCTTCAGTCCACGCAAGATGGAGATAGAGCTGGCCGTATCCGGTTCGTCTACCATGACCGTCTGGAAACGACGTTCCAATGCCTTATCCTTTTCGAAATACTTCTGGTATTCATCGAGGGTAGTGGCACCGATGCTCCGCAGTTCGCCACGGGCCAGGGCCGGTTTCAGAATGTTGGCGGCATCCATGGCACCTTCCCCTTTTCCGGCACCCACCAGCGTGTGGATTTCATCGATAAAGAGGATGATGTTTCCGTCGGACTTCGTCACTTCGTTGATAACCGATTTCAGACGTTCCTCAAATTCACCTTTGTATTTGGCACCTGCAACCAGCGCACCCATATCCAGTGAGAACAGCTGCTTGTTTTTCAAGTTCTCCGGCACATCTCCACGCAGGATTCGTTGTGCCAGTCCCTCTACGATGGCCGTCTTACCCGTACCCGGTTCACCAATCAAAATCGGGTTGTTCTTCGTACGTCGGCTAAGAATCTGCAGTACCCGTCGGATTTCCTCGTCACGGCCGATAACCGGGTCAAGTTTTCCGCTTCGTGCAGCTTCAATCAGGTTGATGGCATATTTGTTTAATGACTGATAGGTCTCTTCGCTCGACTGTGAGGTGACTTTCTGTCCCTGACGCAGTTCCTGAATGGCAGCCCGCAGTTCCTTGTCGGTAAGGCCCGCATCTTTCAGGATGGTGGCCACCGTACTTTTCACGTTCAGCAGTGCCAGCAGCAAGGCTTCCAGTGACACATATTCATCACCCAGTTCCTTAGATACTTCCACGGCTTTCTGCAATACCTCGTTGGCGCTCCGGCTCAGGTAAGCTTCCCCACCTGAAACTTTCGGCAGTGAGGCGATTTGCCGGTCGAGTACGGTTTCTATCTGCTGGCCGTTTATGCCGAGTTTCTGGAAAATGAAGTTCGTTACATTTTCGCCCACCTTCAGCAAACCTGCCATCAAATGTTCCGGCTCGATGGCCTGCTGTCCGCGGCTCTGTACCAGGTTTACCGCTTCCTGCACTGCCTCTTGCGATTTGATTGTAAAGTTGTTAAAGTTCATAAATGGTCTCCTTTCTCGTTATTAGTTGTGGTTTCTTTTTATTTTCACTTTCAACGCTTAATTCTATTCAAATTCTTTGCCAGCGTCTGCTGGAGACAGAAACCTGACGATTTGTCACTTTACTGTGCTTTTATGCTGAAAATCTGTCATTTATGGCTCGCTTTTTGTCAGCTGGTCCGAGCGTAAGTGCATTGGGTTTGAAACGTCAAAGAGTTTTTCCTGAAACGCAAGTACGTTTTACTTCAAACGCCTTTACATTTTACATGAAACGCACTTGCGTTTACGGGTGAATGCACTTGTGTTTTGTCCAGGGAGAAAAAAGCCTTCCTGAAAGGGAATGGATTGTGGTTGAAATTTTCTATCTTTGCTTCAGATACCATCTATAATATCAATTCATTATTTTATTTATGAAATACCCAATTGGAATACAGAGTTTTGACCGGATCATAGAAGACGGTTATGTGTATGTAGACAAGATGGATATGGTTTATTCGATTGCCAAGGACGGTTCTATTTACTTTCTGAGCCGTCCGCGAGGTTTCGGGAAGAGTTTGTTGGTTTCTACGCTGAAGAACTATTTTTTTAGGGCGCAAGGAGCTTTCAGAGGCCTGAAGGTTGACAGCCTGGAGAAGGAATGCACGGTGTATCTGGTATTTCACATGGATTTCAATGGGGGCGAATATATCTGTCCCGGCTCATTGAGGGATGCCATTGCAAGTTATATGTCTGGCTTTTTAGCATGCTATTCATGGGTAAATAATGTAGGTCTATTAGCTGGAGGACGGTAAACTGGAGAAACAAGTATAAATAGAAACACATTAACTAATATGGAAAAGAAAATACCCTTTGCTTCTGATGTAATTTTAATTGATGCAGTTTTCCTTGACCGCGTGGGGAAGGATATGGCGGCACATTTTGCACCGCTGGTGGGGCGTGAACTGCCTAAGGCTGATCTGGCCGTGTTGCTGGAGTGTCTGGCTTTGGATGCCGGAATTGAGCCGGGAAAGAATGAGATACAGGTAATTTTTGTGTATGATGCGGAGCATAGCCGGATGAATTTCTGCCTTCCTTCCGATTTGGAAAAGGAAGTTCACGGCATGGCATTCCAGAGCCGCCTGGGTGAGTTTGCGCTTTATGCTTTCCAGCCTTCGGATATGGCTCGCCGGGAGGACTTGTTTACGGAATCATTGCAACTGCTGACCGAATCGAAAGATGCACGCCGAATCATGCTGGTGCCCGATGAAGGGGAATATGGAGAAGCTGTGGAGCGGCTGGCGGCAAAGATAAAGGGAAAAGATGGTGTGACGGTGTTTGGCATGAATCCTCCGGCACACGATTATGAATATTCTTTTGAAATGTTGGGATTTGCCATTCTTCAGTCGTTGGGCATCCGGGCAGAGGAACTTTAATCTTTGTAGAGTATGTCTGATTTCCGTTTGAAAGCGTTCTATAGTGTGGCACGAAACCTTAGTTTTACCAAGGCTTCGCAGGAGCTGTTTGTGAGCCAGCCGGCAGTGACCAAGCATGTACGGGAGCTGGAGAGTCTCTACGGAGTGCGTCTGTTCGACCGGAAGGGGAATTCCATTTCGCTCACGGAGGCCGGGAAGTTGCTGATGGAGCACTGCGAACGGATTTTGGACGATTACCGCAAGCTGGAGTACGACATGCACCAGTTGAACAATGAGTATGCGGGAGAGTTACGGTTAGGGGCAAGTACGACAATCTCACAGTATGTGCTTCCGCCTGTGCTGGCTGCTTTCACGGAGCGTTATCCCAAGATGAGTGTGTCATTGATGGACACCAATTCGCGCAATGTGGAGAAGGCTTTGCAGGAGCATACCATTGACGTGGGTATGGTGGAGGGAGTGTTCCGTCTGCCCAGCCTGCGCTACGACCCGTTCTTGTGCGATGAGCTGGTGCCGGTAGTTTGTCCGCGCGGTCGCTGGGCCGGAAAGGAGGAACTGACGCTGGAGGAGTTTGTCAATGTGCCGCTGGTGCTTCGTGAGCGGGGGTCCGGCACGCTGGATGCCATTGAGATGGTATTGGCAGAGCAGGGACTGAAGCTTTCTTCGCTGAACGTGCGGATGCACTTAGGCAGTACGGAAGGTATCAAGTCGTTCTTGCGGTGCAGCAACTGTATGGGCATTGTGTCAATCTGTGCCCTGGAAAGGGAACTGAAGGAAGGAGACTTTCAGGTGATTGACATTGAGGGCCTGCAATTCAAGCGGCATTTCTGTTTTGTATCGGCTCAGGGGCAGGAGTCGGATACGGTATTGAATTTTATGCGTTTTGTCCGGCACTTCCTTTCCGGAAAGTAAAGGCCGGACAAAACGTCTCTTTTTATTTCTTCCCGAATTCAGGGTCGATTTTCAGCAGGGCGGTAACGCCGAAGGTGGCCAGTGTGCACACCATAATCCAGATGAAGAACAGCTGGTAGCCTAGGGTTTCTTGCATCCAGCCGGCTATCATGCCCGGCAGCATCATGCCCAAGGCCATGAAGGCGGTACAGATGGCATAGTGCGAGGTCTTGTGTGTGCCGTTGGCAAAATAAATAAGGTAGAGCATGTAGGCCGTGAATCCGAATCCGTAGCCGAACTGTTCCACAAAGATGCAGCTGTTCACGATGATTAAGTTGTCGGGCTGGGCGTAACTCAGGTACACGTAGACAATATCGGGCAGGGAGATGGCCCATACCATCGGCCAGAGCCAGCGGCGCAGTCCGTGGCGTGCTACGGCAATGCCTCCCAGGATACCTCCCAAGGTGAGACCGACAATGCCGAGCGTTCCTTGGGCAAAGCCTATCTGTGCCGTGGTCATGCCGAGTCCTCCTTGTTCCACCGGGTCGAGCAGAAAGGGAATGCCCATCTTGGCTAACTGTGCCTCGGGCAGGCGGTAGAGCAGCATGAACAGAATGGCGGTAAGCGCTTGTTCTTTCTGGAAGAAGGAACGGAAGGTGAGCAGGAAGTCGGTCAGTATGCTCCGGGCTTCTCCTTGTCGGGCAACCGACGGACAGTCCTGGTCAGGACGGGGCAGTACGAAAGAATGGTAGAGCCACAGAGCCAGCAGGCAGCCCGCTAACGTGAAGAAGGTGATGCTCCAGGCATACGATGTGCGTCCGGTCATTTCTTCCAGCCAGCCGGCCAGCATAATGAGCAGTCCTTGTCCGGCGATGGTGGCAAAGCGGTAGAACGTGCTGCGGATGCCCACGAA
Organism: Phocaeicola sp.; assembly: GCF_048170425.1. GTDB lineage: Bacteria > Bacteroidota > Bacteroidia > Bacteroidales > Bacteroidaceae > Phocaeicola. The sequence goes on from NZ_DBEXBB010000218.1 coordinate 18,128, forward strand.
GAAGGCTTGCTGATGCGGGGTAAGGCCTAACATGTAGAAGCCGTCGGCGGCGATATCGTGGGTGGCGGAACTGAAGGCTACGAGCCAGAACACCGCCAATGTGGTCTGGAAGAAATGGCTGGTGGGGATGGTGAAGGCAATGCCAGCCAGTCCGGCACCCAGCAGCAACTGGGTAGTGACAATCCACCACCGCTTGGTGCGGAGCAGGTCGACAAACGGGCTCCACAGGGGCTTGATGACCCAGGGCAGGTTCAGCCAGCTGGTGTAGAGGGCCACCTCCGTATTCGAGATGCCCATCCGTTTGTACATCACCAGCGATAAAATCATCACAGCTACGTAGGGAAGTCCTTCGGCAAAGTAGAGCGAAGGTACCCAGTACCAGGGAGAGCGTGTGCGCATAGTCGTTCGTTTTTAGTATAACTTACGGATTTCAGCTCCCCGGTAGTAATGCAGCAGAATCTGGTCGTAGGAATATCCTTTTTCGCCCATCACGGCAGCACCGATCTGACAGAGTCCCACACCGTGTCCCCATCCGGCACCGGTCAGTTCGAACCATTCGGGCACTCCGTTCACTTCCGGTCCCTTGTCAACTACGAATGCCGAGCTGAACAGGTGGGTAGGTGAGAGGGTGCGGCGTATTTCCAGTTCCTTTCCGATGGTCATTGTTTTCAGGGTTCCTACAATCTTCAGCCGGCTGATACGTCCCGATTTTCCTCGTTCCATGGGGATAAGGTCGAGTATCTCCCCGTAATCACTCTTGGTATGCGTGGCAATCAGTTCGGCCAGTTCGGCTTGTGTGTATCTCACCTTCCAGCGGTAGAAATCGTGTGTCTCCTGGTCGTAGTTGTTGAGTATCTGTGAAAGGATTTTCGGATCAGTGGTGTGGCAGAAAGATTCCGGACGCTGGCGTATCCATCGTTCGGCTTCTTCCTCTTGGGTGAGGTCGGGCAGGGGGGCATCCGTGTCCAAGTCGCGCACGGCACTGAGGTAAGGATAATGCTTGTCTTCCCAGCAGTAGTTGAACTCTTCGGTCACTCCGCCGCAGCACTTCGAGAAACGGGCGTCGCAGATGGCATGCTTGTGCATGAGCACCTGGCCGCGTGTTTCCTTCACGGCTTCCACTACACTCTGGTTGGAGGCACGGGTAATGCCCTGATAGCGCTGGCAATGGTCGTCGGCGCATACGTCGAAGATGGTATGGTCTTCGCGGTCGTACCAGCGGATGTATTCTGTTTCGGTCTTGAGGAAGGGGAAGAAGTTGCTGCCTTGTTTGCTGAGGGCCTTCCGCTTTTCAATCTGTGCTAAAAGCCAGCTTCGTGAGATGACGGCATGGGCTTTCAGAAACTCCAGGGAAGAGGTGGCGTTCATCTCGGACGAGATGACGCTGGTCAGGTAGTCTTCTGCCGGCACCTGGTTGATGGCGGTAATCTTTCCTTCGTCTACCACCAGGCGCAGGGTGCCGAGGAAGGTTTGTGTTTCCTGGCGTTCCCAGTGGAAATTGATACCGATGGTTACGTCTTCGAGTGAGAAGGAGGCATCGTCCTCCAACGGGGTGAAGGTCAGTTCCCGGTACACGTTGCCGTTCCAGGAAATTCCTCCTTCGTCGAAGGATACGCGTTGCTTGCCCGATACGGTTTCTCCTTTGGCCAGAAATTTGGCATTGAGTGTAAAGGCTATTTCAAGGGCATTGACAATGCCCACGTTAATTTCAGGTTCTTTCATGATGCTTAATGTGTTACTTCGTGGTAGATTTGGCGGAGCGTGTCAGCGTCCAGTTTTTGAAAATCTTCTTTGCGGGCCGTCACAAGGATGCCGGCCATATCGAGGGCACCGGGACTGACAATCAGCTGTGCGTCGCCTTCGGCAGTGTAGCACTGCGGGCGATGGGCTGTGCGCGGGATGTAGACGGTGACAAATCCGTAGCGCGGGTCATTCCAGGCAAAGAGGTTGTAGCGTGGCTCGGTTTCTCCGTCGTGCAGGGGCAGGCTGTGCAGGTAGCTGTCAATCAGCCGTACACCTGTGGCCAGTCCTCCCTGGGTAATGAAGGCCCGTATCGGACAGAAGTATCCTTCGATGTCGTAGGCGATGCAGGATTTGCCGTCGGAGAGGGGTTCGAAACCTTTTTCTACCGCTGTGCTCATCAGTCTTTCCCATTGGCGGATGAGAGGTACATCTTCTTGGCGTACGGCCTGGAAATGGAAGTGGTCGGGGGCAGAAGCACCGCATTTGGCTCCGTTGTAGAACACGGTGTAGCCGCTGGCGAAGTTCTTCTCCAGCCAGCCAACCAGGCGTTCGGGCAACCGGCGCGAAGTTTTGTCGGCCAATGTCTGCCACTGGTGACTTTCCGTGGAGATGGTGAGGTGCCCCGGCAGAATGGGGTAAGGATTTAGTCGCAGGCTGAAAGGTTCGTCCAGCTGGATGCGGACAGACTCTTGCTCTTCCGGCTTGTGGCTCAGACAGAGGAAGCAGGGGCGGGCAGCGATGGAAGCCTTGTCTACTTTGGCACAGGTGGAAACGGCGCGTGCCGGATTGAACTGCACGGTGATGTCGTTCGCACCGAGTGAAAGTGTGCGGGTCTGTACGTGCGCCAGTGCTTCGTGGTTTTTGCGGGCCAGTGGCCATGTGTCGAGCTGGTGACGGATGAAGGTTTCGGCAGAAGCCGCAGGGGCTGCATCTTCCCATGAAAGAGGGTGACGGAGCAGGGCCTGGCGTTTCCGTATTTCCAGGGTACGCAGGCTGTCCTTGTAGCTGTTGTTCTGGTTCTGCTTCTCAATACTCAGGGCCGCGTCGGAATTGCCTTCCCAGCGACGGCACAAATAAAGTACGTCGTAGATACGTCCGATGCGGTATTCCCGGGAGAAAGCCAGTCCTAACGCATAATCTTCGCCATAGCTGGTGTTCGGTACACGGATTTTCCGCAGCAGCGGCGTGAAGAAAGCACGCGGGGCTCCCAGTCCGTTGATGCGGAGAGCGTTGTTGTGTCCGTTGGTATCGGTCCATTCCTTGTGGTCGATGACGCCCGGCGGCAGTGTCTCCAGTTGGAAGTTGGTCATGCGGTAAGAGCCGATAACCATGGCGCAGCGTTCCCGGCGGAACTTGTCGACAATGGTCTGGAGGGTAGACGGACTGCTGTACAGGTCGTCGCTGTCGAGCTGCACGGCAAAGCGTCCGCAGAGAGGGTGATGCACACCCAGGTTCCAGCATCCGCCGATGCCCAAATCGTCACGTTCGGGAATGAGATGAATCACTTTTTCGTTTCCGGCGTATTGGGCAATGCATTCCGTGGTGCCGTCAGTAGAGTGGTTGTCGATGACAATCAGGTTGAACGGGAAGTCTGTTTCCTGCTTCAGTACCGATTCAATGGCGTCGGCAATGGTGCGGATGCGGTTGCGCACGGGGATGATGACCGAAGCTTCGTAGGCAAATTCGCCTTCCGACAAATCAATTTCGCGCTCCACTGGAGGCAGGAAGGCATGAATGTTCTTCAGGTAATAAGTAAAAGCTGTTTCCCGTTCCAGCTGTACGCTCCGGTTGCGCGGGTCTACGTAATCAAACTGCTTTTCTCCCGATTTGCGGGTGTCTTCTTCTATTTCTGTATAAAGATATTCACGTATGTGCGTCAGTTCGTATTTCTGTGAAAGGGCCAGCCGCACGGCATACAAGGCAGAATACTGGTATTCGGGCTGGTGAGTGATGGTCTCGAACGCTTCCTTTAGGGCAGCTGTCTTGAAAAGCAGTATCGAACCGAAATCAAAGTCATCGCGCACGCTTCCCGGCTGGTAGTCGATGACCGGATGAGGCTTTCGTATTCCCTCCGTCACCTGATAGTGGTCGGCATAAACCATGCCCGACTCCGGAGCTCCCAAATAGTCGCACATGCGTTCCAGGGCCATGTAGCCCATATCTAATGTATGGGGCTTGGTATAGATAAGAAGGTAGGGGGTACGGGTGAGGGAAAGCATCTGCCGGATGCCTTCGGTATGCTGGAAGGAAAATGAGGGTAGCAAACGGCATTTTTCTGTAGGAATGTTTTTGTCTTCCGGATAGTCAGTTAGTAGGAATATCTGGTCTGTAAGGGAACTTTCTGTCAGACCTTTTATGGTTTTATTCAGCTGGTTATCACTCCCGTATAAAAGGAAGCAAGTTACTTGGTTATTCATATTTAATACATTTATACGTACAAAGATAGGCAATATATCTTATTTTTTCCCTAACTTTGTACGCTAAATGTGTAGAATATAAGAGTATTATGATGACAAAAACTCCTTTATTGGGGAAAACGCTGAACGAATTGAAAACCATTGTGCAGGATTTGGGGATGCCTAGATTTACTGCCGGGCAGATTGCTTCGTGGCTATATGATAAAAAAGTTGGCTCGATTGAAGAAATGACCAACCTCTCACTCCAGAACCGCGAGCGGCTGATGGAGAACTACGAGGTAGGAGCCAGTGCACCGGTACATGAGATGCGTTCGGTAGACGGAACGGTGAAATACTTATTTTGCACACCCGAAGGTGATTACATTGAATCTGTATATATTCCTGATGACGACCGGGCTACGTTGTGCGTGTCGTCGCAGGTGGGGTGCAAGATGAACTGTAAATTCTGTATGACTGGAAAGCAGGGATATACTACCAGTCTGACGGCTGCCCAGATTTTGAACCAGATTTATTCGGTGCCGGAACGGGATACACTGACCAACGTGGTGTTCATGGGTATGGGAGAACCGTTTGACAATCTGGATGAGGTGCTCCGTGCCCTGGAAATCCTGACTGCCGACTATGGCTATAAATGGAGTCCGAAGCGCATCACCGTTTCTTCTGTGGGATTACGGAAGGGACTGGAACGTTTTCTGGAAGAAAGTGACTGCCATCTGGCCATCAGTCTGCATTCTCCTTTTCCTGCTCAGCGCAGGGAATTAATGCCGGCAGAGAAGGCCTTCTCCATTACGGAAATAGTGGACATCCTTCGCCGGTATGATTTCAGCAAGCAGCGCCGACTGTCTTTTGAATACATCGTGTTCAAGGGGGTGAACGACAGCCTGATTTATGCCAAGGAACTGGTGAAATTGCTTCGTGGACTGGACTGCCGGATGAACCTGATTCGTTTTCATGCTATTCCGAACGTGGATTTGGAGGGAACGGATATGGAATCGATGATTGCTTTCCGTGATTACCTGACACAGCACGGCTTGTTTGCCACTATTCGTGCTTCACGAGGAGAAGACATCTTTGCGGCTTGCGGCATGCTTTCCACAGCCCAGCAACAAGCGGAGAAAAAAGAGAAAGAAAGTGAAACCTTTTAATACAAGAAACATAATGAAACGAATGACATTTTACCTTGGGATGGCCCTGGCGGTGCTGTCGCTTGCTTCCTGCCGTAACGGGGGGAAGAGTATCATTACTCCGGTGTCAAGCGGACGCCCGTATGAAGTGATGGTGGTGGCCGATGACAAATGTTGGATGAGTCCGGACAGTGCACTGTTTCACGTGCTGGATACGGATGTGCCGGGATTGCCTCAGGCAGAACGCTCTTTCCGTATTTCACGTGTGCGGCCTGACTTTTTTGACCGTTCGGTACGTTTGTTCCGTAACATCATTATTGTGGATATTCAGGACATCTATACACAACCTAAGTTTAAATATACGCGTGATGCCTATTCGTCTCCGCAGATGATCATGACCATTCAGGCACCTAACCAGAAGGAGTTTGCGGACTATGTTTCGAAAAACGGTCAGGTAATTATCGACTTTTTTACCCGTGCCGAAATGAATCGTCAGGTGAAGTTGCTGGAGAAAAAACACAATGAAACGCTTTCGGCCAAGGTGCAGAGCATGTTTGATTGTAACATCTGGATGCCGGTGGAAATGGAATCGTACAAGCAGGGTAAGGATTTCTTGTGGGCTTCGAGCAACCTGAATGACTTGAACTTTGTGATGTATGCTTATCCGTTCCGCGATTATGATACGTTTACCAAAGAATATTTCATTCATAAGCGTGACTCGGTAATGAAGGTCAATTTGCCAGGGGCACAGGAAGGTATGTACATGGAAACGGCAGATTCAATGTTTGTGGAAACACGGAATATAGCCGTGAAAGGTGATTATGCCTTTGAGGCTCGCGGATTGTGGGAAATGAAAAATGACGCCATGGGAGGTCCGTTTGTATCGCATGTGCGGGTAGACCGTGACAATGCACGGGTTATCGTGGTGGAAGGTTTTGTCTATAATCCCGGAAAATTGAAACGTGATCAGATTCGTAAACTGAATGCTGCATTGTATACACTGAAGCTTCCTTCAGAAAAAGAAGTGTCGGAAATTCCGGTAGACAATACCGTTTCGGAAGAACAAATTAAACAAGAAGCTGAACAGAATAAGCAATAAATATGGAAAATCGTAAAATTAGAGTGGGAATCACTCATGGAGATATAAACGGGGTAGGTTATGAGGTCATATTGAAGACTTTTTCTGACCCCACCATGCTTGAACTCTGCACACCGGTGGTGTACGGCTCTCCCAAGGTCGCTGCGTATCACCGTAAGGCCATGGAGATACAGACTAATTTCAGCATTGTAAATTCTGCTGCGGAGGTGCAAGACGGAAGAGTAAACGTGGTGAATTGCATGGAAGAGGAGTTGAAGGTGGAACTGACCAAGCCGACTCCCGAGGCCGGAAAGGCGGCGCTGGCAGCATTGGAAAGGGCTTTGGGTGATTATCGGGCAGGCTTGTTCGATGTGTTGGTAACAGCTCCTATCAACAAACATACCATCCAGTCGGATACGTTCCATTTCCCGGGACATACGGAGTATATTGAAGAACGTGTAGGTGAAGGACAGAAGGCCTTGATGATTCTGCTGAAAGGTGATTTCCGTGTGGCACTGGTGACAGGCCATGTACCCGTTCGTGATATTGCCGGTGAACTGACCAAAGAACTGATTATGGAAAAGATGGAGATTTTCCATCGCTCACTGAAGAAGGATTTCGGCATCGACAATCCGCGTATTGCCGTGTTCTCACTGAATCCTCATGCGGGAGACAACGGATTGCTGGGAACGGAAGAGCAGGAAGTGATTATTCCGGCCATGAAAGAGATGATAGCTCGCGGCGTACAGTGCTTCGGACCCTATCCTGCCGATGGTTTCATGGGCTCAGGCAATTATACGCATTTTGACGGTATCTTGGCCATGTATCATGACCAGGGACTGGCTCCGTTCAAGGCACTGGCCATGGACGAGGGTGTGAACTTTACTGCCGGCTTGCCTATCGTACGCACTTCGCCAGCTCACGGCACAGCATACGATATTGCTGGAAAAGGCGTTGCTTCGGAAGACTCTTTCCGTCAGGCGGTGTACGTAGCTATGGATGTGTTCCGTAACCGTGTCTGGGAAAAAGAAATCAGTGCCCGTCCGCTGCGTAAGCAGTATTATGAAAAACGGGATGATAGCGATAAACTGAAATTAGATAGCATAGAGGAAGAATAACATGAAATTTGCCATCATATCAGCTGGGGAAGGTTCCCGGCTGGCACAGGAAGGCGTTGAGTTGCCCAAACCGCTGGTGCAACTCAACGGAGTGGCCATGATTGACCGTCTGATTCACATCTTTGCCCAGAACGGGGCGGAGGAAGTGGTTGTTATTATCAATAACGAGGTGGCTTTGACAAAAGAACACCTGAGCAAACTGGAAAAAACATCGGAAGTGCCTTTGCGGGTCATTGTCAAGACGACCCCCAGTTCCATGCACAGCTTTTACGAGCTGAGCCGTTATCTGAAAGATGACCGTTTTTGCCTGACTACAGTCGATACGATTTTCAGGGAAGAGGAGTTTTCACGCTTTATTGACGCTTTCAAGGCTTTTGAAGGGGATGGCATGATGGCCGTTACGGATTACATTGATGACGAAAAACCGTTGTATATCGGTACGGATGAAAACCGCAATATTACCGGTTTCTATGATGCTCTTCAGCCTGATACGCGTTACATTTCAGGGGGAATCTATTGCCTGTCGCCCAACTCAATCGTGACATTGGAGAAATGTATGGCACAGGGCATGTCGCGCATGCGTAATTTTCAGCGTCAGCTGGTAGCCGACGGTCTTCAGCTCAAGGCTTATCCTTTTTCAAAGATTTTGGATGTGGACCATGCGGGGGACATTGTAAAAGCAGAGGCTTTTTTGAACGGACAAGATTAAAAAACAGATAAGCAACATTGATTTTTTGCGTAAAATCTAGAATAACAAGATAGAATGTGTAAAAGAGGAGAGAAGATTCGGGTGGCCGGTGTGAGCCGTGGTAATGAATATTCCCCGAATCACGTAGACAATGATGCGGCAATCCTTCGGCTTGCGGCAGAAGCATTGGAGAGAATGGGGTGTGAGGTGACAATTTATCCGGAAAAGGAATTTGTTACTCAAAACATAGAGGCTGAGTTTATTTTTGACATGGCCCGTGACCGTGCTACCATCGAACGGTTGAAAAAACTGGAAGACGAGGGTGCCCTGGTGGTCAACTCTGCGTATGGCATTGACAATTGTGTCCGTCAGCGGATGACGGAGCTGCTGGTGGCAAATGAAGTGCCACATCCCCGGAGCTTTATTGTTTCTACTAATGAAAAGTTTACTCCTTCCGTGTTTCCTTGCTGGATTAAGCGAGGCAATTCGCATGCCATGGTGAAAGAAGACGTGGTGTACGTGGAATGCCGGGAAGAAGCAGAAGTGGTGATGGCCGATTTCCGGAAACGGAACATTCCGGTGGCGGTAGTCAACGAGCACCTGGTGGGAGATTTGGTGAAGTTCTACGGTGTACAGGGAACGGATTTCTTTTACACCTTTTATCCTACGGAACAATCACACAGCAAGTTCGGACTGGAAGCCATCAACGGAGCCACAAGAGGTTTCCCGTTCGATGTCAAGCAGCTTCAGGCATACGCCAACAAGGCGGCCGAGGTGCTGAACGTACCTGTATACGGAGGCGACTGTGTGGTATCGGCTACCGGTGAAATCCGTATCATCGATTTTAACGACTGGCCCAGCTTTGCACGTTGCCGTGAAGAAGCCGGACCCGAAATAGCCAAGTGTATCTATAATCGTATTATTCATAAATTAGAAAAATAATGAGTACGGAGAAAAAAGGAGTAGAGGCTTCTTTCAAGTCCATGGATACAGAAGAGTTTCTGGACATCCATTTCAATCGCCCGATAGGTTATGTGTGGGCGTTGTTTTTCCAGCGTTTCGGGGTACATCCCAATGTCGTGACCATTCTGTCTATCATTCTTGGAGTGGCGGCAGGGGTGATGTTCTATTATCCTGACATGACGCATACGCTGATTGGTATCTTCTTGCTGATGTGGGCTAACCATTATGATAGTTGCGATGGGCAGCTGGCACGTATGACCGGTAAGAAAACCCGCTGGGGGCGTATGCTCGACGGATTTGCCGGTGACCTCTGGTTCATTACCATCTATGCCGCCATCTGTCTGCGCCTGATGAACCAGCCGCTTCCTTTTCATTGGGGAGAAGCTTCCGGACAAACCTGGAGCATTTATATCTGGCTGATAGCCTTGTTCTCAGGAACGGTGTGTCATAGCAAGCAATGTACGCTGGCCGATTATTACCGTAACATCCACTTGTTCTTCCTGAAGGGAAAGGCAGGTAGTGAACTGGACAACTTCAAGCAGCAGCGGGAGATTTTCCATAGTCTGCCGTGGAAGGGTAACTTCTGGTGGAAAGCCTTTCTGTATTTCTATGGCAACTATACCCGCAAGCAGGAACAGATGACTCCCAATTTCCAGCGTTTCTATGCCTTTGTGCAGGAGCGTTATGGTGACAACATTCCTCAGGAGTTGCGTGATGAGTTCCGTGCCCTGAGTCTGCCGTTGATGAAGTACACCAACATCCTGACATTTAATACCCGCGCGATAGCTCTTTACATCAGCCTGCTGATAGGAGAGCCGTGGTTGTATTTCATTTTTGAGATAGTGGTGATGACCAGTTTGTTTGTGTACATGCGTCACCGCCATGAAGCCTTGTGCGCATACCTTTACCATAAATACGCCAAGTGATGAAGGAAAAGTTTCGGAATATATTCTGGTTCTTCGGCATTTTTGCCATTGTGGTCATGCTCTGTACGTTCGACATGGACTATCAGGAACTATGGCAGAACCTGCGCAAGGCGGGGGTGTGGTTTCCAGCCGTGATTCTTCTGTGGGTGTTCATTTATTACCTGAATGCCTGGTCATGGTATGTCATTATCCGCGACGGGAAACATGCCAAGGTGCCCTTCTGGAAAGTCTATAAGCTGACCGTGTCCGGTTTTGCCCTGAACTATGCCACTCCGGTGGGACTGATGGGCGGCGAGCCGTACCGCATCATGGAGCTTACGCCTTACGTAGGTGCCAGCAAGGCCACCTCGTCGGTCATTCTCTATGTGATGATGCACATCTTTTCCCATTTCTGGTTCTGGCTGGTGTCGGCGGTGCTTTTCGTGATTTTTGAGCCGATGAACTGGGGACTGGGCATCATGCTGGCAGTAGTGGCATTTGTCTGCCTGCTGGCCATTTATTTCTTTATGAAAGGTTATCGCAACGGGATGGCGGTACGTACGTTCAAGGTATTGGGCGGCATACCCTACGTAAGACGCTGGGCACGACGTTTTCTGGTAGAAAAAAGAGAAACGCTGGAACGGGTAGACGCACAGATAGCTGAACTGCACAAACAGCGTAAAAGCACGTTCTATGTGGCGCTGGGACTGGAGTTTATGGCACGTATAGTGGGTTGTGCCGAAGTGTTCTTTATCTTGAACATCCTGACCGACCATGTGAGCTTCCTGGCCTGTATCCTGATTATGGCCTTCACTTCCTTGTTTGCCAACCTGTTCTTCTTCTCGCCCATGCAGCTTGGGGCACGCGAGGGAGGATTTGCACTGGCAGTAGGCGGACTGGCCATTCCGAGTGCGTTTGGAATCTATACAGGGCTGATTACCCGTGTGCGTGAATTGATATGGATTGTAATTGGCGTGTTGCTGATGAAGGTCGGCAACGGCACCCCAAATAAGACAAAAGATGAGTAAACTGACAGATGTAAAAGGAGTGATTTTTGATTACGGAGGTACGATTGATACGAACAGCCGTCATTGGGCGGAAGTCTTGTGGGAAAAGTACCGGGAATTTCAGGTGCCGGTGGACAAGGCAAGTTTCCGTGAGGCATACGTGCACGGAGAACGGACGCTGGCCCGGGTGCCGCTGGTCAAGCCCGAGCATGATTTCCACGAGGTGTTGCGCATCAAGACCGACATTCAGGTGAAGTACCTGGTGGAACAAGGCAAGCTGGACGGAGAAGAAGCCCGCCGGGAAAACTATGCCGGAAAAGTGGCCGACAGTTGTTACCGCTATGTGCTGGACGTGCTGGAACGTACCCGTCCCGTAGTGAAGGCGCTTTCCGGGCGCTACAAGCTGGTGCTGGTATCCAACTTTTATGGAAATATCCAGACCATCCTGAAAGACTTTGGTTTGTTCGACTTCTTTGCCGACATTATCGAATCGTCGGTAGTGGGAGTACGCAAGCCTGACCCTGCCATCTATCGCCTGGGCGTGGAGGCCATGGGGCTGCCTGCCGGAAATGTATTAGTGGTAGGCGACTCCTTCTCGAAGGATATGGTGCCGGCAAAGGCCGTAGGATGCAAGGTGGCCTGGCTGAAAGGTGAAGGCTGGGGCAACGAAGAAATAGATGAAACGCTTCCGGATGTAATCATCACCGATTTGCCGGAACTTTTGTCGTATGTATAAAGGAGGGGCACGGATGAAGAAAAAAGGAATTGCCTTAGTGGAACGCCAATACCTGTTCCCCTTTGTACTGATTACGTCCCTCTTTTTCCTGTGGGGATTTGCTCATGCCATTCTGGACGTGCTGAACAAGCATTTTCAGGAACTGCTTACCATTACCCGTACCCATTCGGCCATGATTCAGGCCACGATGTACATGGGATATTTCATCATGGCCATTCCGGCCGGATTGTTCATCAACCGTCACGGATACCGCAGGGGAGTGGTGTTCGGCTTGCTGCTTTACGGAGCAGGCTCGTTGTTGTTCATTCCCGGGCAATATATGGCTTCGTTCAATATGTTCCTGTTCTCGCTGTTCGTCATCGGGTGCGGACTGACCTTTCTGGAAACGGCCGCCAATCCGTATGTAACGGAGTTAGGAGCACGGGAAACAGCCGCCAGCCGACTGAACTTCGCCCAGTCATTCAACGGCCTGGGATGTATCTTTGCACCGATTTTGACCGGTCTCTTGCTTTTCTCGGACGAAGAGAAAGGGGTAAGCGGCAATGTGGCCCTTCCGTATGCCGTGATGGGAGTGATTGTCCTGCTGGCCGCGTTAGCTTTTATGCGCGTACGTCTGCCGGAAATTCCTCATGAGGAGGAAGTGGATAGCGAAGGTCATCGCGTAGGCCTGTGGTCGCATAAGCTTTTTGTGTTCGGACTGGTTGCACTGTTTGCCTACGAGGTATCCGAGATTTCTATCAACAGTTTCTTTATCAACTACGTGACGGAGGTCGGCTGGATGAATGCCCGCGATGCCTCACTGGTACTTTCATTCGGCGGATTGGGGCTGTTCATGGTAGGACGTTTCGTCGGAAGTTGGATTATGCGTCGCGTCCGTGCTGAGAAGATGCTCTTCTGGTGTGCCACGGGAACGGTCATTACTACTCTGCTGGTGATTTTGGATTTAGGCTCTGTATCGTTTGTAGCCCTGCTTTGCGGTTATGCCTTCGAAGCCATTATGTTCCCCACCATTTTCGCCCTCTCCCTGAAAGGCCTGGGCAGCCATACGAAGCGTGCTTCTTCCTTCCTGATGATGTCGCCGGTGGGCGGTGCCGTAGGCCCTGTTCTTATGGGACTGGTGGGAGACTACGCCGATATGCACTGGGCGTTCATTGTGCCTTTCGTCGGCTACGTGGTGGTATGGTTCTATGCCCGCCACATGATGCAGCAGAAAAACTGATACCATTTTCCTTTGCGGAAAGCATACATAAATGAAGCGCGGAACTCTTAATTGTGTACCCACACCGTTAGAGTTTCGCGGG
>NZ_DBEXBB010000219.1:0-3812 GCF_048170425.1 Phocaeicola sp.
AGTGTATTACCAGATATTTCAACTTTGCCATAATCATCATGCTTGATAGCCGCTCATCATTACCACTCCGGCATCCTCTTTCTTGGGCATGCAGATGAAGTAATGGCGGAAGTTAATCAGGTTACGCTGGTTCAACGGGTCATTCTTTGACTCGGAATAATACATCTTGGTAGAACCTGTTGCCTTGAAAACCCTCTGTTTGTAGAAGGCAAATGAACACGGAAATTCACCGGCTTCTGCCGTTGTACCCAATGCCTTCTTCACTCCGGCTGTAGTATAAAGCGGGTTGTTGCCATACTCGTAGATTTCAAAGCCGTAAAGGTTACCTACCTTGCCGCTGTTGCGGTCAATATTGTACTGTTCACGGAATGCCTGGCTGGTCAGCAGCAGGTCATTCACATGGTCGGGGCAAAGCACCAGTCTGCGGCCGTCTGACGGTACGCGCAGGTTGTCAAGGGCACGCTTCATTTCCACAAGGTCATTCACGGTAAGGCGCAGACGGTTTGTAGCCGGATCTTTCTCGCCGGTAGTCTTAAGCACCGGAGTAGTTTCCGTATTTTTGTTCGCACAAAGCGCATGGGCCGCCTTGGTAAACTTCGCATCATTGATACTGTTGGCATGTCCCTCTTTCACACGGGCGGTCTTGTCATAGCTGATGGCATAAAGCTCATCGTCTGTAATCGGCGTAGCCTTGGTCTGGAATTTGTCCAGCTTGATGGCAATATCCTTGTCTTCCAAAGCCTGCACATCAATCGGATAGGTTTTATTGTTTATCAAGACATCCGGATCTACACCAACTTCTACCAGGTGAATCACATCGTTATTCACGATACTGCTTTGGTCGGGGATTCCTGACAGCCAGGTTCCTTCCAGTCCGGCACGGAGCACCTTAACAAGTTCCCCTGTCCAGATTTCCGTATAAACCCCTTCACGGAGTATTGAAGTACTTTGCGGGGCCATTCCCATAAAGGCTGCCACCGCATTCATTCCCACAGCTCCGGCCACCGGAGAGAATCCCAATACCGAAGCACACACGACACCTGTCAGCGTATTGAACAGAAGTGCCGTCAAAAGCATTACAATTTTTCCCATTTTCTTCATTTTAAAGGTTTTCAAATTTCACAGGTCATGCCGTATTCAGCCTTGTACAGGCGCTTGTACTCCTCCGGGTTATGCTCGCGCATTTCAAGCAGCGCATCACTCGGGACATCGCTCAGTTTGGCATAGGTGGACGGCTGTGCCTGCTGCTTGCCGCCCTGATAGCTCAATACAGTGGAAATCTTCACCTGTGGTTGCATGGCATCAAGCACATTCTTCAGTTCATCGACACCAACCTTCTTGCCAAGTTCGATAAACTGTATCTTCTTGTCTTCTCCCAGACGCTTTTCCACCACTGCCTTTTCTACAAGACCAGTGATACGGGCCAAAGTCAGCTTCCCGTTTTCTTGCTTCAGGGAATCATTCTCTGCCTTGGCTGCTTTCAGTTCATTTAAGGCTTGATTAACATCAGCCTCCGTTGCCGTTTCCGGCAGCCCCAATTGAAGGGCCAAAAGTTTCAGTTCCATTTCTTCTGTTGTTTTTTGGTTATTGATTAGTGGCAAAGGACAATCACCATCCTTTCCCAATGTGATTTGTTTTCCATCCTTCATCAGTACGATGGCATCATCATTGGAACCTACATCCACCAGTGATACCTCATACAGCTTGCTTTTGGTTATTGTCGGGCTGGTCTGCCCCTGCAGCAAATGTTCGGGCTGGTCACTCAGTTCCAGAATGTCTATTCCGGCACTCACCATTCTCAGACTGCCGAATTCAAACTGTTTCTTGCATCTTTTACTGAGGTCGGTCGCTTCGTCAAACACCAGTTCCCCGGTTACTTCACCATCCTCTACCCGAAGGTCCTTCACATAACCAATCACGTTTCCGCGTTGGTGCATGTACAGCAGTACCGGGTTTCGGCAATACTGCTCCACACTCATGCCCGATGTCAACACACGGCTTCCGTAGCTGTTCAGGCTGTCGTTTGAAATTCTTACACGTTTACTCATTTTCTCATGCCACGCCTTTATGCATTGGCGCTGCAATATTACAGAGCACTTACCGGGAAGCCAAAAAAGTGTGCAATGGTTGCACACTTCTATGAAACCGTTGCACATTATTTTGGCTGCAAGCTGATAAGCGGACAACTTTGCGAATAAATCGGGCAGGTGCAAGGGACTCCGAAGCCTGCCTTTAACCCTATATTCTTTATTATATGACAAAGGCAGAAATCGAAAAGAAAAAATCTCTTGCACGCTCACTGTTCCTTTCCGGCATGGAACAGACTGAAATTGCGGAGAAAGTGGACGTGTCACGCGTCACCATCTCAAAATGGTGCACGGCTGACGGATGGAAAGAGGCAAGGGCGGCAAAGAACGTCACCCGGCCGGAACTGGTGAACAAACTCCTGCTCACCATTGATACACTCATTACTCAAGTCAACGAATCGAACGACCCTGCACTTGTAGCTGGTCTCGGGGACAAACTGGCCAAACTTTCGGCGGTGATTGAAAAGTTAGACAAGAAGGCCAACGTAGTGGATGTCATTGAAGTGTTCATGGCATTCTCCAAATGGATTGAATACCGTTCAACCATCGACCCGGAAGTGACTCCGGAACTGGTCAGGGCAATCAACAAGTACCAGGATCTGTATATCACCGAACAGATGGGCATAAAATAAAACGGCTATGGCAACAGCAGCGGAAAAGAAACAGGCATACGAACAGTGGAAGGAACACTGTAAAAGAGTGCAGTCCATCACGGATACGGCTTTGCTCGCGGGCGAGACACCGGCACAAAAGGACAGGCGTATTCTGCGTCTGCAGGGTAACTATGCCGCGTTCTGTGAATATTACTTCCCCCACTTTCTCACCTTGCGTGACAAAACCACCGGGGAAGTCATACGCACCATCCACAATGCACCGTTCCACAATGCGGCAGCGGCTAAAGTAAAAGGCACACCCAACCTGAAAGCGGTATTCATGTGGCCGCGTGGCCATGCCAAGTCCACACACATGGACATTTTTGTTCCGCTGTGGCTGATGTTCCAGCCCAAACGTCTCATCAACTTCATGGTGGTGGTCGGCAAAAGTGAGGACTCAGCCACACGTCTGCTGGGAGATATTCAGGCAGAACTGGAACATAACCAGCGCATCATTGCCGACTTCGGCAAGCAGCAGGGGAATGCCTCCTGGCAGGATGGGGAGTTCAAGGCGGCCAACGGGGTGAAATTCCTGGCTTGCGGACGCGGACAGTCTCCACGTGGTTTGCGAGACCGGGAAGCACGTCCGGACTACATCGTCATCGATGACTTGGATGACGACGAACTGTGCCGCAATGAGAAACGGGTGCATGACATTACAGACTGGGTGAAAGAAGCCCTTTTTGGTGCACTGGATGTGGGCCGGGGGCGTTTTATCATGGTCGGGAACCTCATTTCTAAAAACTCGGTGCTGGCCAATCTCACCAAGACAAAAGGGGTACATGTATCCGTCATCAAGGCAATAGACAAGAACGGAGAACCGGTATGGCGCGAAAAATGGACGAAAGAAGAGGCGCAGGAATACAGGGATTTCGTAGGCTACCGGGCATGGGAAAAGGAGATGATGCACAACCCCATCGTGGACGGAACTATTTTTCGGGCAGACTGGATTCGTTACAAGAAACTGCCCAGGCTATCCAAGTATGAAATGCTGGTCTGCTATACCGACCCCTCTTTCAAATCGACCACTTCCAACGACTACAAGGCTTGCCGCCTTTGGGGCAAGATTGGG
>NZ_DBEXBB010000220.1:0-4910 GCF_048170425.1 Phocaeicola sp.
TTAAAGCCTAACAGGGCACGGGCGTTCTGTACGGCAGCCTCTGTCAGGGTGGCACCGCTGAGCATGTGGGCAATTTCCTGCACCCGCTCTTCATCCGTCAGGCGACGGATATGACTGTTGGTCCCGGTGTCGGTATCTTCCTTGTACACTTTGTAGTGCGCAATTCCACGTGCGGCAATCTGGGGCAGGTGAGTGATGCTGATTACCTGACGGTTCTGGCGTCCCATGTCCTGCATTATCAGTGCCATTTTCTCTGCAATGGAGCCTGATACACCGGTATCAATTTCATCGAAGATGATGGTCGGCAGTTTGACGGCTCCGGCAATCATGGCCTTGAGTGAAAGCATGACGCGGGCAATTTCACCCCCCGAAGCGATGGAAGCCACGTTCTGCAAAGTTCCGTTCTTATTGGCTGAGAACAGGAACGTCACGCTGTCCATCCCTTTGCTGTCGGGTTCCTTTCTGGGAGTCAGTTCCACGGCAAAACGTACGTTAGGCATGCCCAGTGGGATAAGCAAAGACTCCATCTGCGACTCAATGTGCCGTGCCGACTGTGTACGGAGCGCGGTCAGCTTTTCGGCCTGACGAAGCACCTCGGCATACAATTTCTTCTTTTCTCCCTCCAGCTCTGCAATCCGGTCGTCGAAAGAAGTGATGTCATTCAACTGGCTGCAATAGTTTTCCGTCAGCTCAATCAGTTCTTCTACCGACTGCACGCGGTGTTTCTGCTGCAAGGAATAAATCAGGTTCAACCGTTCGTTGACAAAATCCAGGCGAGCCGGATTGAATTCCACTTCCTCCTCCGCATTGCCGATTTCGCGGGAAATGTCTTTCAGTTCAATATAGCAACTGTTCAGCCGTTCCATCCATTCCTTGGCCGGTGCATATACCTGTGTCAGGCCCTGAAGGGTCTGCATGCACTCCTTGGTCAGTGAAACCGTACCGCCTTCCTCGCCGTTAATCAGCTGGCTGGCTTTATAGAGTCCGGCCTTGATGTCCTCGGCATGGCTCAGTGTCTCCGCTTCCTGTTCCAGTTCCGTCTGCTCTCCGTCTTTCAGTCCGGCTTCTTCCAACTGTTCCAGCTGAAAACGGATATAGTCTTCATCCTGACGGCTCTTTTCTGCCTGTGCAATGAAGTCATCCAGTTCCTTTACTACCTTTTTATAAGAAAGGTATACCGACTGATAGGCCGACAATGCCTGCTCGTCTTGTGCCAGGATGTCCAGAATGTTCAACTGGAAACCTTCCTTGTTCAGCAACAGGTTCTGGTGCTGGCTGTGCACGTCAATCAGTTTTTCGCCCAGCATTTTCATCTGCGCCAGCGAAGCCGGCGTATCGTTGATGAAAGCACGGCTTTTCCCGTTGGCCGACACTTCACGGCGAAGGATACATTCGTCCGGTTCGAATTCGATGTCATTCTCCTGAAAGAACGGTTCCATGCCGTAGTTGGCAATCCGGAAAGTCGCCTCCACGATGCACTTGGAAGCCCCCTTCTTGATGGATTTCACGTCGGCACGCTGTCCCAACAAGAGCCCGATGGCCCCTAAGATAATGGACTTTCCGGCACCGGTCTCACCGGTAATCACCGAAAAACCGGACGTAAAGTCAATGTCCAGCTTGTCAATCAGGGCATAGTTCTGTATAAAGATAGACTGTAGCATAACGGTTTAGGAATGAAACAGACTGGAAAGTTTATCCACAATGTCTTCGGCCACTTCCTGCTTGCGCTTTAACGGGTAGGAAACAGCCTCAGTGCGGTCTATAATCGTAATCTTGTTGGTGTCGCAACGGAAACCGGCTCCTTTGTCATTCAGTGAGTTCAGCACGATGAAGTCAAAGTTCTTCCGTGCCAGCTTATCCTGTGCGTGGCTGACCTCGTCGCAAGTTTCCAGCGCAAAACCCACTAACAGCTGGTCCGGACGTTTCTCCTTTCCTAAGGCAGCGGCAATGTCGCAAGTCGGTTTCAACCGCAGCACCAGGTCGTCCTTTTCCCGTTTAATTTTCTGGTCGGCCACCTGCTCCGGCGTAAAGTCCGCTACGGCTGCACACAAGATTCCTGCGTCTGCATCCTTGAAGGCATCGGCAGCAGCACGGTGCATTTCGGCCGCACTCTCCACGTCTATGCGGTGAATGTGCGGATGAACCGTCTGTAGGGTGACCGGACCACTCACCAGCACCACTTCCGCTCCGCGCGAAGCACATGCTTCGGCCAGGGCATAGCCCATCTTTCCGGAAGAGTAATTGCCAATAAAGCGCACCGGGTCAATTTTCTCATAAGTAGGACCTGCGGTAATGACGATTTTCCGTCCGGCCAGGTCTTGCTGACGGGCAAAGAACGCTTCGAGCACTTCAATGATTTTCTCAGGCTCTTCCATGCGTCCTTTTCCAACCAGATGGCTGGCCAGCTCGCCCGAAGCCGGTTCAATGATATGGTTGCCATAGCTGCGCAGAATGTCGAGGTTATGCTGGGTAGAAGGGTGAGCAAACATATCCAGGTCCATGGCCGGAGCCACGAACACCGGAGCCTTCATCGACAGGTAGGTCGTCACCAGCATGTTGTCGGCTACCCCGTGCGCCATTTTTCCGATGGTGGAAGCCGTAGCCGGGGCGATGACCATGGCATCGGCCCACAATCCCAAGTCCACGTGGCTGTGCCATGTGCCGTCACGCTGTGAGAAGAACTCGCTGATAACCGGCTTGCTGGTCAGCGCCGAAAGCGTGATGGGAGTGATGAACTCCTTTCCCGCCGGCGTGATGACAATCTGCACCTCCGCGCCTTTCTTAATCAGTCCGCGTGTCAGCACGGCCGCCTTGTAGGCTGCAATGCTGCCCGTGATACCCAGTACAATTTTTTTGCCTTGTAGTGTATTCATGCTACCTTCCGTTTACTTGACCAGCCCCGTTTCGCGCAGGCGGATTTTTGTCAATACATTCTTCGTGTTCAGTGTGAAGTCTCCGTTCATAATCCAGCCGTAGTAGCCCATGTCTTTCTTGAGCACTTCCGACACCGGCATACCTTTGTATTTTCCGAAGTTGAACACTTCCACGCCGTTGTCGTCATACACGATTCTTCCGGCGAAGTCTACGTTCTTGCTGTAGCTGGAATATTCCGACAGGTAGTTGATGTCGTTCTGGAGCACGTCAGGATAGTGGTCGAGCTGTGCCTTCAGCACTTCGTAGGTAGCCCGTGTATCGGCTTCTGCCGTGTGTGCGTCTTCCAGGTTCTTTCCGCAGTAGAACTTGTAGGCAGCCGAAAGCGTGCGCTGTTCCAGCTTGTGGTAAATCACCTGTACGTCGATAAACTTCCGCCTGGTCAGGTCGATGTCGATGCCTGCACGGAGGAATTCCTCCACCAGCACCGGCACGTCAAAGCGGTTGGAGTTAAAACCGGCAATGTCGGCCCCTTCAATGTCGCGGGCAATGTCCTTTGCCACTTCCTTGAAAGTAGGGCAGTCGGCCACATCCTCGTCGTGGATGCCATGAATGGCAGTCGATGCCTCCGGAATGTGCATTTCCGGATTGATGCGCAAGGTCTTGGCCTCTTCGTTGCCGTTAGGATATACTTTCAAGTAGCAGATTTCTACAATACGGTCTGTATTAATATTGGTGCCCGTGGTCTCCAGGTCGAAGAACACGAGCGGATTTTTCAAGTTCAGTTTCATGAGTCTCTGTGTAACAAAAAATGATTAGTCGTTCAGCATCATCGGCATCAGCAGCATCAGCAGGTCTTCGTCTTCCTCCTGTTCTTCAGGAACAATGACACCTGCGCGTGACGGATCGGCCAGTTCGATGATAATGTTCTGTGCAGAAATGTTGTTCAGAATATCAATCAGGAACGACGACTTGAAACCGATGCTCATCGAGTTGCCGCCATACTGGCAAGCGATGGTTTCTTCGGCCGAAGTAGAGAAGTCGATGTCCTGAGCAGAAATCTTCATCTGGTTTTCCGACAAGCTCAGCTTGATCAGACTGCTTGACTGTGAAGAGAACACAGACACACGGCGCAGGGCACTGATGAAGAGCGCACGGTCAATGATGGCACGGTGTGGATTGTTCTGCGGAATGACAGAGTTATAGTTCGGATAACGTCCCTCAATCAGACGGCAAATCATCTGGTAGTTTTCGAGGGTGAACATGGCATTGCGGTCGTCAAAGCCAATCTGTACGTCGCCCTGTTCCTTCGGCAGCAGGTTCTTCAGCAGGTTGGCCGGCTTTTTCGGAAGGATGAAAGCAGCTTTCTCTGCTCCTCGTGCGGCGTAGGTCTTGCAACGTACCAGCTTATGACCGTCGGAAGCAACCAGTGTAATGTCTTCCGTGCTGATGTCGAAATAAATACCGTTCATTACCGGACGAAGTTCGTCGTCGGCTGTCGCAAAAAGGCTGCGGTTCACGCCGTTCATCAAGATTTCTGCTCCCATGGTCACCTGTACGGCATTACTACCCAATCCCTGTGCCTGCGGGTATTCATCGGCATTCTGTCCCATCAGACTATATTTTCCATTCAGATATTCCACGGTAATTTCCATGTTGCTGGGTTCGATGTGGAAACTCAACGGCTGCTCAGGAATTTCTTTCAATGCTTCCAGTAAAGTCTTGGAAGAAACGGCAAAGCGGCCGTCACTGTCCGATTCATTCACTTCAATGGAAGTAGACAGCGTAGTGTCATTGTCCGAAGCAGTCATAAAGAGCGTACCGTCTCTCAGTTCGAAGAGGAAACAGTCCAGAATGGGTAATGAATTTCTTGAGTTGATTACTCGGCTGATAGCCTGCAAATGACTGAATAAAGCAGTACTTGAAACGATAAACTTCATAGCTGTTTTTATATTTGTTTTTGTTCGATTTTTGTTTTTAAATGCATCCTCGGATGCCCTAAACCAATTGCCAAAGTTACGAAAAGATTACATACAGCC
>NZ_DBEXBB010000221.1:0-7618 GCF_048170425.1 Phocaeicola sp.
TTATTTTGTCTGACTGAATCCTTCTGCTTTTAACAGGTCGATAACGCGTTGTCTGAACTCTCCCTGAATGAGAATTTCTCCGTCTTTTACGGCACCACCCACGCCACATTTGGTCTTGAGCATTCTCCCAAGTTCTTTTAAGTCATCTTCCGAACCGATAAATCCGGTAATGACAGTAACGGTTTTTCCACCTCGTCCTTTTTTCTCAATATTGACCCTCAGTTTCTGTTGTTTGGGGTCGAGGGTTTCAGTTTCCTCTTCTTCTCCCATATTGTAATTGAAATCCGGGTTGGTGGAATATACAATGTTCAGGCGGTCTTTCCAGTCGTTCTTTTTCATGTGAATTTAATTTAATCTGCTTCAAAGGTATGACATTTTTCAGGAATCGTGTTCAGGGTTTACAAGAAATAGTTTAATTTTGCATTATTGATTAATTGAATAACTCCGAATGGCGGTACGAAGTCGTAAAATGACGGACAAGATTCCTGAGCCTACTTTACGCAGACTCCCGTGGTATCTTTCGAATGCAAAGCTGATGAAAGAGAAAGGGGAGAAGTATGTATCTTCTACACAGATTTCCAGACAAATAAATATTGATGCCTCACAGATTGCCAAAGACCTGTCGTATGTAGATATTTCCGGACGCACAAGGGTAGGGTATGAAGTGGACCTGTTGATTCAGGTACTGGAGGATTTTTTAGGTTTCACGAATCTGCATAAGGCGTACTTGTTTGGTGTGGGAAGTCTGGGAGGAGCTTTGCTCAGAGACTCCGGTCTGTCACATTTCGGATTGCAGATTGTGGGCGCATTCGACATTAATCCGAGTTTGGTGGGCACGACTGTAGAGGGTATTCCTATTTACCATACCGATGAGTTTGAAGAACGGCGAGCAAAGGACGGGGTGAAAATCGGTGTGCTGACCGTACCCATCAACATTGCCCAGGATATTACGGACAAGATGGTGGCCGGAGGCATTCAGGCTGTGTGGAACTTTACCCCTTTCCGTATTCGTGTGCCGGAAACGATTGTCGTACAAAACACGTCACTGTATGCACATCTGGCAGTGATGTTCAACCGTTTGAATGAAATTATAAAGAAATAACTCCATGAAAATTATTGCTATAGGCATGAACTATAGCCTGCATTGCCATGAGTTGCATGCAGGAGAAGCCTTGCCTCAGGAACCGGTTATTTTTATGAAGCCGGATTCTGCCTTGCTGAAAGACAGCAAGCCTTTTTTTATTCCCGATTTTTGTGAACAAGTGGATTATGAAACAGAGATGGTGGTACGTATCTGCCGCCTGGGAAAAAATATCTCCGAACGTTTCGCCCATCGTTACTATGATGCTGTTACGGTAGGAATTGATTTTACAGCCCGTGACTTGCAGCGTAAGTTTCGTGCCGAGGGAAAGCCTTGGGAACTGTGCAAGGGATTTGACAGCTCAGCGGCTATTGGCGACTGGGTTCCGGTGGAAAAAATAGGTGATATACAGAAGTTGAACTTCCATCTGGATATTGACGGAAAGACAGTACAACAGGGTAATACAGCCGATATGTTGTTCTCTGTAGATCAGATTATTGCCTATGTGAGCCGTTTCTGTACGTTGAAAATCGGCGACTTGCTATTTACCGGTACACCGGTGGGAGTAGGTCCCGTGCAAATCGGAAACCACCTGGAGGGATTTTTGGAAAATGAGAAACTTCTTGATTTTTACATACGATGAAGATAAGAGTAGGATTTGGATTCGACGTGCACAAGTTAGTGACCGGGCGTGAACTTTGGCTGGGTGGTATCCGTCTGGAACATGAAATGGGTTTGCTGGGACATTCGGATGCCGATGTGTTGATTCATGCCATTTGTGACGCTTTGCTAGGAGCGGCAAATATGCGTGACATTGGTTATCATTTTCCGGATAATTCGGCTGACTTCAAGAATATTGACAGCAAGATTCTGCTGGCAAAGACGGTGAAACTGATTGCCGAAAAGGGTTATCGGGTTGGGAATGTGGATGCTACGGTATGTGCTGAACGTCCGAAGCTGAAAAAGTTTATTCCGGAGATGCAGGAAGTGCTGGCACGGGTGATGGAGGTAGACGTGGACGATGTGTCCATTAAGGCTACCACTACAGAGAAGCTGGGATTTACCGGGCGTGAGGAAGGTGTCTCGGCCTATGCTACGGTGTTAATAGAAAAGGACTGAAGGAGGAAAAAAGATGAATCCGAAATATTCTGTGGTGATTCCGGTGTACAATCGTCCGGATGAAGTGGATGAACTGTTGCAGAGTTTGTGCGGACAGACATACAGAGATTTTGAAGTAGTGGTCGTGGAGGACGGATCTGCCATTCCTTGTAAACAGGTGGTGGACAAGTATGCAGAAACGTTGGATGTGCATTATTTTGAGAAACCGAATTCAGGACCCGGGCAGACACGCAACTATGCGGCAGAGCGCAGTCGCGGAGAGTATCTGCTGATTCTGGATTCAGATTGCATCCTGCCCGAGACGTATCTGGCTGCGGTGGAAGCGGAACTCCATCGGGAACCGGCAGATGCCTTTGGTGGCCCCGACCGTGCACACGATTCTTTTTCGGATGTACAGAAAGCCATTAATTATGCCATGACTTCTTTCTTTACTACGGGAGGTATCCGGGGTGGCAAGAAGAAAATGGATAAATTCTATCCCCGCAGTTTCAACATGGGAGTCTGTGCCGAGGTGTACAAGGCATTGGGCGGATTCTCTGCGATGCGTTTTGGCGAGGACATTGATTTTAGTATCCGTATTTTTAAAGGAGGCTACCGTTGTCGTCTGTTTCCGGAAGCCTGGGTATGGCATAAACGTCGTACGGATTTGAAAAAATTCTTCAAGCAAGTACACAATTCCGGTATCGCCCGCATTGATTTGTATAAGAAATATCCTGAATCATTGAAGCTCGTGCATCTGCTTCCGGCTGTATTTACGGTAGGAGTGGTGCTGGTATTGCTGGCCGCTTTTATCTGTCCGTGGAGCTTGCTTTTGCTGGCTTTGTTTGCCGTGATTATCTTTATAGATGCTTCAATTCGCAATAAAAGTATAAAAATCGGTGGACTTTCTGTCATTGCTGCGTTTATACAATTGACGGGCTACGGTTCCGGCTTTTTGCGGGCGTGGTGGAAACGTTGTATATGTGGTGGAAAGTCTTTCTCGGCTTTCGAAAAAACGTTCTATAAATAGACATTGCTCTCAATAGGGATTCAGTAGCTCGTCTGTATTTTAAAATAAGAAATTGACACATGAACGAGAAACTGAACATTACCCAGTGGGCGGAAGAAGACCGTCCACGAGAAAAAATGATGCTGCACGGTCCGGCAGCTTTAAGCAATGCTGAGTTACTGGCCATCCTGATAGGTTCTGGAAGTACGGAAGAGACGGCGGTAGAACTGATGCGGAAGGTACTGGATAATTGTCACAACCGCTTGAGTGAACTCGGTAAATATACAGTGGACGACCTTTGCCGCTATAAAGGAATTGGCCCGGCAAAGGCCGTGACAATTCTGGCTGCCTCTGAACTAGGAAAACGCAGAAGAGAGGAAGAACCTTCAGAGCGGAAGAAAATCACCAGCTCGCAAGATGTATATGCTTTCTTTCATCCGCTGATGTGCGACCTGCCGGTAGAAGAGTGCTGGGTGATGCTGCTAAATCAGGCCGCCAAGGTGATTGATGTGGTTAAAATTAGTCGGGGAGGATTAGCTTCTACTCAGGTGGACGTGCGTTGTATTTTGCGAGAGGCACTCTTGAAACGGGCCACTTCCATGATTCTCTGCCATAACCACCCTTCGGGAAACATTCGTCCGAGTCAGGATGACGACCGTCTGACCCATGCGTTGCTGGAAGCTGCACGCACCATGAACATTCGCCTGCTGGATCATGTGGTAGTTTCAGACGGAGATTATTACAGTTACGGGGATGAAGGACGTCTTTAATGTCTTTTTTTATCGGGTGAAGGTGAAAAAATGGAGATTTTTCCCTAAGTTTGCGGAAAGAATAAGGATTGAAAGATTAAAGATTATGGACAACGAAACGAAGTTGAAGATTGAGGAAAAAATCATAGATATGTTGAAGACCGTGTACGATCCGGAAATTCCGGTAAACGTGTACGACCTGGGCTTGATTTATAAGATAGACCTTCAGGAAAACGGGGAATTGACCATTGACATGACTTTGACAGCTCCGAACTGTCCGGCTGCTGATTTCATTATGGAAGATGTGCGTCAAAAAGTAGAATCGGTCGAGGGGGTAACAGCTGCTACGGTCAACCTGGTCTTTGAACCGGAGTGGGACAAGGATATGATGACAGAGGAAGCAAAACTGGAATTAGGATTTTTGTAGAAAAAGATTTATGGATGCGATGAAGAATGTATATTTTCTTTCGGATGCGCACTTGGGTTCGAGGGCTATTGCACACGGGCGTACGCAGGAGCGCAGGCTGGTGAATTTCCTGGACAGTATCAAGCATCGGGCAGCAGCCGTTTACTTGTTGGGCGATATGTTCGATTTCTGGTATGAGTTCAAACTGGTGGTTCCCAAAGGATATACGCGCTTTTTAGGAAAAATCTCGGAGCTGACCGATTTGGGGGTGGAAGTACATTTTTTTATCGGTAATCATGATATTTGGTGCGGGGACTACCTGGAAAAGGAGTGTGGAGTTACTTTACATCGCGAGCCGCTGACTTGTGAGATTTACGGGAAAGAGTTTTTCCTGGGGCACGGTGACGGGCTGGGAGATAATGACCGTAACTTCAAACTGTTACGCACGATGTTCCATAGTAAGACTTTACAGCGTCTGTTCTCGATGCTTCATCCGCGATGGAGCGTGGAGTTTGGACTGGAATGGGCCAAGCATAGTCGCCTGAAAAGGGAAGGCGGGCGTGAACCTGACTATATGGGAGAAGATAAGGAACCGCTGGTGCTTTTCTCAAAAGAGTATTTAAAGAGCCATCCGGACATTAATTACTTTATCTACGGGCATCGTCACATTATGCTGGATTTGATGTTAAGCCGTACATCGCGTATGATGATTCTGGGCGACTGGATTACTGAATTCTCGTATGCGGTTTTCGATGGAGAAAATATGTTCCTGGAACAGTATATTGAAGGAGAAACTTCGGTATGATTCTGTTTGAAGAGAATAAGAAAGTATTCAGGCGCTGAGGAAGAATATAACTTCTTTTCAGCGCCTGAATTTTTATAGAGTTTGTTATTGTTCGTTATCGAGCAACTTCTCCACTTTCGTGGCGGGCAAGCAGACCTTCTACTTCGGATACCTTTACCATGTTATAGTCGCCGGCAATCGTATTCTTCAGAACGGAAGCAGCCGTAGAGAAATCCACACGTTTCTGGTTGTCTTCGTATGCATTTTGTGCGTAAAGCATGGCACCGCAGAATGCATCACCTACTCCCACACAGTCAATCACGTTATCAATGTCGAACACACGGGTGTATTTCATCTCACCTTGAGCATAAAGTACTCCCGCAAAAGTATGGTGTTCCGAACTCATCACATTACGTAAGGCTATGTAGATGTATTTGCAGTTCGGGATTTGCTGGCTGATTTCCTTACAGAATTTTTCGTACGCTACAGTGTCATATTTTTCACCGCTTCGGGTTGCTTTGAATCCAGGAGCCGGAACTCCGGTGACAAGAGCGTATTCACCTTCACTGCCAAACATGATGTCACTGTTAATCATGAGCGGACGTAATACTTCCTGGGCTGTTTTTCCGTAGTTCCACAAGTTTTTCCGGTAGTTGATGTCGTATGAGATAGTCAGTCCCATTTCCTTGGCTATGTCAATAGCTTCCTTGCACACTTCAGCCAATCCGGGAGTCAGTGCAGCATCAATACCCGACCAGTGGAAGATGGATGCGTCTTTGAAAATTTCGCGCCAGTTAATCATTCCAGGCTTCAGTTCAGAGAACGAGGAATTTTCGCGGTCGTAGATGACGTTGGAATTACGCATAGCGGCAGCTTTTTCCATATAATAAGTACCTAAGCGGTGTCCGCCGAAAAGAATATGTTTTGTTCCGATATTGTGAGAACGCAGTTCTGCAATACAGGTTTCTCCCAGTGCATTGTCCGGTAATCGGGTAATATATTCTACTTCTCCGCCAAAGTTGGCAATGGAGATGGCTACGTTAGCTTCGCTTCCTCCATAGTTAACCAGAAAGTCACGGCTTTGCTGGATACGCAAGTTATCAGGAGTGGTGAGACGGAGCATGATTTCTCCAAATGTTACAATCTTTTTGCTCATAATAGAAGGTTTTTCGTTTATAAGTTAGAACGTGGGCAAAAAGAAAGAGGATACCTCCTGAGGGAATATCTCTTTGCCTTTGTTTCTTGCGCAAAGATAGTGAATTCCTTTTCAGGAGGTATCCTCTTTTAACTCTTTTAGGATTCCTGCGATTATTTGTTGTTCAGGATGTTCATGGTATCTGTAGCAATCATCAACTCTTCGTCAGTAGGAATAACCACTACTTTTACTTTAGAACTGTCAGTAGAGATGATAGCTTCTTTGCCACGTACTTTGTTTCTTTCCGGATCGATTTCTACGCCCAGGAAGCCCAATGTCTTGCAGACACCTGCACGGGCTGTAGCCTGATTTTCTCCAACACCGCCAGTGAACAAGATTACGTCAACGCCTCCCATGGCAGCTGCGTATGCACCAATGTATTTAGTAATGCGGTAGAAATACATATTTTCTGTCAGGATAGCACGTTCTTCACCTCTGGCTACTGCATCTTCCAGTTCGCGCATGTCGCTTGATTTTTCGAACATACCCAGTACACCACTCTTCTTATTCAGCAAGGTAGACATTTCGTCTGGAGTCAGGCCTTCTTTCTTCATGATGTAAGTGATGGCGCCACCGTCGATGTCACCGCAACGAGTTCCCATCATCAAGCCTTCCAGCGGAGTAAGTCCCATGGTCGTGTCAATACATTTTCCGTCTTTTACGGCTGCGATTGAACCACCGTTGCCGATGTGGCAAGTGATGATACGGCTACCTTCCTGCGGAATGTTCAGGAACTCACATACACGTTTTGATACGTAACGGTGAGAGGTGCCGTGGAAACCATAGCGACGGATACCGTATTTTTCGAAATACTTGTAAGGTATTGGGTACAGGTAAGCATAATCCGGCATGGTCTGGTGGAAAGCAGTATCAAATACAGCTACTTGTGGTACTTCCGGCAGAAGTTTCTGTACGGCATAGATACCTTTCAGGTTGGCTGGGTTGTGAAGCGGGCCCAGGTCGCAGCATTCTTCTACAGCTGCAATTACGGCGTCGTCAATCAGTACAGAACCGCTGAACTTGGTTCCTCCGTGCAATACACGGTGACCTACTGCTTTGATTTCGTGCAGGTTGCTTACTGCTCCATATTCAGCGTTAGTCAAAGTGTCGAAAATGAACTGTACACCAGTGGTATGTTCCGGTACGTCTTTTTCAATCACTTTCTTTTCGCCGTTAGGCAAAGTCAGCTTCAGGAAAGAACCCGGAAGACCGATTTTTTCAATACCTCCTTGAGCGAGGACTTCTTTTGTAGACATTTCAAACAATTTGTATTTGATTGAAGAACTACCGCAGTTG
>NZ_DBEXBB010000222.1:0-3903 GCF_048170425.1 Phocaeicola sp.
ACCGTCCACAGAGACCGAAAGGGAATCCGGCTCTGGCAGCTCCACAGGCTCCAGTGGCTGAAAATGCCGGAAATGTGCCACAGGCAAAAGCTGGTCAGGAACCTCGCCCTAACCGCAACGGGCGGAGAAATTTCCGTCGGAATAACGAGGGAAACAAACGTCCGGAGCGTAATACGAATATGGATGTACAGGCTTAAAGAATCTTTTATCTATTATATCAAGGCAGGACTGGCACTATGTGTCTTGTTCCTGCTGAATGCCTGTCATACGGATACGCGTTATCATGTATACCAGGCTGTTTCTGGTGAAGAAGGCTGGGATAAATCTGACTCCCTGGCTTTCCCTCTTCCTATAGGACTTTCTTCCGGTGAGTACCGGATGGAGATAGGCCTCCGTCATACCGGAGAATATCCTTATCGGGATATCTGGCTTTCGGTGACGCAGTCGGAAGGCGATTCATTACCGCCCCGCACGGATACATTGCACATTTATCTGACCGATGAAAAAGGACACTGGATGCAGAGTGGAGCAATGGGAGGATTGTATCAGCATGTATATGTGTCAGATAAACCGGTTATTTTCTCTGCCGATTCAATAGACCGCATTTTTCGTATCACTCATCTGATGAGGCGGAATCCATTGCCTGGAATATCCGATGTAGGTATCCGGCTATTTCTCTCTGGCCGCGTCAATGCGGAGGAAGACAAACAGCAGGATAGTAAATCCCCACAATGAGGAACCACCGTAGCTGAAGAATGGGAGGGGGATACCGATAACGGGGGTCAGTCCGAGAACCATTCCTATATTGATGAAGAGATGGAAAAAGAATATACTCAGTACACAGTAGCCGTATACTCTTCCAAAGCGGCTTTCCTGTCGCTCGGATAGCACGATAAGGCGTAGAATAAGTCCCATGAACAAGGAAATGACTAAAGCAGAGCCGACAAATCCTTGCTCTTCACCAATGGTACAGAAAATGAAGTCGGTATCCTGTTCCGGAACGTATTTCAATTTGGTCTGCGTACCGTTGAGAAAGCCTTTTCCGAATAATCCTCCGGAACCGATGGCAATTTTACTTTGGTTGACATTGTATCCGGCTCCCGCAGGATCATCTTTCATTCCCAATAACACTTCGATTCGAATCTTCTGGTGAGGTTCAAGTACCTGATTGAATACATAGTCGGTCGAGAAGAAAAAGATACCCGAACCAACTACAAACAGAATCACATAGAAATAACTTTTCAGGCGTTCACGCAGATAGAAGAAAGCCAGTGTGAGTACGATACCTCCACAAAGGGCTAACTGGAGATGGCATACATTAAATGGAATTACGTAGTTGGAAAATAAAGCTCCTAACAACGTTCCTCCACCTCCGATGCCGAAAATGTAGGCAGCAAGTTTGGGTGACTGCCGCTGGCAAAATCTTCCTACCAGAAAGGCAGAAAGCAGAATGACAAGCGTCAATACGGAGAATTCTCCCCATGAAGTCATTTCATCGGGCATAATTTCTGTACTGAATTTTAGACCGACGATAAAAAATACCACAGCACAGATTCCGGAGAATAGAACCGTTCCGGTCATCCCTTCTCTGTAGAGCATTAAAAAAAAAGATAGGTATACCAGGGCAGAACCTGTTTCTTTCTGGAGTATAATCAATGCCATAGGCAGCAGAATGATACCCAAAACGGTTATCAGATTGCGGGTTCGATGCATCTGAAAAGTGTATTCGTTTATATATTTCCCTAATGCAAGGGCTGTCGCAAATTTGGCGAATTCGGCAGGTTGCAGACTTACCGGGCCTAATACAATCCATGAGCGTGAACCTTTGATTTCATGCGGATTGAAGATAGTACCGAAAAGTAGCACAATCATGATGCCATAAAGCAGATAGGCATAGGTATCATATATACGGTCTTCAAGCATGAGTATGACAAAGCCTAGTCCCAGTGAACAGCCAATCCACATCAGCTGTTTACCGGCGCGTGTGGTAATATCCAAGAAATTCGGCTCACCATAATCATAACTTGCTCCGCACACACTGAACCATCCGCAGATGACCAGTATCAGGTAAATTCCGATGGTCCACCAGTCCACATTTCTCCATACACTACCTCTCATGTATCCCATAATCAATCCTCCTGTTTTGAATCTCTGTAGCCATGACTTCGTCTTCTGGCGAGAGTTTTCCTTTTAAATACTTTTCAATCATGAGTCGTCCGATGGGTACACCGTATACCGCACCGAATCCTCCGTTTTCCACATAGACTGCTATGGCAATCTTGGGGTTGTTCATGGGAGCAAATCCCATAAAGGCAGAGTGGTCTTTTCCACGATTCTGGGCCGTTCCGGTTTTTCCACATACCTCGATGTCGGGTAAGTTAGCTCCTCTACAGGTTCCGCCCAATACAGCAGAACGCATGCCTTGTACCACTTCCTCGTAATGTGAACGGTCTACCATGGTATATCTTTTCCGTGTGTAAAGTGTATCGAGCGGTTCACCTTCTACCTCTTTCACCACATGAGGTGTGATAAAATAGCCTCTGTTGGCGATGGTTGCTCCTAAGTTGGCTATTTGTAATGGAGTTAGTGTGACCTCACCTTGTCCGATGGAAATACTGATGATGGTCAGTCCATTCCATGAGCCTCGGTAAGCTTTGTCGTAGACACTTGCATTGGGGATAAATCCTCTTTTTTCTCCGGGAAGGTCGATTCCCAACGGATAACCGAATCCCATGGATACCATATAGTCTCTCCAGGTGTTCATGGCTTTTTGTACGGTTCCGTATTTCTTTCGGGCACCAATCATGTAATAGAGTCCCCAGCAGAAATATCCGTTGCAGGAAGTCGCTAATGCTGGAATCAGTGAAAGTGGCGAGGGGTGACCGTGGCAGCCAACATGAAGTCCCCGGAAGTTGAATCCGCCAAAACACGGATAACTGGTCTGGGTGGTTATGATTCCCTCTTGCAGGAAGGTCAGTGCCTGCGAAGTCTTGAAGGTAGAGCCTGGCGGATAGGTACCCATGATGGCACGGTTCAATAAAGGCTTCCAGGGGTCACGTGCCAGTATCAGGTGGTTCTTACCGCGGTTTCTTCCGACCATTTTTCGAGGGTCGTAAGTCGGTGAAGAAACTAAGCAGAGTACCTCGCCTGTGGATGGTTCTATGGCTACGATACTTCCGATTTTTCCTTCCAGCAGACGTTCTCCCAGCTCCTGAAGTTCGATGTCCAGACTCAGTCGCAGGTTTTTTCCTGCTACAGGAGCCTTATCGAATTTTCCGCCCATATAGTTCCCCTGGATTCGTCCTCGGGCATCACGTAATAATATTTCGATGCCTTTTTCTCCTCGTAACTGCTTTTCGTAAGAACGCTCTACACCTAATTTCCCGATAAAATCGCCGGGAATATAGTATTCATCCTTTTCCATATCGGATTTAGAAACTTCGGCAATATCTCCCAAGATGTGAGCTCCGGCATTGTAGGTATATTGTCGGATGGTACGTCGCTGGATGTAGAATCCTGGAAACTTAAACAGTTTTTCTTGGAATACACCACAATCTTCGGCTGACAACTGAGTAAGAAATACCTGATTGGTGTAGGGGGAGTAACCAGGATTAAGTCGGCGATCTTTCATGTCACGGAATTTTTTTCGCAGGAACTCCGGTGAAATTTTCAGTGTTTGACATAAATCCATGGTGTCCAGCTCCGTAATTTCTTTTATAATCACGGTGATATCGTAGGCGGCCTGATTATAAACCAGCAGTTTATCATTTCGGTCGTATATGACTCCTCGGCTTGGATATTGTATTTTTTTGAGAAAAGCGTTGCTGTCGGCATTTTTCTTGTAGTCTTCACTCATGATTTGCAGTGAAAGTAAACGTATAAGAAAAATCAGCACAATCACGA
>NZ_DBEXBB010000223.1:0-7943 GCF_048170425.1 Phocaeicola sp.
GTGTTTTTGTTTTTGTAGCGGTTTTTCTCTAATTAAGAACTGTTTATTATCTTTAGTTATGAGAATGTTGAAATTGGGTATGTTGTTTTTAACGGTGGCTTTTACGGCTTGCGTTTCATTTGTGCAACGAGAAGATGTGGATTATTCCAGTCTGGTCAATCCTTTTATCGGAACGGATTTTACTGGGAATACATATCCCGGTGTACAAGTTCCATTTGGAATGGTTCAGCTGAGTCCGGATAACGGTCTTCCTGGCTGGGATAGAATTGCTGGATATTATTATCCGGACAGTACTATTGCAGGTTTTAGTCATACTCATTTATCAGGTACGGGAGCTGGAGATTTGTATGATATTTCTTTTATGCCGGTAACTTTGCCATATAAAGAGGCGGACTCTCCCTTGGGGATATATTCAACATTCTCTCATAAAAATGAAATGGCATCTGCGGGATATTATCAGGTGATGCTTGATGATTACCATATCAATGTGGAGCTTACGGCTACTCCTCGTTGTGGTATTCAGCGATATACATTTCCTGCAGCTGAATCGGCTATATTCTTAAATCTGACTAAAGCGATGAACTGGGATGAAACGCTTGATTCTTATATAGAGGCTGTCGATTCTATGACATTGAGGGGGTATCGTTATTCCAATGGCTGGGCTAGAAATCAGAAAGTTTATTTTTATACTAGAATTTCGAAACCTTTTGAAAATATGCAGATAGATACGGTGTCAATCAATAAAGAAGGGAAACGGATTGGTACAGGATATGTGGCGAGGTTGGATTATACGACAGCAGAGGGAGAGCAGTTGTTGTTGACTACGGCCATATCTGGTGTCAGCATGGAAGGGGCAGAAAGGAATTGGAAGCAGGAAGCAAGGATGGAGGATTTTGATTCTTATCTAAAACAGGCAAAAGAATCCTGGAATCAGGAACTAGGCAAGATAAAAGTTCTCGGAGGAGATGAGAATGACAAAACCGTATTTTATACGGCGCTTTATCATAGCATGCTTGCCCCTACGATATATGATGATGTAGATGGACGTTATTATGGTGCTGATGGAGAAATACATGCAAAAGAAGGATGGATAAATTATAGTACTTTTTCTTTATGGGATACTTATAGAGCCCAACATCCTTTGTTTACCTTGATTCAGCCGGAAAGAGTGAGCGACATGGTGAAGTCGTTTATTGTATTTTATAATCAGAATGGTCGGCTTCCAGTATGGAATCTCTATGGAAGTGAAACAGATATGATGATTGGTTACCATGCTGTATCGGTAATTGCGGAAGCCTATCTGAAAGGTATTGATGGATTTGATCCTCAAAAAGCATTGGATGCATGTGTACATACCGCAAATATAGATGAGTATAGAGGCATTGGTATCTATAAGGAAAAAGGCTATATCCCTTATGACTTGCCCGATACCTATAACAGTGAAAACTGGTCTCTTTCTAAGACACTGGAATATGCTTATGATGATTACTGCATTGCCAGAATGGCGGAAAAGATAGGCGAGAAGAAGGTTGCGGAAGTATTCTATGCTCGTTCGCGAAATTATAGAAATGTGTATAATCCGGTTACTTCATTTATGCAGCCAAGGGCATCCGACGGAAGCTTTCTAAAAGATTTTGATGCAGAAGATTATACGCCTTATATAACGGAAAGCAACGGCTGGCAGTATTTCTGGTCGGTACAGCATGACATTAAAGGGTTGATAGAGTTATGTGGAGGCAAGAGCAGGTTTGAAGAAAAGCTGGACAGCATGTTTACACTGCGTGCTACAGAAGATAAGCTTCCTATTTTTAGTACAGGTATGATAGGACAGTATGCACATGGTAATGAGCCCAGTCATCATGTGGCTTATTTGTATAATTTTGTGGATAAGCCATATAAGGCACAGAAATATATTGCCGAAATTATGCATGATTTATATCGCAATACTCCTGACGGATTGTGTGGGAATGAAGACTGTGGTCAGATGTCTGCATGGTATGTATTTTCAGCGATGGGCTTTTATCCTGTAAATCCTGTATCATGTGAATATGAAATCGGAACCCCTTTGTTCCCGGAAGTAAGGTTGAGTTTGCCGGGAGGAAAGATCTTTAAGATTCTGGCTAAAGACGTAACCCGGGAAAAGTGTTATGTAAAATCTGTCAAACTTAATGGGCAGCCGCTTCATCGGAGCTATATTACGCATGAAGAAATTGCGTCAGGAGGAGTACTGGAGTTCGAAATGACTGATCAGGTTCAGTAATCTGTTTGTGCAAGTAAGTGTTTTGTTTAGTTGAGTTGTTTTTAAGAAAAAGATATAATTTAAGGTAGAAAGGTATGAACCAAGTGAGTTATAGTAAGATTAAAGATTTTCTGGATGGAAGATGTTCGGATGAAGAACGTAGGAGTATTATAGAATGGATTACTCGTTCGGAAGAAAACGAAAGAACGTTTTTTCGTTGGGAAGAACTTTATTTCCTAGGAAAGTTTAAGAAACCAGATCTTGCGAAAGCTGAAGAGAAACTGTTGATGCGTATCAAAGAGGAGTGTAAAGCACGCAAACGGGTATTACGGATGCGATACGTATTTCGTTATGCAGCAATGATTGTCACTTTGCTGGCAATTACGGCTTTTGCATTTTGGTATTTTGTAACGCCCCATACAGAATGGATGCTTGCGCAGACTACATTTGGTGAGACGAAAAACATTGTTTTGGAGGATGGTACAAAGGTTTGGTTGAATGAAAATACGGTGTTGAAATATCCTAAAAAGTTTTTAGGGAACAAAAGAATGCTTGAACTTGATGGAGAAGCTTATTTTGAAGTTGCCAAGAACAAGCAGATGCCGTTTGTTGTTGAAGGTAAGACAATGCAGATTGAGGTGCTGGGAACCAAGTTTAATTTTAAAAACCGGACAGGCTGTCGTGTGGCTGAGGCTTCTTTGCTGGAAGGTGAAATAAGGGCCCGTGGAAATGATGACGAAGGTATGATTCTTCTGGCTCCGGGGCAAAGGGTAGAACTAAACTCGGCTACTAAGCAGATGAAGATTTTTGCCACGGATGCTGGTATGGATGCCATGTGGCATGATAACCTGATACCTCTTGACAATGCCAATATTTTTCATATTGCTTCTATATTGGAGGAACTATATGACGTAGAATTCATATTATCACCGGATATAGATAAGACTGTGACATATTCAGGTGTGCTGGGACGGAAGAAAAACATCATAGAAGTCCTTGATATTTTGAAAGAAACCATTCATATTGATTACAAAATTCATAATAATACCATATTTATATCTACAAGATAACATGAAAATAAAGAGAGCTCTGGCGGTATGCAGTTGTTGTGTGTTGATTCTTGGATGTCATCATCAGCATATGGCAATGAAGGAAAAAGATTATGCCCGATGGGTAAACCCCTTTATTGGCACAGGGGGACATGGCCACACTTTCCCAGGTCCGTTAGTGCCTCATGGCATGATACAGCCCAGTCCTGATACTCGGATTGACGGGTGGGATGCATGTGCCGGGTATTATTATGCAGATTCCATAATTAACGGTTTTTCGCATACGCACGTCAGCGGAACAGGTTGTGCAGATTATGGTGATGTGCTGATTATGCCAACAGTAGGACGACAGATGTATGAAATACAGGCTTCTAGCAATCAGCAACTTCCTTATGCTTCTTCTTTTTCGCATGAGAATGAAAGGGCCACACCTGGTTATTATTCTGTTTGGTTAGACCGTTATGGTATCATGGCCGAATTGTCGGCCACTCAACGAGCTGCCATTCATCGCTATACCTTTCCCTCTAGTGCATCTTCCGGCTTTATTGTAGATATGGACTATTCCATACAGAGGCAGAATAATTTGGATATGAAGCTGGAGGTGCTCAGCGATACGGAATTGTGCGGAAGCAAGACAACTCGATACTGGGCTTTTAATCAAAAAATCTATTTCTACGCTAAATTCTCAAAGCCTTTTGCTTGTACAATTGTGTCGGATACGTTGGTTGATAAGAACGGAAAACAGCTTCCGCGTTGTAAGGCACTTTTACGGTTTGCTACGGCTAAAGATGAGCAAGTCATGGTGAAGGTTGGTATTTCTGCTGTAGATACAGAAGGCGCAAAAAAGAACGTAATCGTTGAAATTCCTGATTGGAACTTCGAAAAAGTGAAGTCGGATGCTTATTCAGCATGGAATGATTATCTGTCGAAGATTGAGGTTGCCACACCTGACAAAGATAAGAAAACTATATTTTATACAGCCATGTATCATACGGCAATCAGCCCGAACTTGTTTACTGATGTAGACGGACGCTATCTGGGAATGGATCTTAAAGTGCATCAGGGTAGCAGGGAAAGACCTGTATATACTGTTTTTTCTTTGTGGGATACATTTAGGGCACTTCATCCGCTTTTGTCGATTATTGCTCCAGATTTGAACAATCAGTTTATAAATTCGTTATTATTAAAGCACAAGGAAGGAGGAATTCTTCCAATGTGGGATTTGGCTTCCAATTATACGGGAACGATGATTGGATATCATGCTGCATCATTGATTGCCGATGCCTATACAAAAGGATATGCAGACTTTGATCTGGATGAAGCTTATGAGGCTTGCCTGAGAACAGCTGAGTATGATACAACCGGCATCCAATGTCCTTATCCAGTGTTGTCTCATTTGATGCCTATGGCAAAGTATTACAAAAACACGATTGGGTACATACCTTGTGACAGAGAGAATGAATCGGTAGCAAAAGCGTTGGAATATGCATATGATGATTTTTGCATTTCTATTTTGGCAGAAGCTAACAATGATTTCAAAAATCGGGAGAAATATAGCAAACATGCTAATGCTTACAGACTCTATTTTGATCCGGTCACACGGTTTATGCGAGGGTTGAATTCAGAGGGGGAATGGCATATCCCTTTTAATCCTCGGGCATCGAATCACAGAAATGATGATTATTGTGAAGGGACAGCTTGGCAATGGACTTGGTTTGTTCCTCATGATATAGAGGGATTGATTGACCTTATGGGAGGTCGGAAAGCCTTTGTTGAAAAGCTGGATTCTTTGTTTTCCGCAGATTCTAGCCTGGAAGGAAATGCTGTTTCTGCTGATATTACCGGATTAATCGGGCAATATGCCCATGGGAATGAACCCAGCCATCATATTATTCATTTGTATAATTATGCTGGGGAGCCTTGGAGAACTCAGGAACTGGCAGATAGCGTATGTCGCAGTCAATATGGTAATGCTCCAGATGGATTGGCCGGTAATGAAGATTGTGGTCAGATGTCGGCGTGGTATGTTATGAATGCGATAGGATTCTATCAAGTATGTCCGGGAAAACCTGTATATTCAATTGGAAGACCTTTGTTTGACAAAACGATAATCAGGCTTGCGGATGGGAAGCGGTTTATTATTAAAACGAAAAATAACTCGAAAAAAAATAAATACATAAAATCAGCAACCTTGAACCAGCGTATTTTGTCTGTTCCATTCTTTACCCATCACGATATTGTGCAGGGAGGAACTTTGGAACTTGAAATGACGGATGTTCCTACAAGATGGGGGCAGTGAGGTTTTTAGGACTGATTATAGAACGTGGAATCCTTAAATTGTTAGTATAATGAAAAATGTATTGTTTTTTATATTGTTATGTACAGGACTTTTACCTGTTTTTTCGAAAGATTATACGGAATTTGTAAATCCTCTTGTGGGTACTCAGTCTACTTTTGAGCTTTCCACAGGAAATACTTATCCGGCAATTGCGCGTCCGTGGGGAATGAATTTCTGGACTCCACAGACTGGCAAGATGGGGGATGGCTGGCAATATACTTATACAGCCACTCGAATTTGCGGTTTCAAGCAAACACATCAGCCTAGTCCGTGGATTAATGATTACGGACAATTTTCCATTATGCCGGTGACAGGAACTCCAGTCTTTGATGAAGAACATCGGGCAAGTTGGTTTTCACATAAGGCTGAAGAAGCAAAAGCTTACTATTATAAGGTATATTTGGCAGAACATGATGTGCTTACGGAAATCACTCCTACCGAACGGGCAGCCATGTTTCGTTTTACCTTCCCAGAAAATCCTTGCTCTTACGTGGTCGTTGATGCATTCCATAAAGGAAACTTCAAAGAAACACCTTATATAAAAATTGATAAGGAACACAATCGGATTGTAGGATATACAACTAGAAATAGCGGAGGGGTACCTGAAAACTTCAAGAATTATTTTGTAGTAGAATTTGACAAGCCTTTTGTTTACATGGCTACGGTAGCCGATAGCAGCTTGATGGAAAATGTATGCGAACAGCAGGCAGACCACTGCGGGGCTATCATCGGATTCAGTACCCGTAAGGGGGAGACTGTACATGCTCGTGTGGCTTCTTCTTTCATCAGCCTGGAGCAGGCATTGTTAAATTTGAAGGAACTGGGCGAAGATGATTTCGATACCTTGGTCGAGAAAGGAAGGAAAGCCTGGAATGAGGTATTGGGAAAGATTGAGATAGATGGAGGAACTACGGATCAGTACCGTACTTTCTACTCTTGTCTTTACCGTTCATTGCTGTTCCCAAGAAAATTCTATGAAGTGAATGCTGCAGGAGAAGTTGTGCATTACAGCCCCTACAACGGACAGGTATTGCCGGGATACATGTATACGGATACTGGTTTTTGGGATACCTTCAGGTGTTTGTTTCCTTTGCTGAACTTGGTGTATCCGTCGGTCAATAAGGAAATACAGGAGGGTCTGGTTAATGCTTATAAAGAAAGTGGATTTTTCCCTGAATGGGCGAGCCCAGGACATCGGGGGTGCATGATTGGTAATAATTCAGCTTCGGTATTGGTGGATGCATATCTCAAAGGTGTAAGGGTAGACGATGTGGAGGTTTTGTATGAAGGATTGTTGCATGGAGCAAACAACGTGCATCCCGAGGTTTCTTCCACAGGAAGACTGGGCTATGAATATTACAATACTTTGGGCTATGTACCCTATGACGTGAAAATCAATGAAAATGCGGCTCGTACATTGGAATATGCATATAATGACTGGTGTATCTATCAGTTGGCCAAGGTTTTGAAGCGTCCGAAAAAAGAGGTAGAGCTGTATGCAAAGCGTGCGATGAATTATCGGAACCTTTTTGACAAAGAAACCTGCTTGATGCGCGGCAAAAACAAGGATGGAAAATTCATGGCGCCTTTTTCTCCCCTGAAGTGGGGGGATGCCTTTACTGAAGGGAACAGCTGGCATTATTCATGGTCGGTATTCCATGATCCGCAGGGACTGCTCGACCTGATGGGAGGAGAAATGAATTTTGTAACGATGCTGGATTCCGTTTTTTCTGTACCGCCCGTGTTCGATGATAGTT
This sequence comes from Phocaeicola sp., assembly GCF_048170425.1. Taxonomy (GTDB): domain Bacteria; phylum Bacteroidota; class Bacteroidia; order Bacteroidales; family Bacteroidaceae; genus Phocaeicola. The sequence goes on from NZ_DBEXBB010000223.1 coordinate 7,384, forward strand.
ACTATGGTCAGGTCATCCATGAAATTCGGGAGATGACAGTGATGAATATGGGAAACTATGCGCATGGGAATCAGCCTATCCAGCACATGATTTATTTGTATAATTACGCTCGTCAGCCGTGGAAAGCCCAGTATTGGCTGAGAAAAGTGATGAATACGCTCTATTCTGCTACTCCTGACGGCTATTGCGGAGATGAAGATAATGGGCAGACATCTGCATGGTATGTGTTTTCTGCGTTGGGGTTTTATCCTGTTTGTCCGGGAACGGAGCAGTATGTAATGGGAGCACCTTTATTTAAGAAGGCAGTGCTGCATTTGGAGAATGGAAAGAATGTATGTATTCGTGCCGTAGAGAATACTCCTGAAAACGTGTATATCCAAAAAATGGAATATAACGGAAATGAATATACCCGAAACTATGTGACACATTCTGACCTGATGCGTGGGGGAATAATAGAGTTGCAGATGTCGCCTGTTCCAAATTATAAAAGGGGAATACTGCCAGATGATGTCCCTTATTCTTTTTCAAATGAAAGAACAACCTGTAAAAAATAATCTGAT
>NZ_DBEXBB010000224.1:0-12975 GCF_048170425.1 Phocaeicola sp.
ACTCCTCTTTTAAGATTTCAAAACTTCCAGCAACCGCCTCCGGCACTTTTTCACCGTTATAGAGTACATCAAACGTAGAAACATAATACCCTCCCCTATCAGGTCTGTGCACTCCTCCCATGGCCAGTCCTTCCCATGAAAAATCAGAATCAATGCCATATCTGACATCCACTCTAAATGAAGACGGGTCAACATATTCCAATATCACTCCATATTGATACACATGGTTTCTATCTTTCGCATAACCATATCCTAAATCACGAAAAGTTGCATAATCCGCTTCACGTACTATTTTCCCTTCATAAGAAATGATTTTCCTAGCTCTGTTATAAGAATAAGAAGTGTAAGACTGGGCAAACACCACACATGAAGAAAGGCACATTACAGCCACCGCAATCTGAGTCAAATTATACTTCATAACTTTTATTTTATGTTTAATACTACTATTCATGATAGTCACCAACAAGTGCCCAAAAATCACTCTTACTCATTTCTATCTCAATCTTTTCGGTAGTTAACTTACTATTTTGCATCCCCCAAAGGGACGCACAACCCACCTGCATGATACAACAAATCAGTAGAACGAATAGTTTAAGTCTCATATTATACAAATCTATCTGTAATCCTTTATGGTAAAATTCAGCACCTAATTTATATGTTTATTCTGGACTAAAAAGGATACGTGCTCACTTTTTATCTTTCTTAAAAATAGGTTTTATATATTTCTTGAAAATTTTCCCCACTTCAATGGGAGTGGAGTTATTCAGCATATCATACGTCCTGCCCGTTGATGGCTTGAGAGAATGTCCATAATCCGTTTGAAGGTTTTTGCTGACGTCCGGTCCCTCGTTCATAATAAGTTCAGGCGGACGGCCTGCCATTGTCACATCATACACCGGATCTTCTCCCCGTTTTGTCCAGATGGAATAAGGACACATACGGATATATCCCTTCGGTTTCTTTGCCATAAGACTATCTGTCAGACTTCGGGGAATTCCTTCATCAAAAGGATTCTTGTACTCCATCCATTTCTTTTCCAACGGGGCTTCCAAAAGCTTGTTATAATTCTCCATATCCACTGGAAGGAAATCAAACTGAATGAGTTTTACCGTTTCTTCATTCAGCTTAATTTCCTTTTCTTCCTTTTGCTGGCCCATCACAGGTATCACCACCAGCAAAAGGGAATTCAACACCATATATCGTTGGAGAGTGTTCATTCAGCCGTCTTTACTGATTGTCCATATTCAATCGTGACATTTCCGTCTCAGCTGCACTCTGATTATTCATCTTCTTTTCGGCGCGGAAACGATAAGTAATCGTGAAACCGACTTTTCGGGTTTCCTCCTTTCCGACACTGTGCATGATAATATCGTTCAGACGAGCAGAAGCACGCGTATTGTTCTTATTGAAAATGTCGTAAGCATCCAGTGAAAGTTGAAGCTTGTCTTTCAGGAACGATTTTTTCAAACTCAGGTTGAAGGAGGTGTAACTCTTCCCTCGTACAACTGATAATATCCTCTGGAACCATAATTAAAATCAGCAGACAACAGGAATCCGGATGGAAGTGTGAAACTGTTGTTGAAGTTCAGCATCACCAGCGGACGTCCGGCTTTTAAGATACTCTCGTTCGGCCCTGGATAATTGAAGAATGTTTTCAAACAGGTAAGCGTAAGTGAGGGCAGCCACCACTTCACCGGATATTGCACGTTCACCATACCTGTTAGATTATGCATTCTGTTAAAATTATCCATGTAGCTGACCGTAACCGCTGAATTTCCCGGCATACTGTAGAAAGCTGTTATCAGCGGATTATGGGTGTGGGTATAATTCAGGTTAAAGAACAGAAACTTATAAAACAGCATATAGTTCAAGTCATGGGTTATTGCCTGTTTCAGATATAGATTTCCTTTCCGATAAGTAAACCGGTCTGTGTACACCGCATTGTCGTTCATGACACCAAAAGGCGGACGCTCCGTATGAACGGAATATGTAAGTGACTGTTGCAGGCTCTCGGTATTGTAGCTCAACGAAACAGAGGGCAGGAAGTTGTGATAAGTCTGGTTCTGATTCTTGTTGCTACTGTTTTCCTTCAAATCGCTCCGGATATGCTCGTAACGCAAGCCAGCTCCCAGCGACAGTTTGTTCCATGTGTAATCATACGACAGGTAGAGCGAGTTCTTCATTTCCGTATTACTTGTACTACCATTATTCAGCGCACGGACATATTCTATATAGTCCGTCCCGGTTGTGTGGCTGAAATCATAACCGAAGCTGAAAGTTCCGGCTTTCCCGGTTTCATACGATAAGCTTAATTTGGCTGCAAACAAATCCCAGTCCGCCATACGGTAATAGTCCATAGACGTTTCCACACCGCCGCTTTCCCATTCACGGATATTGCCACGGCTTCGGTCGGTCTTATGAAGATAATCACCGAATGCGTTCATCTTCCAGCCATTCCTCCAGTCGTTTGTATAATACAGATTCAAATGGTTGCTGACGGACTTGTCGGACACATCGCTGAGATTCCTGATAAAGGTTGAAGCTCCTTTGTCCGGTATCATGGAAAGCGTATCCTTAGAGAACGTATTACCTTCACTGTATTTACCTTCATATTTCAGACCGATTTCCGACTCCGGAGAAAAATGATAAGAAACCCCTCCCGTATAGGCATGGCTTTCGTTGAAGATTTGTTTCCGGTTCAAATCGGTCAGATTCCAGATTGTGTCACTTTGAGTCTGCTGGTAAACGTCAAGATTTGAATCCTTCTTTCCACGGTCATAATTATAAGAGAGAAAGAAGTCCCAGTTCTTGTAATTGTAACTTCCGTTCATCTTGTAATTCTGACTAAGATAATTCCCCTGCAGCAGATTACCGCTGACATTAAAGGCAAGTCCTTCGCCCAAGCGTTTGGTCTTGATTTCAATCACCGCACGCTGCTCTGAATGATAACGTACCCCCGTATTCGTCACCAGTCTGACAGACTGAATCTGATCGATAGCCAGATTGTCCAGTTCGGTACGGTCTGTCACTTCACGGCCATTGATATAATAGGTAGGGAGACCTCTACCAATCACTTCAATGTCTTCACCACGTTTCTGAATGCCGGGTATTTTGCAAAGCAAATCATCCAATGCAGTCTGCTTGGCAAGAATCGTATTAGGCACATCAGCCGTAATACCTTCCCTATCCAATTTGAAAGGTTTTCGGTAGGCAGTAACCTCCACTCCTTCAAGCTCGGTCTGTGCCAGCTCCATTTTAACTACCGGCAGTGTGAGATTCGCATTGACTTGTATACTCCGATACAATGTTTCATAACCTAGATAAGAATAACGGATGATATAGTTACCCCCAGCAAGCGATGTGCCATATACCCCGCAAGAGTCGGATACCGCTCCGGTGACGAGTGTACTGTCTGACCGATTCAAAAAAGCGACATTCACCATTGGCATCACCGTATTTTCCGAATCGATGATTGTTCCTTTAATCAAATGCTGACTGTAAACAGGCAGTATGATTAAGCTGCCTATAACATATAAAAATAGCTTTTTCATAGAGTTAAGTCAATGCTAAATATTCCATCATGTTTGTGTTTTATCTTCCGAAACGTGAAGAATCTACTTCTTTCTTCTCCTTACTGATGCTGCCACCAAAACGGTAGACAAATTTCACTGAAACTGTACGGCTATACTGCCCCATATTCAAGTCGATGTGCTGTCCTGCATAGCGGTTTCTCACCTTCATACGCATGGTATCGAACAAGTCAGCACAGTTCAGACTCAGACTGGCCTTATCCTTCAGGAAGTTCCACTGCGCTCCTACATTGACCGTAAAGACCGGTTTAGTATCGCTGATACCGGAAATCATGCTTGAACGGTACATCGCATCCAGATCAAATCCGAGGTTAGAACCTACCGAGAAATGACTCTGCATGGCAAGCATACAGGCCCATTTCTTGCGGTCGAAAGGAATATCCCAGAAATTATCGCAACGGTTACGGTCATTGACCAACGTCGCATTCACCTGAGAAGACAACCACTCACCGATATTGAACGGAACGTTAGCACTCATACCGAAGGACTGGTAATAGTTCCTGTTCTGCGTACGATACACAAGTGCCAGACGGTCTTTTGCCTGATACATATCCATCGTGAAATAATCATTGGTACGCTCATAGAACAACGACAACATGTACTTCTGCAGGAAGAGATAATTGGCATTTACACTATACACATTGGCAGGCCGCAGTCCCTCAATAGTCTGGAGCTCTTCATAAGCGTTCATATAAGTGGTACTGGTCTGCATATCCCAATAGGTAGGGTAATCTTTTTCCGACGAAACGCCCAGCATGAACGTATGCTTTTCCGACGGCGAATAGCTCAGACTGGCCTGCGGATAGACCGCCCATTTGTGATAGTTTCCGATGGAATAATACTCACCGGTTGCCGAGAGAGAAAGAGACAGACCGTTTTCAAACTCTTTGTCGAAACCTCCATAAAAGTTGGTAATCTGCTCATAAAGACGTGAGGAAGAATTGCCCACATCATCCTTTCCTTCAGTCTGATTGAAGAACTGAGCGTTCTTATTGTCCGTATAATCATAACGGACACCGTATTTCAAAGTCCAGTCATTGGCGAGAGCGTGGCTCTGGTCGGCATATACAGAGAACTTGCGTATCTTCTGGTCCGAAGTATAATCAAGCAACTGGCGTGTATTGTCTGTCAGTTTACTTTCCAGACGATTCTTGTCATTCATGGTATAGTCCGTATAATCCACCCCAAAATCAAGTCCGAATCCGGAAGAATAGCGGACAAAGACATTGTGCAGACGGCTGTCCTGCAACTTGTCATTGTGGCTGTTCTGGAAGTTTCCATTTACATCAATCGTACCCTTACCATTGTCGGAAAGGGCACCGTTGTAACCCACGCTCAACTCGTTATCCTCATTTATCTGATAACCATATTCTGCATAGATGTTATGCTTCCATCCTTTTGTATTGATTTTCTGTGTCTGCGTGATGTCATATGCCTTTCCGTCATACGTATGTTGGGATGCCAAGTCCATCACCGTCATTATATGCGAATAACCCGGATTGTAAGAGACATTCAGCGATGACTTGCCTTTCGTCAGCAGGAAGTTTACATTGCCGCTATAACTGCTGAAATACTGGTTGCTGTAGCTGGCAGACAGCTCACTCTGGATGGTATTCTCGTCTGCCTTTGCCGTTACGATATTAATGGCAGCCCCGCGCACATGATATTCGGGAGGCGTATTATACATCACTTCGGCGGTCTGTACCTGCGAAGCGGAAGTATTCTTCAGCATCTCAATCAGCTGTTCCTGTGTCAGTGTACTTGCTTTTCCGTTCAGAATAACCGTTACGTCCTTTGCTCCCACCAGCGAGAGTTTACCGTTCCTGTCCTGCACACCCGGCAGCTTACAGATAGCCTCGTAGGCATTGTTTACAATATGCTTTTCTGAAATAGCCGAAATGTCATAATTCAGTTTTCCCTGTTCCACGGTTACAAACGGGCGTTCTCCCTCAATTACCACTTCCTCCAGATTGTAGTCCTTCGATTCCAAAGTAATGACACCGGCATCACGTGCCTGGCCCTTCACCTGCTTGGTCTGATAAAGCAAATGCTGGATAATAAGCTGATAATCCTCCGGCTCCGGTTCAAGCGTAAATGTACCGTCGGCTGCAGATATGGTTGCACCTAAATAGGTTGAATCCGGTAGCTGCATGACGATAGTAGCACCTTCTACTGGATGCTGATTGGTATCTACTATCTTTCCTGTTGTCTGACTGAATACAGATGATGCAAAACCTGCATATATGAAGAGACCTGCTATAATTTTTTTACATTCCATTTATAGGCATTTAAGACGTCTATCTTATCAGTTCCTCTAATCTTTGTTTCAACAACATATTATGAAGCTGGTTTGCCACAATCTCGCCATTGCTATTAATCAGAATACCATGCGGTATGCCGGAGAAAGGAAAATTCTCTTTTACCTTTTCTCCTTCAGTCGTGTCAATCAAAGAAGTAAACTTGATTTGATATTTCTTTATGGCCGCCTGAAAATCATCCAGATTCTTGTCTATCGAAATCAAAAGTATATCCAATCCTTTCTCCTTATACTGGCTGTAAGTTTTTTCCAGTTCGGGAATTTCCGCAATACAGGGAGCACAGGCAGAAGACCATAAATCAACATACAAGTATCCGTTTTGAGGAATAAACGAAGAAAGCTTTCTTCTTACTCCATTGGTATCCGGGAACTCCATATCTTTTATCTTTTTGCCAATCCTGGTATCCAACTCTTTCTGTTTTCTGTCCATATCCAGGCGAAGTTCATAATACCATTGCACTTTCTTGTCAGCTTTCACGTCTTCCGGCAGAGTGGGATAGGTTTCCAGGAAATGAGGGTCATACACAGAACCTATTTCATTGATAAATGTGGTCTTACCCACAATATTGTGTATATTATCAAGCTGAAACTTCACTTTATACTCTGTGTAGACCTGAGCCAAAGAATCATACACCGAAGTATCCGGATTATCTTTTCCTTCTATGCTCCTGCGATATTCCATCTCTCCTAATTTTTCTATTCTGCGTGTTTCTGTAAGATAAGTATTGTATAAATCGTTCATAGGTGTTCCTGTTACATGATATACCGAATCAAATGCTATCTTTACCGTTCCTTCTTCGGCAAAGAACATTCCTTTTAACGGATTCAACGTGTCATTTACTGAGAGATAATATGCCACTTCAAAATTAGGTTCAATGCTGAAATTAAATTTTCCATGGAGCAAAGTATCACTAGCGACATTAATCACCGAATCATTCTGAAGATAATACAATTCTATTGGCGTCCCATCAGGGCAGTTGTTACATACGCCTTCAATATTTACCATCTTGTGATTCACACAACTTGCCATGATGATGGTAGCTATGACGCCCCCATATAGATTGACAGACTTCATTATTAAAATAGTATTTTTAAGAATAGCCCTCAAAAGTAGATATTATACCCGAAACTCCACCCCACCCTTCTCATAAATTATCCTTTCAGCAATCTATAATTGTTTAATTAAGAATAAAAAGACACTTATCGTTCAATCGCACTTCTCACTGCTTCATAAAACAGGCCTCCCACATCTATGCCTAGTTTAAACTTACGAAACTTATAGGATGGAACGACCATCGGTGCACTCCTCCATCCTTGTAGCACATCATAATACCTTTGTACACCAACGTCCACTCCAAAACGGTTTGTAAAATCGTAACCAACGGTGGCTCCATAATACGTACGGTTGAGATTATACCTGTTATCCGGACTATAAGCACCAAACACCGTAAGATGAAAATCATCTGTCGGATGAAGCGTCATGCCTCCTGACACACCAAACGACTGACCGACACTATAGGGAAAAGTATATTTTGCCGCATTCACTCCTGCATATATATCCAAGAAATCATTGATTTCCCTTTGGTATATAAACATCATCTGGTTCATCCGACCGATGCCTGGAATGGTAGTTTGCATTCCCCTGCCATAAAAATAGGGAGAAAACTGCCCGAATGCATTATAGTCACCCATAAACATGGGAGACGGATTCACATAATAGGTTGGAACATAAAAAGGCCTTTCCTGCCTAAAATCAAAATCTACGGGTGAATCAGATTGTATTTCTTGATTTACTTCATGGTCTTTTATCTTCACTCTATCCGTGGATGGGTTAATCGACAAGAATTTCCCACCCACATCTTTTTTCAACCCTGCACCAAGCTTTATCGTATCTTTTTTGATACTTTCTTGTCCAAAAATCTGCATACAGGATAGTCCCAAAACCATAAGAAAAACCACTACTGATTTCATAACTTAAAGATTAAAAAGCAATCACCTCAAAGTTAGTTTATTTTTCATTCTGACTAAAAATAATACGTTAATGAAGCTACAAAAGTCCGGAACTTGGTATCGGGATTATGCTGATAAGTTTTGGTCATACCCCAGTCGTATCCTATGGCAATCTGTACATGGCGGGCTATCTCTACCCCGGCACGAAAACCTACTCCCCAGTCAAAGCGCGGCATCACTCCCTCCTTAAACATGTTATGTGAGGCTACTGTGACAATATCCTGTTTGCCCGGAAGACTGGCTATTTGCTTCATTTGACCAAACAAACCGACATTCAAATAAGGTCCGGCATCCAGGAACAAACTGACATTTTTCCCGACTTTCAGCTTATAGCCTAAGTGGATGGGAATATGAAGATAGTAAGGTGTACTTTCATACTCGTAGGTTCTCTCATTCATTACATAATAAGGGACACTTTTCCAGCCGTATGAAGAAAGCATAAGCCCCATATCTGCATACAGCCCTTTTGCAGCCTCACGAAAGGCATATTCCCCTTTCAGTCCGGCATGAAAACCCGATCTGGAAATACTTTCTTTCGTGGAATTATAGTTATATCCTCCTGAAAGTCCATATCTGAACTCCTGTGCTTGTACACCTACACACAATAATACCGCCATTACCAGCGTAAATAAAAATTTTTTCTTCATAAGTCTATCTTTTTAGTTTGTAAATAATACTTCTTATTCTTTCGGATTGCTTATCCAGTCGCTTTCATACACATTACATCCTCCTAAAAGGCCGATACCGTTTTCCACATTGGTATAGTGACTACGGATGGGAGCAAGACCGTATTTTCCCAAATCATTATTATTTATACGATTGAGCGACTTCAGGTAAGTGTACATTTCTTTCGACAACCTGTACAAATAGATTTTAAACTCGATGGTTTCTTTCTGTTCTTCATCCTCATACCCGGCATCATAATAGGTATCTACCTTCAACGTATAACTTTTCCCGTTTATCTTACTGTCATCCCAGATATACAGATTCCGGTAATATTCTTTCGATATATCGAAAATGTCATCAAATCCTGTCTTTTCCGAAAACAAAGGCTCGTTGTCCAAGTTAAGGTCTACAGAAGTATATTTTATAGTATCCGAATCTGAGTTTTCAGGTTGAAAAAACGCTATGCTGGTCTTTTTTATGATTCTCATTCCATAATAGTCCTCTGCTCCGGCCGAGTCTGTAAAAGAAATACGGAACTGTATTTTCCTACCGTATTCCCCATCCGTCAGTACCACTTCCGATTTATCCAGCGGAAACGCCTGCGGTATCACCGTTTGCGACTTGGCAACCGGCAGGTCGGGATAAGACACTTCCATATTAATCCGGTCGTCTTCTTCCAGTTTTCCCACTACATAATACGACCGGGCTGGGAGCAAATCAGTGGAGATTTCCGTGTAGTGAATCTCTTTCTCTTCTCCATTCAACTTAAATACAAGGAAGGGCTTGCTGTCTGTGTTTGTTCCCTGGTTGTGAATCACCCTGCTTCGTGCCACCTGTATCAGCGTCGTATCGCCTAATGTAGAAGGCATACAGAAAAGAACGATTTTGCTCTCGGCATCCACCTCAGTCAGACTAAACTCATGCGTACAAGATGGTAGCACAGAAATTAATAAGGCTATAAATAAAAGTCGGTATGTCATACGGATTTAAAATTTAAGTGTATAACTGAAAGACGGTATGATAGGAAACACTCCGTGAGCTTTTCCCACAAACGTACCGTCCGGATTTTGCCGGACAGTGGCATAGAATGGATTCTTCCTGCAATAGGCATTATACAGGCTGATATTCCAGATACGTTCAAACCCTCTTTTCGTGGTTTTGCGGAAATTAATCCCCAAATCAAGTCTGTGATAGGCCGGAAGGGAAACATTGTTGGGCATCTCATAAATCATCATCCCTTCATTTACCTTCTCTACTCCCGGAATAACGGGAGCATCTACCAGCTGTGTCGGAATGGTCATGCGGTTCCCGCTATGATAATTCCATGAGGCGTATACGTCTATCCTTTCATTAAACTTATGACTGATATTGACAGAAAACCGGTGCCGGTTGTCAAACTTATCCGGGTACCATGAAGAATGGAAGTCAGGGAAAAACCTCTTGCTCCACGAAAGTGTATAGGACGCATCGACCGAAGTCTTTCCGTTACTGTAACGGAAGTCAGTTTCCATCCCGTAGGCTTTTCCTTTTCCAGTACGTACCTCGTCTTCCCACTGGTCTGCCATCGGATTAAGCATACCACTATTGCCATCATATTCTATCAGGTTGTCCATGGTTTTATAAAATCCTTCTACGCTCCATCGGATGTCATACGGCAATCGGGCATATATCCCCGCTGCGTATTGTCGTGCTTTCATGGGAGTGATGCGGGCTGTGGAAGGCACCCAATAGTCAGTCGGCAAATTCAAGTAAGTGGCCGAAAGCTGATGCATGAACTGGTTCATTTCGGTGTACGAAACTTTCAGGCTGGCTTTGTCACACAACCTGAAATTGATTGCCGCACGTGGTTCTATCGAATGATATTTCGTGCCCGATATACCAAACAGCGTATAATGTAACCCTCCATTCAGTTTCACACTTTTACATAACGTCATCTCGTCCTCTGCATACAGCGTAAACTCATTGCTCTTGTACCGGCTATCCACTTTCTCGGTCAACTCATCTTGCGATGTAGTGTCATACTTCGAATAATAATTCTGGGGTACGAAAAGATGGCGCATATAGTTGGAACCGAAACGGATGTGATTCCAGGAGTTTGGGCGATAATCAAACTCCATCCGGTAACCGAAGTCATTGATGGTGGAATGATTGTTCTGCTCTTTTACGATGGTGCCCTTCGTTCCTTCGATATACCCCAAACGTTCTTCACTCAGGTTATCGAATTTGGAACGATTATGAGTATAAACTCCTGTAATATTGACGAACATGTTGTGCGAGAAAATGTATTTCCAATTGGCAGATGCAGTGAAATTACCCCATTGCAGATTGAACTTGTCTATATTGGTAGGTTCTGGGTCAAACAGATATTCTTTATGCCTGAACTTAAAAAGGTCATTCCCTGAATAAAGGCTGATATCTGCACGACTATTTTCGGAGAATATGTGAGTTACTTTCGCATTGATGTCATGAAAAGCATATCTCACATTTTGCTTGTTCCGGCGACTGGCATTCATGATGGCAATGGCCGGTGCGGTAAGCAAGTCCATCCACGTACGGCGCATGGCGACATTGAACGAGGTACGGTTCTTCACTATCGGTCCTTCAAACTGTATCCTACCCTCTAAAAGTCCAAGCGTAAAACTGCCATGATATTCCTTCATGTTTCCGTCATTCGTACGCACATCGACTACCGAAGAGAGCCGTCCGCCATAGCGGGCAGGAAAACCGCTTTTATAGAAATCTATATTCTTGATAATATCTGTGTTGAATGAAGAAAACAACCCTCCGGCATGGTTTACCTGATACAGCGGAGTACCGTCAAGAAGAAACAGGTTTTCATCGTTATTGCCGCCATGCACGTACAAACCAGATATAAGTTCCGTTCCGCCGGCCACTCCCGACAAGCCTTGAAGTTTCTTTACCACATCGGGCGAACTCATAAAGTTATTCCCATTTACGAAATCCTTCGCTGTGAGCGAAACCTTCCCTGTCTGGGTGGTATGAAGAGGCGAGTTCAAATCAGCCGTCACCACTACCTCATTGATTCGATAATCAGATTTCAAGTGGATGTTTTTTGATTTGTTTCCGTTTAACGTAACATCTTCCAGATGCTCTCCGCTACCAATGTGCGAAAACCGGATTTTATGTGTTCCTTCACTCAGCGTAAGGCTATAAAACCCATGCTCGTTAGTCAGCGTACCCACATTCGAAGTCATGTCCCATACGGTTGCATTTATCACTGTTTCTCCATTATCCTGATAGACGTATCCGCTTAACGTATAAGTCAACAGCTTTTTAAGGATAACATGACTGCCATCTATTTCCCACTTGATACCCGTATGATGAAAAAGGGTTTCAAGGGCACTTTCCAGACTGACCATACCGGGTTTCTTGCCAGTATACGGAATGTCAAGCCTGATGGACGCGTCATACACAAAGCTGACAGGGTACACCTGCTTCACTTGCTCCATCATGTCTTCCACAGTAACCCGACGTTGCGCGTGCAAGAATAAAGTATCCATCAGGAAAGCCAGAAAAAATAAAGATATGATTCTTTTCATCGCTCTTTCTTTGTTATTTTTATATCCAATGTTTTTTCAATCAATGCGATGATTTTATCCAAGTTGTCTGTCTTGAATTCACCGGTAATTGTTCTGTAATGTTCCGACGAATACAGCTGTATTCCATAATAAAGGGAAAGCTCTTTCAGCACCTCATCAATGGGCGTATTCCTGTAAATGAATTTCCCCGTAGCCCAAGCCGAAGGATTTGGAGAAACAGCATGAACGGCCACAGGCATTTCATCGCCATGTGTCAGCATGCTACACATATCTTTCGTAAGGATAATTCCATTTTTACCATATCTTCCTTTAAAGACGACTTTACCGGATTTTACATACACGCGAGTAGCCGTATCTTTTTTGCACTCATCCATTTCAAATTCAGTTCCAAGTACTTTCACCTGAGCATATTCAGTGGCGGCAATAAAAGGAGATTGCGCATTTTTTCGGACACTAAAATAGACTTTTCCCGACATGTGTACCGTCCGGGTATCTTTTCCATATTTATCGGCATCATATTCCAATACGGCACCTTTGGAAAGGACAGCCAGTGTGCTGTCTGGCAGGAAATACCTTGTCACTCCTGCATCTGCCGTAATTAACACGTCATGACTCTCCTTCCGGCTTAACAAGGTATAGCTTACCACGCAGACAAGGATGGCCGCAGCTACTCCCGAAAAGTAAACCCAAAATCCATTTATTTTATTTTGATGCGCTATCCCTGTTATTTTCTTCAGTGCCTTTCTTGTATCCAGTTTCCCATCTTCGTAATACCGAAGGACAAACTGTAATTTTCTTTCTTCTTTATCTTTCATGATTGAATGTATTTTTA
>NZ_DBEXBB010000225.1:0-11229 GCF_048170425.1 Phocaeicola sp.
GGCAGTCTATGCATTGACTCTTTCATTGCTGACTGCATGTGGAGGCGGTCAGGGGGGTATGAGAATGGGTGATGATGAATTTGCAGTTGAAACACTTACAGCTGCATCCAGCAATCAGACAACCCAGTATCCCGCTACAATCAAAGGTTTGCAGGATATTGAAATTCGTCCGCAAGTATCAGGATTTATCGTGAAGTTATGTGTGGATGAAGGAGCTACGGTTCGTAAGGGGCAGGCGTTGTTCCAAATTGATCCGACCCAGTATCAGGCTGTATATGATCAGGCAAAGGCTGGCGTGGCTTCTGCAAAAGCTAATTTGGAAACTGTTACATCAACTGAAGCAAACAAAAAAATGTTGCATGAACAGAAGATTATCAGTGATTTTGAATATCAAACTGCTGTAAACAATTTACTTTCTGCTAAAGCCAGTTTAGCACAAGCTGAAGCTTCTTATGCGGCAGCTAAACAGAATTTGGGTTTCTGTACTGTAACTAGTCCTTCTGACGGGGTGATTGGTACTTTCCCCTATCGTGTAGGTGCACTGGTTAGTCCTTCAGTAGTAGAACCGTTGACAACGGTTTCTCAGATTGGAGATATGTACGTGTATTTCTCAATGACTGAAAAGCAGTTGCTGGCATTGACAAAGGCGGGTGGCACATTGAAAGAACAGTTGGAAAAAATGCCGGCTGTAAAATTGCAGCTGGCTGATGGAACGATGTATTCAGAAGAAGGTAAAATTGATGCTGTGAGCGGGGTGATTGACCAGACTACAGGTTCTGTGAGCATGCGTGCTATTTTCCCGAACAAGCAGAATATTCTTCGTAGTGGAGGTATGGCCAACGTGGTATTCCCATACACTATGAGCGACATTATCTTGATTCCTCAGACTGCTACTCAGGAAATTCAGGACAAGAAGTTTGTATATGTTTTACAATCTGACAATACTATCAAACATACTGAAGTACAGATTTCCAACTTAAACGATGGCAAGCATTATATTGTGACTGGTGGCTTGAAACCTGGTGATAAAATTGTAGTGGAAGGTGTTCAGACTCTGAAAGACGGACAAAAGATTACTCCGATTACTTTAGCTGAGAAGGAAGCTAAATTCCAGAAAGCGTTACAAGACCAGCGAGATGGTAATATTCAGACTGCTTTTAAATAATAAACAACGATTTTTATGGTTCGGGGGAATAGTGTTTATTAAAAGTTCTCGGACTGTAATTATAAATGGTATTTAAAGAATGAAACTAGATAAATTTATTAACCGTCCGGTACTGTCAACGGTAATTTCTATTTTGATAGTAATTCTGGGTGTGATTGGTTTGGCCACCCTGCCGGTTACACAATATCCGGACATTGCACCTCCTACCGTATCGGTAAGAGCAACTTATACAGGTGCGAATGCACAGACTGTGTTGAACTCAGTGATTGCTCCGCTGGAAGACCAGATTAACGGTGTAGAAAACATGATGTATATCCAGTCTAGTGCCTCAAACAATGGTTCAGCTGATATCAGTATTTATTTTAATCAGGGTACTGACCCGGATATGGCTGCTGTCAACGTACAGAATCGTGTGTCTATGGCACAAGGCTTGTTGCCGGCTGAAGTTACCAAGGTGGGTGTGACTACACAGAAACGCCAGAACTCTATGTTGTTGATTTTCTCATTGTATGATGCAGAAGATAAGTATAACATTGAGTTTATTGAAAACTATGCCAAGATTAACTTGATTCCGGAAGTTCAGCGTGTAAAAGGTGTGGGTGATGCCAACGTGATGGGTCAGGACTACTCTATGCGCATTTGGTTGAAGCCGGATGTGATGGCACAATATAACTTGGTCCCGTCTGATATTTCAGGTGTATTGGCCGAACAGAATATTGAAGCAGCACCTGGACAGTTTGGTGAACGTGGTAACCAGACTTTCCAGTATACAATTCGTTACAAAGGTCGTTTGCAGCAGACGGAAGAATTTGAAGATATTGTTATCAAGGCTCTGCCTAATGGTGAGGTACTTCGTTTGGGAGATGTAGCTCGTATCGAATTAGGGCGTCTGGCTTATACTTTTAATAATACAGTAAACGGCCATAAGGCTGTAACATGTATCGTGTTCCAGATGGCGGGAACCAATGCAACAGAAACAATCAACAACTTGCTGGATGTAATCAGCAAGGCTGAAGAAAGCTTGCCTGCCGGATTGAAGATTAATGTAGCTCAGAATGCCAATGACTTCTTGTATGCGTCTATCCACGAAGTTATCAAGACTTTGATTGAAGCCTTTGTGCTGGTGTTCATCGTAGTATATGTGTTCTTGCAGGATATGCGTTCTACATTGATTCCGGCCATTGCCATTCCGGTAGCCTTGATTGCTACCTTCTTCGTTTTGAAACTGATTGGATTTAGTGTGAACTTGCTGACACTTTCGGCGATGGTGCTTGCCATTGCGATTGTAGTCGATGATGCCATTGTGGTGGTGGAAGGTGTACATGCCAAGTTGGACCAGGGATACAAATCATCTCGTGAGGCTTCCATCGATGCCATGAGCGAACTGGGTGGTGCGCTGGTTTCTATTACATTGGTCATGATGTCTGTGTTTATCCCGGTAAGTTTCATGGGAGGTACGGCCGGTACATTCTATCGTCAGTTCGGTATTACGATGGCGATTTCTATCGCATTTTCAGCATTGAACGCGTTGACACTTTCTCCGGCATTGTGTGCGATTTTCCTGAAACCGCACGATACCGAACACAAGCAAAAGAAGATGAGTATGGTCGATCGTTTCCATACTTCTTTCAATGCCGCATACGATTCATTGCTGAAGAGCTATAAGAAGCGTGTGGTATTCTTCATTCATAAAAAATGGCTTTCATTCGGATTGGTGGCTGCATCTATCGTATTGTTGATGTTCTTTATGAAGACTACTCCGACAGGTATGGTGCCTAATGAAGATACCGGTACTATCATGGGTGCTGTGACATTGCCTCCTGGTTCTTCTCAGGAACGTGCTATGGAAGTGTTGGCAAGGGTGGATAGCTTAGTTGCTGCAGAACCTGCCGTTCAGTCTCGTACTATTATTTCCGGATATAGCTTTATTGGTGGACAAGGACCTTCTTACGGTTCTGTCATCATCAAATTGAAAGACTGGGAAGAACGTTCCATGATGCAGAATTCAGATATTATCTATTCTACTTTGTTCTTGCGTGCACAGAAGGTTATTAAGGATGCACAGGTATTGTTCTTTGCTCCTCCGATGATTCCGGGTTATTCTGTATCAAGTGATATTGAATTGAACATGCAGGATAAGACTGGTGGTTCACTGGACCACTTTTTTGAAGTCGTAAATAACTATACGGCCGCATTGGAAGCACGTCCGGAAATCAATTCAGCGAAGACTACTTTTAACCCGAGCTTCCCGCAGTATCAGCTTGACATTGATGCGGCAGCTTGTAAAAAGGCTGGTATCAGTCCGAGCGATATTCTTTCTACCATGCAGGGATATTTTGGAGGTTTGTATGCTTCTAACTTCAACCGTTTCGGTAAGATGTATCGTGTAATGATTCAGGCAGAACCGGATGCTACTAAGAACATGGAGTCGTTGAACGGAGTGAAAGTACGTGGTAGCAATGGAGAAATGGCTCCTATTACACAATTCGTAAGCATGAAGAAAGTATACGGTCCAGATATTATCAACCGTTTCAACTTGTATACTTCAATGAAAGTGATGGTGGCTCCTGCTTCTGGTTACACTTCTGGTCAGGCGTTGCAGGCTATTGCTGAAGTGGCTAAGGAAAATCTTCCGATGGGATTCGGTTACGAACTAGGAGGTATGGCACGTGAGGAAGCACAGACAAGTGGCAGTACGACCGGTCTTATCTTCGTACTTTGCTTCGTCTTTGTTTACTTGCTGCTGAGTGCCCAGTATGAAAGTTACATTCTGCCGTTGGCCGTATTGCTTTCTGTACCTTTCGGTTTGATGGGTAGCTTTATCTTCGTTAACGGATTCAGTGCTTTGGGAAGCATTCCTGCATTGAAGATGATTTTGGGGACCATGTCAAATGACATTTACATGCAGATTGCCTTGATTATGTTGATGGGTCTGCTGGCTAAGAATGCCATCTTGATTGTAGAGTTTGCACTCGACCGTCGCAAACAGGGAATGAGTATTTCTTGGGCGGCTGTTCTGGGAGCTGCAGCCCGTCTTCGTCCTATCTTGATGACTTCATTGGCCATGATTGTCGGTTTGATTCCGTTGATGTTGGCTATGGGTGTAGGAGCTCATGGTAACCGTACGTTGGGTGCTTCAGCTATTGGTGGTATGTTGATTGGTATGATTTGCCAGATTTTCATCGTGCCGGTATTGTTTGTGGTATTCCAGTGGTTGCAGGAGAAATTCAAGCCGATGGAATGGGATAGTCTCGATGAAAGTGAAGTGGAAGCTGAAATTGAACAGTATTCTCCTAATACGCATAAATAAGATTGACAATGAAAAAACAGATAATAGGAATGATGTGTTTAACTGCCATGATGAGCGGTTGCCACATTTATAAAGCTTATGATCGTCCGGAAACGATAGATGCCTCAGGCGTCTATCGTGACCCGGCTTCGGCAACTGATACATTGGCTGCCGATACGGCTAATATGGGAAATTTACCTTGGAAAGAAATTTTCCGCGATGCTAAATTACAGGCCTTAATTGAAGAGGGACTGGCTAATAATGTAGATATGCAGGCTGCTGCCCTTCGTGTACAAGAAGCGAAAGTGATGTTGACTGCAGCTAAATTATCATATTTGCCTTCTATTAATCTGGCTCCGCAAGGAACTACTACCAGTATGGGAGGTGGAAACTATGTAAAGGCGTACCAGCTTCCAGTGTCTGCCAGTTGGGAAATAGACTTGTTCGGAAAAATTTTGAACACAAAACGTGGACAAAAAGTGGCCTACGAACAAAGTAAGTATGCTGAACAGGCGGTACGGTCACAGATTATTTGCGGAGTGGCTAATATTTATTATTCATTGTTGATGCTCGACCGCCAAGTGGAAATAACCACTGAAACAGCTGCCATTTACAAGGAGAATGTACGTGTAATGGAAGCTATGAAGATTGCGGGTATGACCACAGAGGCTGCTGTAGCACAGATGCGTGCTGCCAGCCATCAGGTAGAAGCTTCTTTAATGGATTTGAAGCGTCAGGTGCGTGAAACAGAAAACTCACTTGCTGTGTTGCTGGCAAAAGCTCCGCAGACTATTGACCGCAGTACTTTGGATGAGCAGGTTATGCCAGAAGAACTGGCTGCGGGTGTGCCGATGCAGTTGCTGGAGAATCGCCCGGATGTAAAGATGGCTGAAATGACGCTTGCTGCGGCTTATTATACAACCAACTCTGCTCGTGCAGCTTTCTACCCGGGATTAAATATTACAGGGCTGGCAGGCTGGACTAATGGTTCTGGCATTTCTGTGTCAAATCCGGGTGAATTTATGTTGCAGGCTTTGGCTTCATTGGCTCAGCCTATTTTCAACAACGGTAAGCTGATTGCTAACTTGAAGGTGTCGAAAGCAGAAGAAAAAATCGCCAAGATGAATTACCAGCAGACTATCCTGGAGGCTGGAAAAGAAGTGAGCGATGCTTTGTTCCTGTTTGAAACCCAGAACAAGAAGCTGGTGGAAGACCGTGGACAGGTAGAACAGTTAGATAAAGCAGTGACTTATACCAAAGCGTTGTTCCAGAGTGGAGATGCCACTTACCTGGAAATCCTGACTGCGCAGCAGAGCTTACTGAGTGCACAGTTGACAGAAGTTTCTGATAATTTTCAGCGTATGCAAGCTGTTATCAACTTGTACAGTGCATTGGGAGGTGGTAGAAATTGATTAACCTTAAAATGAGAAAACTATGATAAGTCCTTTAGCTTATGTAGATCCGTCAGCCAAACTTGGCAAGAACGTGACAGTACATCCTTTTGCCTATATTGACAAGAATGTGGAGATAGGTGATGATAACGTGATTATGCCTTATGCCAGTCTGATGAGTGGCACACGTATGGGAAATGGAAACACAGTTTATCAGGGAGCTGTGGTGGCAGCAGTTCCCCAGGATTTTGCCTTTACGGGTGAAGAGACACTGGCCATTATCGGCAATAACAATGTGATTCGTGAAAATGCTGTGATTATCCGTGGTACACGTGCTTCACATGCTACTAAGGTAGGTAATGGTAATTTTATCATGACCGGTGCCCGTCTTTCTCATGATGTGGAGGTCGGCAACCGTTGTATTATTGGTAATGGCTCACAAGTGTCGGGTAATTGTATTATATATGACTGTGCAATTCTGACATCCAATGTGCTGATGCAGGGAAATACACGTTTGGGTAATTTTTCTGTGGTGCAGGGAGGATGCCGCTTTATTAAAGATATTCCTCCATATATTGTGGCTGCACATGAACCGATAGCTTTTTATAGTATTAATACAAGGGTACTGGAGCATGCTGGTTTTTCAGAGACGATTATCAAGCATATTGCACAAGCATATCGCATATTGTATAAGGCTAATACATCATTGAATGATGCATTGGGACGTATTCGTGAACAGATTCCGAACGGACCGGAAATAGAGAATATCATTCGGTTTGTAGAAACTTCAAAATTAGGAATTATTCATTGATGTAGATAAATGGCAGTACGAAGAAAGGAAAACGAACGTGAAGAGTTAAAACTGCGTGTGGTGGAAACAGCTTCCAAATCTTTTATGAGTTTGGGAATTAAGGCTGTCCACATGGACGATATAGCAAGTTCGCTTTCTATATCCAAGCGTACGCTTTATGAATTGTTTGGAGATAAAGAAGAACTCCTATTGGAAGTTTTTCGTTTCTATCGTCGTTGTATGAATGAGTATATGCAAGAGATTGCTTCCAGCGCGGATAACGTGCTGGAAGTAATCCTTACTTTCTATGAGCGTAAGTTTAATGAATTATGTACGGTGAACCCTCTGTTTTTTCGTGACCTGCGCAGATATTCCAAGGTGTTGGATTATATACATGATGACCGTCGCAGGGGTGATGCCGATGCGTTGGCGTATTTTGAGAAGGGGATAGAGCAAGGTATTTTTCGTAGCGACATCAATTTTCAGATTATCAATCAGGCTATGGCCATGCAGATGGACTTGCTGATTTATTCAGACATTACAGACCATTATCCGCTGGCCGAAATCTATAGTGAGATTACTATTTTGCACATGCGGGGAATTACCACGGAGAAAGGTTACCGTATGGTTGATGATTTCTTGCAGAATATTCGAGAAAAATATACCAGATAATCTTTTGTACTTAAAATTCCTCTATCTTTGCACTCAGTTTTAGAGGAAAGTTCATGAAGAATAAATTATTATACACTTTTCTGTTCACCTTTCTGGTGGTGGTTGGCTTGTGTGCCATGTATTTTTTACCTTCCGCATCTTTTTGTGGGCAACCTTTAAGAAAGGTCGACCTGCTTTCGGATATCCGTATTAAGAAGGAGATGACAGAGCCTGTGGATTCTGATACACTGGTGTTGCCGCTTCCGGTAAAGCCTGTTTTTGTTGATACTTGCAAGAGCGGTATGGTATGTATAGAGGAATATACCGATTCTATGGGATATGGAATGACACGTTTTTATGAGGCTTTGGAGAAAGTGGAATCTTTAGGTCGTCCTGTGCGCATTGCTTATTTCGGGGATTCATTTATTGAGGCTGATATCTTGACCGGCGATTTGCGCGAAATGTTACAGAAACGTTTTGGTGGATGCGGAGTGGGATATGTGCCCATAACAACCAAGATAGCAGGTTTTCGTCCTACGGTGCATCATTCTTTTGGCGGATGGAGTAGTCATTCTATTACAGATTCTACGTATTTTGATCGTTCCCGTCAGGATATTTCTAATCATTATTTTGCTCCTTCTCAGGGAGCTTACGTGATGTTGAAAGGAGAGAAACGTTTCTTGTCGCGTATAGATACTTGTGATGTTTCTACGTGTTATTTCTTGACTCTCGATTCTTTGCGACTGACCGTATCTGTCAATGGAAGAGAACCTCAGCAATTCTTAGTGGATGGAAAAGAAGAGTTACAGGCGGTATCAGTGAACGGACGTATCGGTTCTGTTCGCTGGAATGTGGAGAAACTGGATTCTACCGCTTTATTCTATGCCGTGACAATGGATCCATACCGGGGAGTGGTGGTGGATAACTTCAGTACCCGTGGAAGCAGTGGACAGCAACTGGGAAATATTCCGATGTCGATACTTCGTCAGTATAATCGTTTGCGTACGTATGATTTGATTGTGTTGCAATATGGACTGAATGTGGCTTCAGACCAGGTGATGAACTATACTTATTACAAGGATGCCATGAAACCTGTTGTGGAGCGTTTGAAGACAGCTTTTCCGGAAGCTTCTTTCCTGATTGTCAGTGTAGGAGATAGGGAGAACAAGGATGAGAATGGCGAGCTGCGTACTATGCCCGGGGTGAAACGTCTTATTCGCTATCAGCAGGCACTTGCAGCAGAAACACATGTGGCATTCTGGAATATGTTTGAAGCCATGGGAGGAGAAGGAAGCATGGTGGACATGGTGAACCATAAGCCTCAGATGGCCAATTATGACTATACCCACATCAATTTCAGGGGAGGAAAGCACATTGCCGGACTTCTGTTTGAGACCTTGATGTACGGCAAAGAACAGTACGAAAAACGAAAAGCTTATGAAATGGAGTGAGATACGTTTTTGGGGGGTACTCTTCGGGTTCCTTTTGGGAGCATTGCCGCTTTTAGCGCAGGATGCTTTGCCGGAGAAATCGCGTCCTGACCGTCATTCCGGTCATGTGTCCGACAGCGAGGCCATGCAGCAGCTGATGCGTTTTGTGGAAGTCAGCAATCCGATGCCTGCTGGATTTAAGGGAACAACTGAAAATACGATTATAGACCCAACGCACGAACTGGAGCCTTTCTGGCAGAAGCTTTCCGTACTCGACCGTCCGTTACGTATCGTGCACATCGGTGATTCTCATGTGCGGGGGCATGTGTATCCTTATATTGTACGGCGTCAGCTGGAGGACGATTTCGGACGGGAGGCCGTGCTCGATATGCAGGTGAGTTACCGTACTTCGGGATTGGCGCAGGAAACGGGAGCAGCAGGAATTGTGTATCACATAGTAGGAGTAAACGGAGCGACTTGTGCTTCTTTTGCTACACCTGAGAATATTCGTCAGATTATCGAACTGAATCCGGACCTGGTTATTCTTTCGTTCGGTACCAATGAGGCACATGGCCGCCGTTATGCTTCGGCAGAACATCTGCTTCAGATGGATAACCTGTTGGGCGAACTGAAGGAGGGATGTCCGCAGGCAGTGTATTTGCTGACTACTCCTCCCGGAGCGTATGTCCGTAATGGACGACGGGGCGCAAGGGTAATCAATCCTCGCACGAAGCTGGTGGTAAAGACAGAGCTGGATTATGCAGCTTCGCGTAAGTTGGCTTTATGGGATATGTATCATGTGGTGGGGGGTGAACGCTATGCCTGTCAGAACTGGAGTGCAGGAAATTATTACCAGCGTGACAAGATTCATTTTACACAGGACGGATATATTTTGCAGGGATTATTATTACACGAAGCGATTATCAAATCATACAACAATTATGTGGAAACTCAACTGGACGGAACTTGGAATTGACTGGGACAGACTTAAGGATGTGCTGATGTACGACGCGTCGCAGCCGATGATTTTTAGCAGTGGCTTTTTTTTGCTTCTTTTTCTCGGATTCAGCCTGATTTACCTGATTTTGCCGAAAAAAACGACGGCACGCCTGCTGTTTGTTACCTTGTTTTCTTATTATTTCTATTATAAGAGTAGCGGATTTTATTTCTTTCTGCTGGGTATTGTCACGGTGTCCGATTTTTTACTGGCTCGCAGAATGGAGCTGACTGTACAGCCTTGGAAACGGAAACTGCTGGTGGTATGCAGTTTGTGCATCAACCTTGGACTGCTTTGTTATTTCAAGTACACCAACTTCTTTTATGAAATGCTGGCTCCGCTGTGGCACGGGCACTTTGAACCGCTGGACATTTTCCTTCCGGTGGGAATCTCTTTCTTTACCTTCCAGTCGCTGAGTTATACCATCGACGTGTACCGTCGTGACCTGAAGCCGTTGACTAACTTGCTGGATTACGCGTTTTATGTGTCCTTTTTTCCGCAGTTGGTGGCAGGGCCCATCGTACGTGCACGCGACTTTATCCCACAAATCCGTCAGCCTTTGTTCGTGTCGTCTGAAATGTTCGGACAGGGCATTTTCTTCATTTTGAGCGGCTTGTTCAAGAAAGCGGTGATTTCAGACTATATCAGCGTGAACTTTGTAGAACGTATTTTCGATAATCCGGGACTTTATTCCGGACTGGAAAACCTGTTTGGTGTCTACGGATATGCCTTGCAGATATATTGTGACTTTTCGGGTTACAGTGACATGGCCATCGGTATTGCCTTGTTGCTGGGATTCCGTTTCCCGCTCAACTTCGACTCACCTTATAAGTCGGACAGTGTGACCGACTTCTGGCATCGCTGGCACATTTCCCTGTCGTCCTGGTTGCGCGACTATCTTTATATCTCCCTGGGTGGTAACCGGAAGGGGAAAATCCGTACCTACATCAACCTGATACTGACCATGCTGCTGGGTGGTCTGTGGCACGGCGCTTCGTGGAACTTTGTGGTGTGGGGCGGATTGCACGGAGTGGCACTGGCCTTACATAAGTTTTACCGTAATCTGTTGGGACGTTCCAAGCAATATCGCAGTCGGGGAGTACGTAAATTCTTTGCCGTGGTGCTGACCTTCCATTTTGTATGCTTCTGCTGGATATTTTTCCGTAATTCCACGTTCGAGGCTTCAGTGACCATGATTCGCCAGATAGTTACGGCTTTCCATCCGGAATTGCTGGAGCAGCTTTTGACGGGCTACTGGAAGGTATTTGCGCTGATGGGAGTCGGCTTTCTGCTTCACTTTTGTCCTGACAGCTGGCAGAATGCGTGCAGCCGGGGCATGGTGCGCATGCCGCTCGTAGCGCAGGCACTGATAATGATTGCACTGATTTATCTGGTCATTCAGGTGAAAAGCAGCGATATTCAGCCGTTTATCTACTTCCAGTTCTGATGGGTGTGGTCGTATAGGCGTGTAAGAGTATAACTATTTTAGTCTTCGCTCTCTATTTTTTCAGGAAAA